>NZ_LR027382.1:1637500-1937500 GCF_900604385.1 Alistipes megaguti | reverse complement strand
GACACGAGAAATTTCGGGACACGGGGCATACGCCCGAACGGATTGGGTCCTTCATGTTTCATAGGTAAACAAGTTTAAGTTTGGTTTGGTGGATAAGTTTCAGCATCGGGACCGCGGCCCCGTCAAAAAGGAAGGGTTCAGTTGTCTGGTTTCATGGGTCAAAAGGCGTTCATTTACGGATGGAAATATGGTGCTTGTCAATTTGCAGACAGTGATAGTGAGTCAGATTTTCGATGATGCGGAGCGTCTCATCGAGGGTTTCGGGGCGCAGCGTGAACGAGATCCGCACCGACGGGTCGACATCCGATTCGATGCGGATACGGATATTGTACCAGTGTTCGAGGTTGACGGCAATCTCCCCGAGGGTCATGTTGTCGAAGACGATCGAATCGCCGGTCCAGCTGCAATAGTTGTCGGCCACGACGTTGCGGACGGTCGTCAGTCCGGTCGAGGCATCGAACGTACAGTTCTGGTCGGGGACCAGCCGGATGCGCTCCTGCGAATGGAGGTGTTCGACCTCGACGCTACCCGACTGCAGGGTGACCTCTTCGATCCCGAAGTCGTCGATATGGCTGGCCATGAAGCGCGTACCGAGCACGCGGACCTGCAGTTCGCCCATCGTCACCTCGAAGGGTGCGAGCGTATCGCGCTTCACGTCGAAGAAGGCCTCGCCGTCGAGGCGGACTCTGCGGTGGCCGTTTTCGGCGAAATCGGCCCGGTAGGCCAGGCGTGAATCGGCATTGAGCCAGACGGTCGAACCGTCGGGCAGCGTAAAGCGTCCCTTGCTGTTTTCGGCCGTCACGAGCCACGTGGTGGAGTCGGCGGCCAGGTGCTTCACGACGAAGAACTCAACGCCCATCAGCAGCACGACCACAGCGGCGGCCACGGCGGCAGCCCGTCGCGAGAGGGTGATCAGCCGCGCCTTCGGAGCCACGTGCATTTCGCGATGCAGCCGCCCGAGTTTGCGCCGATAGCTCCGCTCGTCGACGGCAAAGACCTCGGCGGGGTCGAGCCGGTCCCACTCCTCGCGCAGAACCGACTCCTTCTCCCGGGCATGCTCCTTGTCCAGGATCCAGGAGCGGAAGTGCTCCTGCACCCGGTCGGGCATCGGATGGAAGAGATAGGTGTGGATAATTTTTCGAACCAGATTCATGTTTCCACGGCATTTACATCCATAAGACGGGCAACAAGGGGGCAACCCCAGTCGGAAAATCAATTTTTTTCAACACGATGCCCACTCCCCAAAATCATTCGCCCCGGAATTCTGAAATCCGGGGCGAAAATAGCGTAAAAGCCAACAACAGGGATTCTGCGGACAAAATGTCACAGAAATATCATCTCGGCGGGCAAAGGCTCCGCGAGAGGCAATCAACAGAAAAAGGCGATGATTCCGATGATTTTTTTCAATTCGGAGAGAGCCGTATGAATATGGTATTCAACGGTTTTGGTCGATATGCCGAGTTCCCGGGCGATCTCCTGGTGGGAGCGTTTCTCGTAGCGGCTCATACGGAAGACGCGCTGCCGCTGTTCGGGCATCTGCTCGACGGCCATTTCGATGATCAGCAACAGATCCTCCGAAGCGATCCGGGCGGCGAGATCTTCCGAGACCAGCTCCCCGACCGAGGGATAACTGCGCTCGTAACGGATTCGGACATGCCTGTGCTCGAAGCGGTCGAAGACGGCATTGCGGGTCATGCGGAAGAGGTAGCCGCGCAGGGATTTCACATGGCTCATACCGGTGCGGTTCTCCCAGATTTTCAGAAAGATGTCATGGGCGACATCCTCGGCTTCCGAGCGATTTTTCAGCAAACAGAAAGCAAAGGCCTCCACATGCGGAGCATACCGCAGATAGAGTTCGTCGAAGGCTCCGCAGTCGTTCTCGTCGAGTCCCTGCAGGAGGCGTTCATCGGTCTGTTCTTTCCAGTTCATTTCGAGATTAGGGATCGCACCACCGGGGAGATCCGCCCGGTTGCAAAGACGAATTTACGCAAAAAAATCCAGAAAAGAAAACGCCCGCATGCTCCCGCCCGATCACAAAGCACCGCACCGGCCCTCTCGGCGGCAGGCCGCAACCCGCCTTAGGAGAGGTCGAACGTCACGATCGTGATGCCGGCTCCACCGCGGTCGGCATGTTCGTCGACGGCCGATACCACCTCGGGAACCGTCCTCAGATAGCGGCGGATCTCCTCCTTCAGGGCGCCGGTCCCCTTGCCGTGAAGGATCGTCACCGAGCCGACGCCCAGCATCAGCGCATCGTCGACCAGATTCTGCACCGCCTCCAGCGCCTCGGCGGCCCGCATGCCGCGTACATCGATATGATCCTTGAAGTTGAGCTTGCGGGCCGAGATATCGGCCGAATAGACCGTGCGGGCCGTTGTCGGGCGCGTCGCTTCGCGGTACTCGTTGTTCGAGACGACGCGGAGCGCCGACTTGTCGACCGTCGTGAGGATCTGCCCGAAGGCCACTTGGGCCCGTTTGCCCTTCAGCGACTGCACCACGCCGACCATCTCCTGCCCCGCCATGCGGACCTTCGACCCGACCTCCACCTCACGCGGCTTCTCGACCGCCTGTGCCGGCTTCTCGGGGCCCTTTTCGCCCTGACGCTCGCGCCGTTCGGCACGCCGCTGACGGCGCCGCTCGATGCGCTCCATCTCGCGGGCCACCTGCTCGTCGCGCTCCGACGTATCCTCCTTCTCGACCGTCTCGCGGAAGTCGTCCAGCTCGCGGCGCGCCAGACGCGTCAGCTCCTTCTCGGCCTGTGCCTCGCGGATCGTGCGGATCGTATTCTCGATCTGCCGGTTGGCATCCGCAATAAGGCGCTGCGCCTCCTCCCTGGCCCGGCGCAGGATCTCCTGCCGCTCGGCGCGGATCTTCGAGAGCTGCTCCGTGTAGGTCTGCTCCAGCTCCTCGACCTTGCGGTCCGTCAGACGGATGCGGTCGCGTTTCTGCTCCCAGTAGTGCTTGTCGCGGGCGATCTCGCGCAGCTGCTTCTCGATGTTGATGTGGTCTGAACCGGCCTTTTCGCTCGCCGCACGGATGATCTCCTCCGGAAGTCCGATCTTGCGGGCGATCTCCACGGCAAACGAGCTGCCCGGCTTGCCCATCTCCAGCCTGAACAACGGGCGAATGTTCTGCACGTCGAACATCATCGCACCGTTGGCAATCCCCTCGGTATTCGACGCATAGTATTTGATGTTGGCATAGTGGGTCGTGATGACGCCGTAGCACCCCCGGGCCAGCAGCCGTTCGAGAATCGCCTCGGCAATGGCCCCGCCGATGATCGGCTCGGTTCCCGACCCGAACTCGTCGATCAGCACCAGCGTACGGTCCGACGCCCCGGCCAGCATGTGCTTCATGTTCAGCAGGTGGGACGAATAGGTCGACAGGTCGTTGTCCATCGACTGCTCGTCGCCGATGTCGATGTAGATGCTCTCGAAGACAGGCAGTTCGGAGATCTCCGACGCCGGGACCGGGAATCCGCACTGGAACATGTACTGCACGATGCCGGTGGTCTTCAGACAGACGGACTTTCCGCCGGCATTCGGCCCCGAGATGACCAGAATATGCTTGCGGCGGTCCAGCTGCAGGTCGAGCGGCACGATCTCGCGGCCGGCGGCGCGCAGTGTCTGCTGCAGCAGCGGGTGGCGGGCATTCTTCAGCACGAGCCGGTCGTCCATCGAGAGGATCGGCCGCACGCAGCGGTTCTCCGAGGCCCAGCGACCCTTGGCACGCAGCATGTCGATCTCGGCCAGATAGTCACCCGACGCGGCAATCAACGCGGCATCGGGACGGATTCCCTCGGTGAACTCCGTGAGGATGCGCACGATCTCGCGCCGCTCGGCGTATTCGAGTTCGCGCAGTTCGTTGTTGATCTCCACCACCTCGACGGGCTCGATGTAGAAGGTGCGTCCCGTGGCCGACTCGTCGTGGATGAAGCCCTGCAGCTTGCGCTTGTTCGAGGCCGAGACGGGGATCACGGCCCGTCCGTCGCGGATCGAGATCTGGGCGTCGCTCTCGACGATTCCGGCCCCCTTGGCGGCCGAAAGCACCGCCTGCAGCCGCTTGGCGGCGAGCCCCTCGTGCTGACGGATGGCGCTGCGGATCTCCTGCAGCGCGGGCGAGGCGTTGTCGCGCACGTTGCCGAACGGATCGACGATCGCCTCGATCTGCCGCACGATCTCGGGGAAGGCCTCGACACCCCGCGTGCGGGCATGGAGCGTCGGATAACGCTCCGCACGATTGAGGATAAAGGAGACGATGCCGCCGATGGCGCGCAGGGCGTGACCGAGAGTGACCACCTCCCCCACGTCGAGGAACGCCCCCTCGACACGCAGTTTGGCCAGGATCTGCTCGACGTCGGGATACTCTCCGCCGGGGAATTCGTGTTCCATTTCGACGATCAGGCGCATCTCGTCGGCCAGAGCCAGACGGTGTTCGATCTCGCGCGGCGAGGTCGAGAAGCCCTCGGCGGCGATCCGCTCACGGGCGGCCTGCATCGTACAACGTTCGGCGACCTGTTCCCGAAGGCGGTCGAAACCTATTTTCTGTTCGAATGTGGCTGGATAGATCATGCGATGGATGAATCGAATAAAAACGGCCCCACGACTTGTCCGGGGCCGGAAACAGAGCTTTGTCCAGGTGATCGGCGACACACCGCGCCGCGCGGGACAACCTTTCCGCGCGATTCAAGAGCCGGGTGCTGCAGCATCTGCTCTCAGCGCAGGGCCTTCAACGAATCGCGCTCGGCACGTTCGGCCTGGCGGGCGGCCTGCCGTTCGGCCCGGGCCTTCATCTTCTCGGGATTGCGGCCGAAGAGCGAGAAGTGGACGTAGCGTCCGGGATACTGCTCCAGATCGGCCAGCAGCGACGCCAGATTGTCGCTGGCCTCGGTGAGCGATTCGTAGAGCGCCGGATCGTTCAGCAACCGGCCGACGGTTCCCTCTCCCTGGCGGATCTGCACAACCAGCGCATCGAACTCCTCCACCGTTTCGGTGAGACGGCTTGCGAACTCCGCCTCGGCCAGCTCCGTGGTGATGCGGTTCAGGTTGTTCATCATGCTGTCGACCCGCGGGGCATTTTCGCCGAGCATTACGGAGAAGGCCGAGAGGTTTTCGACGGCCGAGGACAGATTCCGTTTCTGCGCATCGAGCACCTCGGCCAGATCACTCGACAGGGCATCGAGATGGGCCATCGTACCGTTGACGTGCCCGGCATTGGTTTCGAGCAGCTGGTTGATGTTGTTGAGCGTACGCGAAAGGTCGTCGGTAAGCCGCGAAACCTTCTGCTTGAAGAACTCCAGCTCCGAACCGGCCATATCCATCAGGTCGCGGCCGCGCACCGAACGCAGCGTATCGCCCTTTTCGAGATACTCGTCCGACGAACCGTAGACGATTTCGATGGCCTTGCCACCCATCAGGCCGTCGCTGTAGATTTTAGCCTCCGAATCGATCGGGATCCGGTACTGGCGTTTGATGGTGAACTGCAGCACGACATTCTGGCTGCGCTCGGGATTGAACGCAATGCCGGTCACGGTACCGATCTTGACCCCCTTCATCATGATGGGCGAAGCAGCCTGCAGACCGCTGATCTGATCGTACGAGGCGTAATAGACGGCGTTGCGGCCGAAGATGTCGAACCCCTTCAGAAAACGGATTCCGGCCCAGGCGGCCACGAGCATCAACACGGCAAATATTCCGATCTTGACTTCTCTTTTCATCGCGAACTAGTTGTTTACAATTTGCGTACCCCGACAGCAGACCACGAAGGCTTCGGGGAAAATTTTGCGCACTTCGGCAGCCTTGCGCTGTGCGGCGGTACGGCTTTCGAACTCGCCGACACAATATTTATAGGGGAAACGCCCCTGTGAGGTATACTGCCGCACCTTGCCGCGATACGAGCGGAACTGCGCCGAATTGAGCGGGATGCTCTTGGCCGAAGCCAGCACCTGCACCGCATAGCGCAACGGCTGCTGCGCGGCAGACTCTTTCGCAACGGCCCCCTTTGCGGCGGACTCTTTTGTGGCGGAGGCGTTTTCGCCCGAAACCTTTCCTGCGACGGACGGCTGCGTGGAGTTCGCGGCCCCCTTGCCGGAGGCCTTGGCCGAATCGGCGGCCGGCTTCGGAGTCGACTGCTGCGTGCCGGCGGATTGGGAGGTGCCGGCCGGCAGGGTCGTCTCCTTCACCGAGGCGCCCTCCTCGGCCCGACGCGTCTTCAGCACATAGGCCGAATACTCCTTCACGGCACGGTAGATCGACGAGGCAATTTCATTCTGTCCCTTGTCGGACTTCATGTAGGCCAGCTCCTGGGCATTGGTCATGAATCCGATCTCGGTCAGCGCACCGGGCATGTCCGTGGCGTAGAGCACGCGCAGCAGCTGACGCTTCACGCCGCGCGAATTGCGGCCGGCCTTGGCATAGCTCGTCTGAATGCAACGGGCGATGGCCATGCTGTATTCGCCGTAGGTGAACTGCAGATTCTGAATATAGGCCCGCACGATGGCTGCCGTACGTTCGTCCGACATGTCGATCAGATCCTCGCGGTTGCTTTCGTAGAGGGCATTTTCGTTGTAGCGCTGCTCCTTGGGGGTTTCGCCCATGATGAGCGTCTCGACACCCCGGACCGAGGTAGCTTTCGGCGCAGCATTGGCATGGATCGAGATAAAGAGGTCGCCGCCGGCATTGTTGGCGATATCGGCCCGGGCCTGGAGATCCGAGGCCAGATCGGCGCCGAGGGCCTTGTCGGTCGTCCGCGTATAGACGACCTTCACCCCGGGCATCCCCTCCTCAATCAGCTTGCCGAGCTTGAGGGCCACCTTCAGCGTGAGGTCCTTTTCGTAGACACCGCCGTAGTGTGCCCCGGGGAATTTGCCGCCGTGCCCGGCGTCGATGACCACCACGCTGACTCCGTGCACAATATTCCCGGCGGCAACCGCGTTGATAGAGACGACGGCCGCCGCAAAGGCGAGGAGCAACAAAAGGCGCATGCGCATATTTAATGGTGCCAAGTGTGAGCTTTCTGTAAATTTTTACCTATCTTTGTCGGGCCGGAAACGCGGCCGAAAATGCGGCCGGAGAGGCTCCGGAGCCCGATCCGAGCGTTTTTGCCGACTTGTCGGCAAAGGTACGAAAATTTTTGGAATTTTGGATAAACTGAGGGTAAAATATATCGCATCGGCGGCCGTACTCGTGCTGTTCGCCCAGGTTGTGCTGGGTGGCATGACGCCCCGTACGATTCCCTTTTCACCCCTCGAAGAGGCGTCCGGCGGCTCCGGGATTCCGGCTCTGGCCGAGGCGGCTCCCGCCCCCGACAGCGCCACATCCGGACAGGCGTTCTCCCGACCCGAGACACCACCGGCCGCCACAACGGCCGCGGGGGATTCCGACACCGTGGGGGCCACCCCCGCCACCCTCTCGCGCCGTGAACTGCGCCGTGAAGCCCGTGCCGCGCGCGAACGGGCCCGCCGCAACGCCGCCTTCAATGCCCTGAGCCAGCAGGAGCGCGATTCGCTCTTCTCAGCACAAGTCGACTCGCTCATCGCCCGCAAGGCCGATTCACTCGAGATGCACGCCGACTCGCTGGCCGTCGACACCATGCGCCGCGACACGGTCAGGAAGCCCCGCCCGGCCGGGGCGTTCCTCGACGACCCGATCTCGGGCAAGAATACCGACTCGCTGGTCTACGACGTACGCAACAAGCTGGTCTACATCTACAACCAGGGCGACGTCACCTACCAGAACAGCAACCTCAAGGCCGACTTCATGCGCATCGACATGAATTCGAAACTGGTCCACGCCTACGGAAAACCCGACTCGCTCGAAGGCCGGCCGATCATCACCAAGCCCGAATTCTCGGACGGTTCGGCCTCCTACCAGATGGACACGATCACCTACAACCTCGACTCGAAGAAGGCCAAGATCAAGGGTGTGGCCACGCAGCAGGGCGACGGCTGGCTCGTGGGCGGCAGCGTGAAGAAGATGCCCGACAATACGATCAACATCGAGAACGGCAAGTACACCACCTGCGACGAAACCGACCACCCGCACTTCTACCTGGCGATGACCAAGGCGAAGGTGATCCCCGGCAAGAAAGTCGTCACGGGCCCGGCCTACCTGGTGATGGAGGATGTTCCGATCTACTTCCTGGGCATCCCCGAAGGCTTCTTCCCGATCAGTTCGGGGCCGAAGTCGGGACTGCTGATGCCCACCTACGGCGAGGAGTATTCGAAGGGTTTCTTCCTGCGCGACCTGGGCTACTACTTCACGCTGGGCGACTATGCCGACCTGGCCGTGCGGGGCGGCATCTACACCCTCGGGTCGTGGGAGGCCTCGGCCGCCTCGCGCTACATCAAGCGCTACAAGTACAGCGGCAGCTTCAACATGGAGTTCTCGAACATCAAGACCGGCGAAAAGGGCGAACCCGACTACATCAAGCAGAACAACTTCCGCATCCAGTGGACCCACTCGCAGGATGCGAAGGCCAACCCCGGATCGACCTTCTCGGCCTCGGTGAACTTCGCCACGAGCGGCTACAGCAAGTACTCGGCCACGAACCTCAACGACATTCTGGCCACACAGACCAACTCGTCGATCTCCTACTCGAAGAGCTGGACGGGCACCCCCTTCTCGCTGTCGGCCAACATGGCCATTTCGCAGAACTCGCAGAACCAGTCGCTCTCAATCACCCTTCCGACAGTGGTCTTCAACGTCTCGCGCTTCTACCCCTTCAAGCGCAAGGAGAAGATGGGCAAGGACCGCTGGTACGAGAAGATCTCGATGCAGTATACGGGCAAGATGACCAACTCGGTGACCACCACCGAATCGGAAATCTTCTCCAAAAAGACGCTGGAGAACATGAAGAACGGCATCGAACACTCGATCCCGGTTTCGGCATCGTTCAACCTGTTCAACTACATCAACGTCACGCCGTCGGCCAACTACACCGAAAAGTGGTACTTCAAGAAGGTCGAATACGAGTGGAACCCGGTGACGAACCAGACCGACACACTGCCGACGAACTACGGCTTCTACCGCCTGTACAACTATAACTTAAGCATCTCGTCGTCGACGACCATCTACGGCATGTACGACTTCACCAAGAAGCGCCGCGACCGCAAGATCCAGGCCATCCGCCATACCATCACGCCGACCTTCGGCTTCTCCTACGCCCCGGACTTCAGCGACCCGAAATACGGCTACTACCTCACGCGGCAGACCGACTCGACGGGCCGCTTCACGACCTATTCGCCCTACGCCGTCAATGCCTATGGCGTACCGTCGTCCGGGCGGTCGATGTCGATGACCTTTTCGCTGTCGCAGAACCTCGAGATGAAGGTATTATCGAAGCGCGATACCTCGGGTGTGAAGAAGATCAAGCTCATCGACGAACTGCGCGCCAGCGGTTCGTACAACTTCCTGGCCGACTCGATGCGGCTGTCGACCATCTCGCTGTCGTTCCGCACGACGCTCTTCAAGAACTTCGGCATCAACCTCTCGGCCACACTCGACCCCTATCGCGTTTCGCCGCAGGGCGTGCGCTACGACAAACTCTTCTTCCCGGGGCGCATCACCTCGACGGGCTGGTCGTTCGGCTATACGTTCAAGTCGCGCGAGGACAAGAGCACCCCGGCCGTCAACGACATCACGTCGATCCCTCCGGAGTACCAGAACCCCTTCTACGATCCCTACGGGCAGATGGATCCCGTGCTGCGGCGACAATACATGGCACAGAGCTACTATGACTTCTCGCTGCCGTGGAACTTCGGCTTCAACTATGCGGTGAACTACTCCGTCTCGTACGTCAACAACGGTACGACGGGCTACCGCAAGAACGTCACCCAAACGCTGGGATTCAACGGTTCGGTGAACCTTACGCCGAAAACGGGTATCACCTTCCAGGGCGGTTACGACCTGAAGACCAACAAGTTGACTACTTCGTCGATCTCCATCACGCGCGACCTGCATTGCTGGCAGATGTCCTTCTCGTGGATTCCGTTCGGCTACCACAAGAGCTGGAGTTTCAACATCGGTGTAAAGGCGGCATCACTCTCCGACCTGAAGTACGACAAGTCGCAGTCGATGTACGACAACCTCTATTAGCGGAGGGGGCGTGCGGGCATAACGACAAGAGGCCACAGCAACGAGGCGAACCGCAAGGGACGAACGACATGGGGCCGGTTACGATGGAGCCAACGGCGAAAGGACGAAAATCGGACGTAAGAGCAAGGCGGCAAGGCGGCAAGAGGCTTGCGACACCGCAGCACGCAACAAGCGCAAGCAACTCCGAAGCGACGTGCAACCTCGAAGTGATACAAAATCTCGGAACAACACAAAGCCCCGGAGCGGCACGTAACCCCGGACATTTACCATAAACATAAAAGGGAACGATCGAAAGCCGTTCCCTTTTTTCACGACTGCGGCGGCAATCCGTACTGCACCGTGACGCCCGTCCATACCGACGTCCATGCCGCACCGCACAATGTCCATTCACGCCGCCTGCCCGTGCCATCCGTCCGGGTCATCCATTCAAGCCGCTTGTCCACGCCATCCGTCCGGGGCATCCATCCGTGCCGCCTGTCCACACCGTCCGGCCGGCCACACCGCCCCTGCGCCCTTTTGCGCCCCTTGCGCCCCCTTGCGCCCCTTTGCACCCCCTGCGGGCAGTCAGATGCGATGCACCTCAGAGGGTTCGCGGTCGATGTAGTTGGGATAGAGGAATTCGGGCATTCCGAGTGCCAGAATGGCCGCAATGCAACGCCCTTCAAGTCCCAGCATCCGGTTCAGACGCTTGTGACGGTCCTGCCGGATGGCCGTCAACACGAACCCCATGTAGATCTGACTCACCCCCAACGCCTCGGCCATGAGCGAAGCGTTCTGACAGGCCAGATTGGCATCCTCGGCCGCGAAACGGTTTTTCTCCGGCGCGTGGATGAAGATCAGCGCCGTGGCGCCGCGCAGAATACGGTCTCGCCCTTCGGCATAGTCGCGGCGCAGGCGGGTAAAGACCGGGACATAGCGATAGACGCCGGGCATCAGCTGCTTGAGCCAGGGCTTCACGAAGGGGCTCGACAACAGCCGTTCCAACTCCCGGAAGACCCCGAGCGTATACTCGGCCACCTGCCGCAGCCGCTCCGGATCGGTCACAATCGTGTAACCCAGCTCACGGGCATTGCTGGCCGTCGGAGCGCGGTCGGCGGCGGCGAGGATACGATCGAGATACTCCTGCGGCACCGGACGCCTCGACAGGGCGCGGTTCGAACGCCGCACGGCCATGAGCAACTCCACCTGCTCGGGCGAAGGGAGCTGCGTCCGGTCGGCCTCGTGCACCCGTTCGAGCGGGAAGGCTTCGTGGTCGATCGCCCCCGCGGGACAGGCCGCCACACAGTGGCCGCAGACGATGCACCCTTCGGGTTCGCGCACCACAATCCGCCCTTCGGGCTCCACCCGTCCGAAAATTTGCGACGGACAGACCCGCACGCAACGGCCGCAGCGGATGCAGCGGTCACCGACCCCGATCCGCCACGGATCAGCGGTTGACCTCTTCGACGGCATGGGGATCGTGCTTATAACGGAAGACCAGCGCAAAGACTACGGCCACCACCAGGGCATATCCGGCAAAGACCAACCACGATTGCGACCAGCCGGCCACCTGGGCCGCGGCGCTCTGCTGCGAGTAGACCAGCCGGTTGACGACGGCCTGTGCACCGAGCGTACCGATCGTGGCGCCGATGCCGTTGGTCATGATCATGAAGAGACCCTGGGCGCTGGAGCGGATCGTCACGTCGGTCTCCTTGTTGACGAAGAGCGAGCCCGAGATGTTGAAGAAATCGAAGGCCACGCCGTAGACAATCATCGAGAGGATGAACATCCAGACTCCGCCGCCGGGATTTCCCAGTCCGAACAGGCCGAAACGCAGCACCCAGGCCAGCATGGCCATCAGCATGACGTTCTTGATGCCGAAACGCTTCAGGAAGAAGGGGATGAGCAGGATGCAGAGGGTTTCGGAGACCTGCGAGAGCGAGATCAGCGCATTGGCGTGGTTGGCGCCGAAGGTCGAGGCAAACTCCGGGATATCGCGGAACGAGGTGATGAAGGGGTTTGCAAAGCCGTTGGTGATCTGAAGCGAGATGCCGAGCAGCATCGAAAAGATGAAGAACAGGGCCATCCGTTTCTGCTTGAAGAGGGTGAAGGCTCTCAGACCGAGGGCTTCGACCAGTGATTTGCGGTCGCCGTCGCGGCTGATGGGGCAGGCGGGCAGCGTCAAGGCGTAGAATCCGAGGACGAGCCCCAGCACGGCACACTGCAGGAACTGCATGTAGGTGGTCTGGAATCCGGCGGCATCACAGAGGAGCATCGAACAGATGAAGCCGACGGTCCCCCAGACGCGGATCGGCGGGAAGGCCTTGACCGTATCGAGACCGGCGCCTTCGAGGACGCAGTATGCCACGGAGTTCGAGAGGGCGATCGTCGGCATGTAGAAGGCCACGCTGAGCGCATAGAGCGTAAAGAGCAGACCGAACTGTACGCCGTTCCCCGAGGTCATGGCATAACCGCCGGCGGCGGCCATGAACAGGGCGGCCAACAGATGGCAGAAGCCGAGCAGGCGCTGAGCCGGGATCCAGCGGTCGGCGACGATGCCGATGACGGCGGGCATGAAGAGCGAGACGATACCCTGCATGGCATAGAAGATGCCGATATGCGTCGCCAGACCGACTCCGACCAGATACGATCCCATGGAGGTCAGATAGGCACCCCAGATGGCGTACTGGAGGAAGTTCATGATGACGAGGCGCAGTTTGATTCCCATAACGTAACGATTTACAGAATATTTCAAGATTCATTAGGTCTATCTCCGAGGAGATTGAAACAAAAATAGTAAATTTTTTTGGGATTTTTCTTTGCAATTGAAAAATAAAGTTCTACTTTTGCATCGTCAAACCAATCGAACAGAGGCTTGACGAGGACATTGAGCTATGGTGTAATGGTAACACAACAGATTCTGGTCCTGTTATTCTTGGTTCGAATCCAGGTAGCTCAACAAAGACCGCTCCGATCTCCGGGGCGGTTTTTTTGTTGGTGGGGTTTCTGAAAGGTTTCCACAGAGGAACACCAACCCCCGAGCACACACAGCCGATCCGAGAATCCGGGCCCTCATACCGGCCACTACCCTCACCCTCTCAAAAAAACTCCGCACCTGTTCAAAAAAAAGCGGTCTCCGTCATTGGGCGGAGGCCGCTTTTCGCAGGTCCGGTTTCGGGGAGCGCGGCCTCTCACTCCGAGACCGCAGCACCGAAACCGCAGCGCCGTTATTTTCCGAGTCCCATGCGCTCGATCAGCGCCCGGCTGTCGGGCTTGTGGCCCCGGAAGCGCACGTAGAGATCCATGGGATGCTCCGTACCGCCCTTCTCGAGGATGTTCTTGCGGAACGACTCAGCCACCTCCTCATTGAAGATTCCCTTCTCCTTGAAGAGCGAGAAAGCGTCGGCATCGAGCACCTCGGCCCACTTGTAGCCGTAATAGCCGGCGGCATAACCGCCCGAGAAGATGTGGCCGAACGACGGCGACGTGGCCGTACCCTCCACCACGGGCAGCACCTGCGTGGGGGCCATCGCCCGGACTTCGAACTGCTCGACATCTTCCCCGAAGGGTTCGGTCAGCGTATGCCAGGCCATGTCGGTGAAGCCGAACGACAGCTGGCGCACGTGGAGATAGGCAGCCAGATAGTTCTGCGCGGCAACAATGCGGTCGACGATCTCCGCAGGGATCTTCTCGCCGGTCTGGTAGTGGACGGCCCACAGATCGAGATACTCCTTCTCGGTGGCCCAGTTCTCCATGATCTGCGACGGGAGTTCGACGAAGTCGCGATAGACGTTCGTGCCGGTCAGCGACTCGTAGTGTCCCTTGCCGAGCATGCCGTGCAACGAGTGGCCGAATTCATGCAGGAAGGTGTTGAATTCGTCGAAGGTAAGCAGCGAAGGGGTCGTTGCGGTCGGTTTGGTGAAGTTCATCACCAGCGAGACCAGCGGACGGGTCTCCTTGCCGTTGACGATCTTCGCACCGCGGAATTCGGTCATCCACGCCCCGGCGGTCTTCGAGGCGCGGGGGAAGAAGTCGAGGTAGAGCACCGCCAGGAAACGGCCGTCGCGGTCCGTGACGTCGTAGGCCGTCACGTCGGGATGGTAGACGTCGATCTTCGTATTGGGCGTGAAGTTCAGTCCGTAGAGCTTGTTGGCCAGCAGGAAGACCCCCTTCTTGACATGTTCGAGTTCGAAATAGGGCTTCACCAGCTCGTCGTTGAGCGCATACTTTTCATCCTTGTACATGGTGCTGTAATAGGGCCAGTCCCACGGCATGAGCTCTCCTTTGAGCCCCTTCGAGGCGGCGTATTCGCTCACCGTGCGGTAGTCGGCATCGGCCCACGACTTGGTCTGCACGAGCAGGTCGTTCAGGAACGACTCGACCGTCTTCGTGTCACCGGCCATGCGCTCCTCCAGCACGTAGTCGGCATAGCACTTGTAGCCCAGCAGATTGGCGATCTTCAGCCTCGTATTGACGATCCGGCGGATCAACTCCGTGTTGTCGAACTTGCCGCCCAGACACTCCGAGGACCGCGCGCGCCAGAGTTTCTCCTTCAGTTCGCGGTTCGTGGAGTAGGTCATGAAGGGGAGGTAGCTCGGATACTGCAGCGTGACGGTCCACCCCTTCTCGCCGCGCGAGGCGGCCTCGGCGGCCATCCCCTCCCGCACGAATCCGGGCAGTTCGGCCACCACTTTCGGATCGGTGATATGGAGCGTGAAGGCGTTGGTGGCGGCCAGCGAATTCTGGCCGAACTTGAGCGTCAGGGCCGAGAGTTCGGTCGTATACTGGCGGTAGAGCTTCTTCTTCTCGGGCGAGAGGGCGGCGCCGTTGCGGGCGAAGTGCTTGTAGGTCTTTTCGAGCAGCATGCGCTCCTCCTGCGAGAGGCGTCCGGGGTGTTCGTAGACGGCCTTCACGCGTTCGAAGAGCTTCTCGTTGAGCGAGATGTCGTTCTCCAGTTCGGTCAGTTTGGGCTGCACGCGCAGCGAGATCTCCTGCAGCTGGTCCGAGGTCTCGGCGCCGAGCATGTTGAAGAAGATCCCCTCGATGCGCGAGAGCAGCGAGCCGCTCTGTTCGAGGGCGACGATCGTATTGACGAACGACGGTTTTTTGGGATTGTCGACAATGGCCGCCACCTCGGCCCGCGAGCAGGCGATGGCGGCATCGAAGGCCGGTTCATAGTGTTTGAGTTCGATCTTCGAGAAGGGCGGCGTGGCGTAGGGGGTCTCCCACGGGGCCAGCAGCGGATTCGAAAGATCGAGTTCGGGCAGCTGTGCCTTGGGAACCGAGTTGTCGGCGCAGCCTGCCGCCAGTGCGGAAATGGCCATAATCAAAATTGCTTTTTTCATATTCGGGTCTTGGGTTTTCGTTTTCGAGGGGAGGGGGTTAGCGCTGTGAAGCCGGCGTTGCGGCGGGGTTCTTCCCCGCAACCGGGTTCACGGAGAGCGAATCGGCCGGCACGGGGTCGCTCCACAGACCGCGGCTGCGCAGCATCGGGCGCTTGTCGGGGTCCTTGCCGCGAAAGTCGCGATAGAGGGTCATGCCGTCGGCCGAGCCGCCACGGGCGAGCACCTTGCGGCGCAGCGAATCGGCGATCTGCCGGTTGTAGAGGTCGCCGCTCTCGCGGAAAGCCTCGAAGACATCCTTGTCCAGCACCGCGGCCCACGTATAGAAGTAGTATCCGGCCGCATAGCCGCCGTCGAAGATGTGCGAGAAGTAGGGATAGTGGTAGCGGGGTTCGATCTGCGGGATCAGTCCGCGGCGTTCGGTCAGCGCCCGGCGCTCGAAGGCCATCGGGTCGAACTCCTCGTATTCGCCAATCGAGTGGATGTCCATGTCGGAGAGCGATGCGGCGATGAGCTCCGTGGTCATGAATCCCTGGTTGAAGAGGCGGCTGCGGCGCAGTTTTTCGATCAGATAGTCGGGAATAACCTCGTTCGAGCGGTAGTGCACGGCATACTGTTTGAGCACGTCGGGTTCGAAGGCCCAGTTCTCCATCAGCTGCGAGGGCATCTCGACGAAGTCACCCTCGACCTCCGAGAGGCCGCGGTAGCGGACATTGTGGAAAAGGAAGTGCAGGGCATGGCCGAATTCGTGGAAGAGCGTCTCGGTCTCGTCGAGGGTCAGCAGCGCGGGGGTGTTCGAGGTCGGGCGGGTGAAGTTGCAGACGATCGAGACGACGGGAGCCACACGGTGCCCCTCCTCGTCGAAGGTCTGTTCGACGTAGTTGCCGCACCAGGCGCCCTGGCTCTTTCCGTCGCGGGGGAAGAAGTCGAAGTAGAGGATGCCGAGGTGCGACTCGTCGGCATCGAGCACCTCGTAGGCCACGGCCTCGGGATGGTACAGCGGCACGACTACCGGACGGAACGTAATGCCGTAGAGGCGGTTGGCGAGGAAGAAGATCCCCATCTGGACATTTTCGAGCAAGAAGTAGGGACGCAGCATCTCCTCGTCGAGGGCGTATTTCTGCTTGCGGAGCTTCTCGGCGTAATACCACCAGTCCCACGAGGCGAATTCACCCTCGGGGACATCCTTGCGGAAGAGCTCCTCCATCTCGGCGAGTTCGCCCTTGGCGCGTTCGAGGGCCGGTTCCCACACCTCGTCGAGCAGTGCATAGACGGCGTCGGTGGTACGGGCCATCTCGTCGTCGACCACATACGCGGCATACGACGGGTAGCCCAGCAGGTGTGCCTTCTCCGTGCGCAGACGGATGAAGTCGTTGATCAGCTGTTTGTTGTCGTATTCGTCGCCGTTGTTGCAGCGGTTCAGATAGGCCTTGTAAAGCTCCTCGCGGCGGTCACGGCGGGAGGAGTAGGTCAGGAAGGGAATCAGGCTCGACTTCTGCAGCGTGAAGGCATACCGATCCTTCTTGCCCAGTTTGGCGGCCGTCTCGCGGGCCAGATCACGCACGTTTGCGGGCAGGCCGTCCAGCTCATCCGACGAAAGCATCATCACGAAGTTGTTGTTCTCCGCACGGATGTTGTTGCCGAAGTGCACGGCGGCCAGCGACAGCGCCTCGTTGATCTCCTTCAGACGGGCCTTCCGTTCGGCATCGAGCAGCGCCCCGGCACGCACGAAGCTGCGGTAGGTCTTCTCCACCAGCCGCAGCTGCTCGGCATCGAGATCCATCGCCGCGCGGCGGTCGTAGACCGCCTTGACGCGTTCGAAGAGCTTCCCGTTGAGCCGGATACGGTCGGCATGAGCCGCCAGCAGAGGCGCCGCCTCCACCTGGAGCTTCTCCAGTTCGGGGGTGTTCTCCGCGGCGCAGAGCATCTCAAAGATCAGCTCCACCTGGGAGAGCATCTTCCCGGAGTTGTCGTAGGCAAGAATCGTGTTTTCGAACGAGGGTTCGTCGTTGTTCGAGGTGATGGCGTCGATTTCGGCGTCATGGAGCGACATGCCGCGCTCCAGGGCGGGCAGGAAGTGTTCGGGGGCGATCCGGTCGAAGGGGGGCACGCCGTAGGGGGTCTCCCACTCGGAGAAGAAGGGATTCTCGCCCACCTGCTTCTCGGATTTGCAACAAACGAGTGTCATGGTCAGAAAAAGCGTCAATAAACCGATGATACGTTTCATGGATCGTGTTATTTTGTGTACATTTGCGGGCCGCAAGTCCGGCACGGCAGACAAAGGCCGCCGTCCGGGCCCGCGCAAGACAAAAGTACAATAAAAAATCCGTAAAACAAATACGCGAAGGCCATGCAACTCTTCTATGCTCCGGATCTCGAACCGCCCGTCAACACGCTCGACGAGGAGGAGTCGCGCCACTGCATCCGGGTGCTGCGGCTGGGGCGCGGCGATTGGATCCACCTCACCGACGGCCGCGGGAATCTCTATCGGGCCGAGATCATCGAGGCCGACCCGCGCCGCTGCACGGTACGCGTCGTCGAGACGCAGTCCGAATTCGAACGGATGCCCTACCGGCTGGTGATGGCCGTGGCGCCGACGAAGAACCCCGACCGCTTCGAATGGTTTCTGGAGAAGGCCACCGAGGTGGGTGTCACGCGGATCATCCCGCTCGAGACGGCCCACAGCGAGCGGCGGAGCTTCAAGCCGCAACGGGGCGAAAAGGTGATCACGGCGGCCATGAAACAGTCGCTCAAGGCCTACCGCCCGGAGCTGAGTCCGCTGACGGCGTTCCGCGAGGCGGTGGCCGAGCCCTTCGAGGGGCGGAGCCTGATCGCCCACTGCGAGGCGGCGCACTCCGCACGCGGGAAACGGTTCCTGCCGCGCACAATCCGCCCCGGCGAATCGGTACGCATCTTCATCGGCCCCGAGGGGGACTTCTCGCCCGAGGAGATCGACCTGGCGCTGGCCCACGGCTTCGAGGAGATCACGCTCGGGCCGCAGCGGCTGCGCACCGAAACGGCAGCCGTCGCGGCCACGGTGATGACCGCCACCGTAAACGGTCCCGCCGAATAGCGCTTTCGAAAACACATTTACCCGCAGAATATGCTATTTATCTACACCCTGTTGTTCCTCGTGGTGGTCGTGGCGGCGATCTTCTCGACGCCGCTGCGGGCCAAGGCGTGGACGGCCCTCGCCCTGACGGCCGCCGGAGCCCTGTGGGCCTCGGTCCGGGCCATCGGCGTACTGGCCGACGGAGGCACCGAATCGCTGTGGATGATCCCCGGCACGCTTTTCGGCGGCGATTCGGGATCGATGGACCCGCTCTCGGCGCTCTTCGTCCTGCTGATCTCGATCGGCTCGGTAGCTTCGGTGCTCTATTCGCGGGGCTATCTGGCCCACACGCTCCGGGAGAAGTCCCCGGCCCACGTCTCGCTGCACTACACCTCGCTCACGGTGATGGCCTACGCCATGCTGGGCGTCGTCTGCTCCGACGGCGGCTACTCGTTCCTCTTCTTCTGGGAGCTGATGACCGTGGCGTCGTTCCTGCTGATCCTCTACGACGCCCAACGCCGTGAGGTGAGCCGCGCGGCGCTGGCCTACCTGATCATGATGCACGTGGGCTTCGTGCTGCTGGTCGTGGGGTTCGTGCGGCTGGACGCCGTCTGCGGACGCGCGACGTTCGACGCCCTGGGCCAATACTTCCACACGAAGCCGGCACTGCCGCTCTTCCTCGTCTTTCTGGCGGGCTTCGGCATGAAGGCCGGCCTCTTCCCGCTGCACGTCTGGCTGCCGGAGGCCCATCCGGCCGCCCCGTCGCACGTCTCGGCGCTGATGTCGGGCGTGATGATCAAGACGGGCATCTACGGCATCCTGCGCACGACGGCCGCCCTGGGCGATCTGCCCGTACTGCACACCGCCGGGGTGATTCTCCTCGTCGTGGGGATCATCACCGGCCTGTGGGGCGTCATTCTGGCCGCCATGCAGAACGACGTGAAGCGCCTGCTGGCCTACTCCTCGATCGAAAACATCGGCATCATCCTGCTGGCCGTGGGCATCGCGGCGCTGGGCAAGGCCTCGGGCAACCAGATGGTGGCGCTGTGCGGCATCGCCGGGGCGCTGCTCCACTCGCTCAACCACTCGTTCTTCAAGTCGCTGCTCTTCTTCGGGGCCGGCAACATTCTCTCGCAGACCCACACCACGTCGCTCGACGCGCTGGGCGGCCTTACGAAACACATGCCCCTCACGTCGCTGCTCTTCCTGGCGGCCACGGCCGCCATCTGCGCCCTGCCGCCGCTCAACGGCTTCGTCTCGGAGTTGCTCGTCTACCTCGGGCTGCTCGACGGCATCGCCTCGGGAAGCAACATCCTCGCCTCGGCGGCCGGTCTGGCGGCGCTGGCGCTGATCGGCGGCGTGGCCGTGCTGGCCTTCACGAAGCTCTACGGCACGGTCTTCCTCGGCTCGCCCCGCTCGCATGAGGTGGCCGAAGCCTCGGAGGTCGACAACCTGCGGCTGGCCGCCATGGCGCTGCCGCTGGCGGGCATCCTCCTCGTGGGACTCTTCCCGCGGGCGGCCGTGGGGTGCGTGACGCGCGCCGCGGAGTTTTTCCTGCGCACGCCGTCGGATGCCGCCGACTGGCTGCTCTCGCCGACGCTCACCGCAGTCGGGCGCATCGCCTGGGGGCTGATTCTGGTCGTCGCCATCCTGGCATGGCTGCGACGCCGCACGCTGCGCGGACGTCAGGTGGCCGAGGGCCCGACGTGGGGCTGCGGCTTCACGGCGGTGAACACCCGCATGCAGTATACGGGCGAGTCCTTCTCCGAAGGGCTGCAGTCGATCGCCACGTCACTGACACAGAACAGCGGCGAGGGGTCGCCCGTGGGCAAGGGCGAGATCTTCCCCGACGCCCACCGCTTCGACGTCGGCCACCGCGACCGCATCGGACGCCTCTTCTCGGCGTGGTGGGTCGAACTGCTGCGCCTGATCAACCAGCGCGTCATGCGCCTGCGTACGGGCAAGATTAACCACTACGTGCTCTTTGCCCTGGCCTTCCTGGCGCTGGTCTTCCTGTTGTCGATCCTCCATATCATCTGATGCCATGGCACTGCTCAATCTGCTTCTGCTTCTGGCGGCGGCCCTCTGCATTCCGGGGCTGATCAACCGCACGCGGGCCCGGCTGGCGGGCCGCAAGGGCATCCGTTTCGCCCAACACCTCTACGACGTACGCCTGCTGCTGCGCAAGGGGGCCGTCTACTCGACGACGACCACCGTACTGTTCCGCACGACGCCGTCGGTCATCCTGGGCGCGTCGCTTCTGGCGCTGCTCTTCATTCCGGTGGGCAATCTGCCGCCGGTGGTCTCGTTCGACGGCGACGTGGTGGCCTTCGCCTACCTGCTGGCTCTGGGCCGCGGGGCGCTGATTCTGGCGGCCATGGATACGGGCAGCTCGTTCGAGGGGATGGGCGCCAGCCGCGAAGCGCTCTACGGGGCGCTGGTCGAACCGGCGCTGATGCTCACCATCGGGACGCTGGCCCTGCTCTCGGGCCACATCTCCTTCGCCGAACTCTTCGACACCGGAGCCTCCGACGACACGCAGCTGATCATCGTCCTGCTGCTGGCGGCCTACGTGCTGACGAAGATCGTCTTCACCGAAAGCGGCCGCGTGCCGGTCGACGACCCCCGCACGCACCTCGAACTGACGATGATCCACGAGGTGATGTGCCTCGACTACTGCGGCGTCGATCTGGCCTACATCAAGATCGCGAACTGGCTGAAGAGTGCGGCGCTGTCGATGCTGGCGGCCGATGCCGTGGCGGCGGCCCTTTGCCCGCGGTGGTGGTTCGCCGCGCCGCTGGCCGTGCTGCTCACGGGGCTCTCGGTGGGGATCGTCGAGTCGACGCAGGCCCGCAACAAGCTCATCCGCAACACCACCTTCCTGCTCACCATCACGGCACTGGCCGCCCTGGTCTTCTTCACGGGCTACCTGTTGCAACTTAATATCGGTATCCAATGATTCTGCCGCTGATTCTACTCTACGTCGTGACGCTCGTCTACCTCTCGATCACGGAGCGTTTCCGCAACTTCGCCTCGCTGATCGGGCTGCAGGGGTGGCTGCTGTTCGGCATTGCGCTGGTGCGTCTGCACGCCGCCAACCCCGCCGAGCTGGCCTTCGTGGCCCTCGAGACGCTGCTCTTCAAGGGCATTCTGGTTCCGTGGCTGCTCTTCGCCGTGATCCGCCGCACGCGCATCAACCGCGTGCGCCGTTCGGGTTCGTCGCAGGCCGGATCGCTCGTGCTGTCGATCGTGGCGCTGGGCGTGAGCGCCTCGCTGACCTACTACATCGCCGACTCGACGGTCGACCTGCTCTTCTTCGGCGTGGCGCTCTACTCGCTGCTGAGCGGTCTGATCCTCATCGTGATGCGGCAGCGGATCTTCTCCCACATGGTCGGTTTTCTGGTGATCGAGAACGGCGTGTTCCTCTTCTCGACGGCCATCGGCGTGGAGATGCCCCTGCTGATCAACTTCGCCATCCTGCTCGACATCCTCATCTCGGTGCTGATGCTGGGCATCTTCTTCACCAAGATCGACGACAAGCTCCACGCCGACGACGCCGATTCGCTGACCAACGTAAAGGACTAAGGCCATGATAGTCTATCTGATCGCAAGTATTCTGATCGCGGCGGCGGCCTTTCTGGTGCGCCGCGAGCGGCAGCTCTTCCTCACGGGCGTGCTCTTCTACGCCGTGCAGGCGGCCTTTGCCTGCGCCATTCTCTTCGGAGGGCTCTACGACACGACGTCGGCCTCGTGGTTCCGCTTCGACGCCCCGGGGACGCTCTTCTACGTACTGCTGTGCATCGTCTCGGCCTTCGCCTACTTCCATTCGGAGGCCTACCTGCGCGACAACGACCTCGTCCAGACCCGTGCCTACTCGGGGCTGGTGATGCTGCTGACGACGGCCATCGCCGGTTCGTACTTCGCCTCGAACCTGGCCGTGACGTGGATCTTCCTCGAAGCCACGACGCTCTGCTCGGCCGGAATCATCTACCACCGCCGCACGGCCCAGACGCTCGAGGCGGCATGGAAATACGTCTTCGTCTGCTCGACGGGCATCGCCATGGCCTACCTGGGCATCCTGCTGCTGGCGGCCGCCACCGACTGCGAGTCGCTCGACTATGCCGAGGTAGCCGCCGCGGCGCCCCACGGCAACGCCCTCTACCTGAAGATCGCCTTCCTCTTGATCGTCTGCGGCTACAGCTGCAAGATGGAGCTCTTCCCGCTGTACACGGTGGGCATCGACGCCAACTTCGCGGCGCCGTCGCCGGCCTCGGCGCTGATCTCCACGGGACTGGTCAACGCCGGCTTCCTGGCCATCTTCCGCGTCTACCGCGTGGTAGCCGCGACCGAGGTCTTCACGTGGGCCCGTTCGGTGCTGCTGATCGTCGGCGTGCTGTCGCTCCTCATCGGCGCGCTGTTCCTGCGCCGCACGAACAACTACAAGCGCTTCCTCTCCTACTCGACCGTAGAGAACATGGGTCTGGCCGCCATCGGACTGGGCGTCGGCGGTGCGGGTGTCTGGGCGGCAGTCTTCCACGTCGTCTGCCACACCTTCATCAAGAGCAGCCTCTTCCTGCAGATGGCCGTCGTGCGGCAGGTTTACAACGGATACCGCATCAACCGCATCGGCGACTATATCCACATCAACCGCGTGGGGGCCATGGGGCTGCTTGCGGGGATGGTCATCCTGGTGGCCTTCCCGCCCTCGCCGCTCTTCCTCTCGGAGCTGATGATCCTGCGCGAGGCGATCGTCGGAGGCCGCTGGTGGCTCGTGGCAGGGCTTCTGCTGCTGTTGTGCATCGTCATCTACTCGTTCTGCTCGCGGATGCTCCGCCTCTGCTACCAGCCCAACCAGGACGAACTCCACCCCTCGAAGGTCGACCGGGCGCTGTCGTGGTCGGCCCTCACGCTGCTGGCGGCGGCCATGGTGCTGGGGCTCTGGCAACCGGATTTTCTGCGTGAACTGATCGGCCAAATCACTGCCTTATGAACTATCTCGTAACCGACAATACCGCGGGCGCCGTGCGCCTGGAGGAGATTCCCGAGATCTCCTATGCCTCGTTCTACGAACTGCTGCGCACGTGGCTCTCGGACGAACGCTACCACGTGGCGCACTACTTCGCCCTGCCCTCCGACGACCGGATGCGCTTCTACTGCCTGGTGCTCGACGACGCCGAGAGCCGCGTGCTGATCACCTCCCACGCCACGGGCTACTACGACGATACGGCCCTTCCGTCACTCACGGCCCTGCACCCGCAGATGCACCCTTTCGAGCGGGACATCACCGAGCGTTACGGCATCCGCTTCGACGGCCAGCCGTGGCCCAAGCCGCTGCGCTACCCCTTCGACCGCTACAACCGCCAGAGTTCGATCGACAACTACCCCTTCTATACGATGGCCGGCCACTCGCTGCACGAGGTCAACGTGGGTCCGATCCACGCCGGGATCATCGAGCCGGGGGCCTTCCGCTTCATCTGCAACGGCGAAGAGGTGCTCCACCTCGAGATTGCGCTGGGTTACCAGCACCGGGGAGTCGAGGCGGCCTTCTCGTCGACCGACAACCGGCTGCGGCAGATGTGTCTGGCCGAGGCCGTTGCGGGCGACAGCGCCGTGGCCCACGCCACAGCCTTTGCCGAGGCCGTCGAGAAGCTCACCGGCCGCGAACGCCCCACGCAGCTCGACCGCGAACGGGCCGTAGCGCTCGAACTGGAGCGCATGGCCATGCAGATCGCCGATACGGGAGCGCTGTCGATGGATGCGGGCTACCAGCTGGGACAGGTGGCCTGCGAGGCGCTGCGCACGATGACGATCAACACCACGCAGGCGTGGTGCGGCAACCGCTTCGGCAAGGGGTTGATCCGGCCCCACGGCACCGACCATCCGCTCACGCCGGCCAAATCGGCCATGATCCGCCGGAACGTCGCCGAGATTGCCCGCCGCTACGAGGAGGTACGCCGCGACCTGGAGTCGTCGCCCACGCTGCTGGCGCGTTTCGAGCAGTGCGGTATGGTTCCGCGCGAGGAGATGCGCCGCATCGGCGGCGTCGGGCAGGCGGCCCGGGCCAGCGGACTGGCCCGCGACATCCGCGCCACGCATCCGTGGGGCTCCTACGGCAAATGCCTCCACCACGAACCCGTCATCGAGACATCGGGCGACGTGATGGCCCGGCTCGAGGTGCGCTGTCGCGAGGTTGCGCAGTCGGCCCGCTACATCGACCAACTGCTGGAGATCTACGAACAGAAATACGGCGCACTGGAGAACCCCTGCGAGACGCCCGACTATACGACGCAGCTGACCCCGCAGTCGCTCTCGTTCGGCTTGGTCGAGGGATGGCGCGGCGAGACGTGCCACGTGGTGGTGACCGACGCCGAGGGTCATATCGAGGCGTGCCGCATCAAGGATCCGAGTCTGCACAACTGGCTGGCGCTGGCGCTGGCCGTGCGCGGCGAGGGGATCTCCGACTTCCCGATCTGCAACAAGAGCTTCAACCTCTCCTACTGCGGCCACGACCTCTGACGCCGCATCCGCCTCCCGGCCAGTCCGCGCAACACGCGCCCTACGCCGTGTGACGTACCCGGGAAAACGCCGGCTGTGGAAAGCCCCTGCGCGACTGCCACGTCGAGGGCAACGTCGACTTCATCTTCGGCTCGTCGACGATCGTAGTCGACCACTGCACGCTGCACATGAACCGCAACAACAGCGTCGTGACGGCCCCCTCGACCCCAGCCGACCACCAGTACGGCATCGTTTGCATGGACTGCACGATCAGCTTCCCGCTGTCGGAGCGCTCTTTTCCTTCGTACTACTACCGGACTCTCCGCACTCTACGGAACCCTCCGCACCACCGAAACGCTCCATCCGGCCCGACTCAAGAGACCCCATCACTTCATTTCCCTTTTCGACCCGCGGGCCGGAGATCCACCGACGGAACTCCGGCCCGCGGTGTGTCGATTCCGGGGCAAAGTGCTTGCAGGTTCGCGGGAATTGCGTATTTTTGCGAACGATTAAGGGCCTAACATTTGCGACCATGATTCTACCGAAAATACGGGTGCTGCGCAGCCACGGGCAGCAGGCCATCGAGGACCTCGATGCTGTCGAACTGACCGAAGAGTTCCGCGGACGCCCCGAACTGACCTTCACCGAGGATACCACCGAGGCTGAACGCGCCGAAGCCCTCTGCCCGACGGGGGCTTTCCGGGCCGACCCGCTGGAGCTCGACCTGGGACGCTGCCTCTTCTGCGGGGAGTGTGCGCGCGTGGCGCCGCGCAACGTACGCTTCACGAACGACTACCGCATCGGTTCGCCCACGCGCGAGGGTCTCGTGCTGCACGCCGGCGACTCGCGCGTGGAGTTCGACCCGAAACGCGTGCGGCCCGAGATCCGGCGCTGCTTCCGCCAGGCGCTGCAGCTGCGCGAAGTCTCGGCCGGCGGCGACGGCTCGGTCGAGATGGAGCTCAACGCCACGGGCAACGTCAACTTCGATCTGGGGCGCTACGGCATCGGCTTCACGGCCTCGCCGCGCCATGCAGACGGCGTGGTGGTCTCGGGCCCGCTGACGGCCCAGATGGCCGAGGCGCTGGAGATCTGCTACGACGCCGTGGCCGAGCCGAAAATCCTCGTGATGTGCGGCACGGAGGCCTGCTCCGGCGGACTCTTCGCCGAGAGCCGCGCCCTGGACCGCAGTTTTCTGGATTCGCACACGCCGGACCTCTGGCTCCCGGGGGCGCCGACCCATCCGATGACCTACATCGACGGTCTGCTGACGCTGCTGGGCCGCAAGAATCGCCTCTGAGAAATGCCTATGGAACGTCTGCGCACGATATTCGTCTCGTTCTTCAAGATCGGGCTCTTCACCTTCGGCGGGGGCTACGCCATGATCCCGCTGATCGAACGCGAGGTGATCGACAACCGGCGCTGGGTCGAACGCCGGGAGTTTCTCGACCTGCTGACGCTGGCCCAGTCGGTTCCGGGGCCCATCTCGCTCAACACGTCGGTCTTCGTCGGATACAAGATGCGCGGACTGCGCGGTGCGACGGCAGCCCTGCTGGGCACCATTCTCCCGTCGTTCGTCATCATCCTCATCATCGCCCTCTTCTTCGCCAACATCCGCCACAACCCCGTTGTCGACGCCGCCTTCAAGGGGATGCGTCCGGCGGTCGTGGCGCTGATCATCGGCCCGGTGATTTCGCTGGCCCGCGGCATGCACTGGTCGATGTTCTTCATCATCGCGGCTGCGGCGCTGGCCGTCTGGGGTCTCGGGTGGTCCCCAATCTGGGTACTGGTGGCCGGTGCGGCCGGCGGCATCGCCTGGGAGCTGGCCGTCGCCCCGAAGATCGCCCGACACAAAAAGAATCCCGAAGCATGAATCCGACAAAAAACATGAAATACAGTTTGTCTCTGGGGCTTCTGCTCCTTGCGCTGCTGACGGCAGGGTTCTCGACGGCCCGGACCACCGCTGCCGCCTCTACAAAAAAGCTCATGGCCGGCACCGGCTCCTCCACGGAGAAGGTCCGGCAGGCGCTGGAACGCTTTTACCGGGCATACGCCGGCTGGATCGCGGCCAGCTACAACGAGCATCCGGAGAAGCCCGCCCTGCCCCTGGACAAGGCCACCCGTCGGAAGGTGGAAAAGGCTGCCGCCGAAACGGACGGGGATCCGCTGCTGCGGGCCCAGGACTTCAACAAGCGGTCGCTGCCGACGATCCGGGTCGAACACGTCGAGGGTGAATGGTATGCCATCGCCTATCTGGCCACATACGAAAACCGCTGCGTCGTCATTCCGGTCCGCGCCCTGCTGCGCAATGGACAGCTGGTAATCACGGATGTCACACTTCCCTCACTCACTGCGGAATGATTCTTCTCTGGCAACTCTTCGTCTCGTACCTCAAGATCGGATTCTTCGGATTCGGCGGCGGCTACGCCATGCTCTCGCTCATCCAGAACGAGGTGGTCGTGCAGCACCAGTGGCTCACCAACGCGCAGTTTGCCGACATCGTGGCCATCTCGCAGATCACCCCCGGCCCGATCGCCATCAACTCGGCCACCTACGTGGGTTACACCGTGGGGCTGGAGACGGGTCATGTCTGGTGCGGCATCCTGGGCTCGGCCATCGCCACGCTGGCCGTCTGTCTGCCGTCGCTGACGCTGATGATCCTCGTGGCGCGGTTCTTCCTGAAGCTCAAGAACAACCGGCTGGTAGAAGGGGCCATGCGGGGGATGCGCCCCGTGGTGATCGGCATGATCGCGGCCGCAGCCCTGCTGCTGATCTTCCCCCACAGTTCGGAGCCCGACGAGCAGAACTTCATCGACGCCTGGAGCTGGGTGCTCTTCGGAGGCGTCTTCGTCGGATCGTGGCGCAAGGTGAACCCCATCCTGCTGATCATCCTCTCGGCCGCGGCCGGTATCCTGATCTACTACGTCTTCGGCCTTTAGCCCCGGCCAGGGGAGGGTGAAAAAACAGAGCGGGTGCGGAGGAGAAAACCCCTGCACCCGCACAGACACGGTTGCCGACACGCCGGATGTCAGCGTCCCTTTCCGGTTGCGGAGTTCCGACCGCGGCCGAACAGCTGCCTCCATCGTCTGATGATATGCAGCAACGCCAGCACCCCGAGCGCGAGACCACCCACATAGTGGTAAAATCCGATGTGGGCGCCGAACAGCCACTTGACAATTCCCATTACGGCCACCACCAGAAAGGCCACCGCAAGCAGCAACACCATCCACCGACGCAACCCCTTGCAGCCCGCCGTAGCCAGCGAACGGTACCAGGCCCAATGCCCGTAGACGTGGAGTCCGACAAGGACCAGGAACAGCAGCGAAAGGATGATATGCACCAGCTTCCAGACGTGCCGGATTTCGGGAGCGCCGGCATGTTCGAACCGGTGGAGTCCGATACCGGACCCGCACAATCCGACCAGCGCGGGGAACAAGACCCGATCGGTCCAGAGATTCAATTTACGTTTATCCACTTTTATCTTATGAACATAAGGTTTTCCAATCCTGCAGGCGCGTAACGCAGTCCGGCCGGATCCGATCCGGGAACCGACGTGGGCTATTCGGGCCCCTGCTGCGGGGACACCGAGAGGCAGAGGCCGACCTCGCACATGAACCATCGCGTGAAACAGGCGGCATCGGTCATCCGCACAGCCCGCAACACCGTCAAAACACGCTCCGCGTGTTTTCTCACAAGGCGAGGGCCATGGCTCCGCCCGTAAGCAGCAACATCAGAAAGACAATCAAACAGAGGATTCCGAGCAGTGCAACGGCGGTTCCGATGCAGCCCCAGCGCCGTTCGCAATCGGGCAGCGGGTCGGTCAGCAACGCGATGATCAGCCCCACGAGCGGCGTGAAGATCAGACTCAACAGAAAGGCCCAGCCGAAACCGATGCGGCGCCGGCTGCCGATGATGCCCACCAGCACCGAGAGCAGCGAACCGCTCAAAAGACCGAAAATGACAGCAAGAATACTCATATCTTCCGAATTTTTGTTTTCATCTAATCATTGATCAACAGGCGGAAGCCCACCTGCTGCATTCTCTCTCTTCTCCTCTCCTCTTCTCATCCTTTCTACGGTTGTCCATCCCCCTCTCGTATCTCTTCTCCCCCCCCCTATTTTCTTTCTCTCCTTCTGTTGTATGCTTACGCTGTCGGACCTCTCTCTGCCAGCCCCGCTCTGCCAGCCCCGCTCTGTTCTCTCACTGTTGGCCACCCCTCTTTCCGGACTCTCTCTTTGCCTCCCTCTTTGCCCCTCTCTTACCGGCCACACGCTCTTTGCCACCTCTCTTTCCGACCCGGAGCAGCCGTGCAGGCGATGGAACAGGCAACGGGCCGTGCGATTCAGAATCGGATCAGCGTCTGAAGCGGTAATAGGTCCCCAGCGGGAGCTCCTTGCCGGCACGGTCCGTGAAGCACAATTCGCCCCATTGCTCCTCCTCGGGAGCGCCGAAGGCCTGTCTGACGGCCGTGCGGGCCAGCGTCGACGACAGTCCCATCGAGTAGAGGTTCAGCACCAGGAAGGCCCCGCGCGGCTCGAGCAGCTGCGCACAGCAGTCGAGCATCTCGCCGATGTTCTCCTCGAGGACCCACTTTTCGCCGTTGGCACCGCGTCCATAGGCCGGCGGATCGAGAATGATGCCGGCGTAACGGTTTCCGCGGCGCACCTCGCGGCGCACGAACTTCAGCGCATCCTCGACGATCCAACGCACACCGTCCAGACCGCTCAGCTCCATGTTCTCGCGGGCCCACGTCACGACGGGCCGCACCGAATCGACGTGCGTCACCTCGGCTCCGGCGACCCGGGCGGCAAGCGTCGCACCGCCCGTGTAGGCAAAGAGGTTCAGTACACGGGGTGCGGCAGTCGGAAGGGTCTCGGCGACCGACGCATTCCGGACGGCCGATTCCGCAGCGACATATCCGGCGGCAGCGTGTCCGGCAGCGTGTCCGGCAGCGGCGTGTCCGACGGCAGCATGTCCGGCGGCGTGTCCGGCGGCGGCCTCCGCACCGCACAGACGCAGCACGTTCTCGTAGATGAAAATCCAATTGGCGGCCTGCTCGGGGAAGATCCCGACATGCTTGAACGACGTAAGGGCCAGCCGCATGCGGAGTTTCATTCCGCGGTAGGCATAAGCGATCGTCCAGCGGTCGGACATCTTCGGATCGAGCTGCCACTCGCCGCGTTCATCGTTGCGCAGGTCGCGCCGGAACGAGGCATCGGCCAAGCGCCGCCACTCCGCCTCGGGGAGCGAACGCCGCCAGATGGCCTGCGGTTCGGGACGCCGCGTGACGAAACGGCCGAAACGTTCGAGCTTTTCGAAATCGCCCGTATCAATGAGTTCGTAATCCGCAAAATCGGGGGTCAGTTGCTGCTGCATATCTCTAATGTTTTTTCTCCTTGTCCATCCGGCGCCGCGGGCACTCCACCAGCGTCATTTCGCACGCCTTGCAATCGAACCCGAGCCGGAAACGGTCCGCACCGTGCTCCAGATAGAGATCACCGCGCAGGCGCGACCCTTCGCGCAGGCACTCGCCGATCTCGCGGCGGATGCAGTAGGCCGAGCGCATGACGGTGCACCCCTCGAGCGACGGAGCCAGTTCCAGCGGCCGTTCGATCTCGCACACCCCGTGGTCGCGGTAGAAGGCCTCGGCCAGATGATTCGTTACGTTTTCGTCGGCACCGAGCCGCTCCGACGGGTAGCGCGCCGCCCGATTTTCGGGGAGGATGCGGTGTTCGAGCGGCCGCTCCTCGCGCTGCCGCAACAACCCGGCCAACGCTTCGCGCCGCAGCTCGGCAGCCAGCGACGCGGGGACGAACCACTCGCCGCCCCGCACCTCCACCTCGCGCACGGCGAAGATCGTGTCGCCCGACTTCATCGCCTGTGCGCGCAGCGTCGCGGCATTGGCCTCGGGGTTCTTGGCCCGCTCAAGCGGCACATCACGCCGGGCTGACGCCTCCAGCCCCTCGCAATCGGTGCAGGTGACGATCACCCCTTGGGCCGAGGCTTCGACCAGGGCCCGCGTCGGAATGACCCGCCGCATGCGGCTGCGCTCCAAGGCCAGCGAAAAACGCCGGTCGTAGTTGCGGTAGAGCTCCGCGCCGGGCGTGATTCCTTCGATGCGGTTGGGGGTAATGCGGCGCCCCTCGACGGCGTTGATGTTCGTCCCGACGACGCCACGCGGCGTAATGAGGCAGATGCCGTCACCCGGAGCCAGATCAGCATCGCCATCGATCCGGAAGCTTCCGCCCGAGACCTGCGCTACACGCCCGATACGCTCGCCGACGGCCTTTGGCGTATCGAACGAGGCCACACCGGCCCGCTTGCCGTCGAAGAAATATTCGGATTCGCCGCGCGTAAAGCTCTTTGCCGGGTCGGGTTCGAAATCGGGCACACTCTCCCCCACCGAGGCGCGCCGCAGCGCAGGCCGTGCGGCCAGCACCTCGTCCAACGCCCGGCGGTACCAGGCCACCACGTTGCGGATATACCCGGCATCCTTCAGCCGCCCCTCAATCTTGAACGACGTGACGCCGGCGTCGACCAGTTCGCCCAAACGGTGCGAGAGGTTCAGGTCGCGCACCGAGAGCAGATGCTTGCCGGTGATGATCCGTCGGCCGCGGCCGTCGACGAGGTCCCACGGGAGGCGGCAGGGCTGGCTGCAGGCGCCGCGGTTGCCGCTGCGGCCCGACATGGCCCGCGAGAGGAAACAGCGGCCGCTGTAACCGACACAGATGGCGCCGTGGACGAAGACCTCCACCTCGGCCGGCGTGGCGGCACAGATGGCGCGGATCTCCTCCAGCGAGAGGGCTCTCTCGAGAATCACGCGTGCGAAGCCCGCCTCGGCCAGAAAGCGGGCCCCTTCGGGCGTACGGTTCGAGACCTGGGTCGAGGCATGCAGCTCGACAGGCAGATCCATGCGCCGCAGGGCCATGTCCTGCACGATGAGGGCATCGACCCCGGCATCGATGAGTTCGCGGGCCGTACGTTCGGCCTCCGGGAGTTCGTCGTCCCACAGCAGCGTATTGAGCGTGGCATGGACCCGCACGCCGTACCGGTGGGCATATTCGACCACGCGGGCGATCTCGCGGGCGGAGTTACCGGCGGCCTGCCGGGCCCCGAAGCGGGCGCCTCCGATATAGACGGCATCGGCTCCGGCATCGACGGCCACAACGGCCGACGCGTAATCGCGGGCCGGAGCCAGCAGTTCGACAGTTCTCAAAGCGATGGAATTTTGCACAAAAATACGAAATTTCGCCGCACGGACAACCCCGGGGTGTTTTTCCCGCGGAAAAAGATACACTTTTCCGCATTTTTTGTAATTTTGCCCTGCGTAACGCGAAAACACACAAAAACATCCGATATCATGCTTACGATCAAGCAAATCCGGGATGACCGGGATGCCGCCGTCCGCAAACTCGCCAAGAAAGGCGTCGACGCCGCCCCCGTCATCGACAAGATCCTTACGCTCGACGACCGCCGCAAGGCCATCCAGCTGGAACTCGACAATACGCTGGCCGTACAGAACAAGGCCGCCAAGGAGATCGGCGCCCTGATGGGCCAGGGCCGCCGCGACGAGGCCGAGGAGCGCAAACACTTCGTTACGGACCTCAAGGAGAAGTCGGCCCGGCTGCAGGCCGAGTCGAACGACGTGCAGCAGGAGCTGCAGGCCACGCTCGTCACGCTGCCCAACTTCCCGGCCGACATCGTCCCCGAAGGCAAGACGGCTGCTGACAATCTGGTCGTGAAACTCGTCGAGAGCTACACCAAACTGCCCGAAAACCCGCTGCCCCACTGGGAGCTGGCCAAGAAATACGACATCATCGACTTCGATCTGGGCGTCAAGCTCACCGGTGCCGGTTTCCCCGTCTACAAGGGCAAGGGAGCCCGCCTGCAGCGTGCGCTGATCAACTACTTCCTCGACTGCAACACCCGCGCCGGCTATCTGGAGGTCGAGCCTCCGGTGATGGTCAACGAGGCCTCGGGCTTCGGCACGGGCCAGCTGCCCGACAAGGAGGGTCAGATGTACCACGCCACGGTCGACAACTACTACCTCGTGCCGACGGCCGAGGTACCCGTGACGAACATCTACCGCGACGTGATCCTCGACGAGAAGGACTTCCCCGTCAAGATGACGGCCTATACCCCCTGCTTCCGCCGCGAGGCCGGTTCCTACGGCAAGGATGTGCGCGGTCTGAACCGTCTGCACCAGTTCGACAAGGTGGAGATCGTCCAGCTGTCGCTGCCCGACGTATCGTATGAGGCGCTGGACGGCATGGTGGCTCATGTCGAGTCGCTGGTCAAGTCGCTGGGTCTTCCGTACCGCATCGTACGGCTGTGCGGCGGTGACATGTCCTTCACCTCGGCGCTGACCTACGATTTCGAGGTCTACTCCGAGGCACAGAAGCGGTGGCTGGAGGTTTCTTCCGTTTCGAACTTCGAGTCGTTCCAGGCCAACCGTCTGAAGCTGCGCTACCGCGACGCCGAGAAGAAGATCCACCTGGCCCACACGCTCAACGGTTCGTCGCTGGCCCTGCCGCGTATCGTCGCCGCAATGCTCGAGGACTTCCAGACTCCCGAAGGCATCCGTATCCCGGAGGTGCTGGTTCCCTACACGGGCTTCGATATGATCAAATAGTTTGATTTTATCAAATAAGTTTCTATATTTGCACTACACACATTAACCACAAACACGAAAAAAAATGGCTTACAAGATTACTGATTCCTGCGTAGCATGCGGGACCTGCATCGGCGAATGCCCGGTAGAGGCCATCTCGGCCGGCGACATCTATGTCATCGATCCCGACAAGTGCATCGACTGCGGCACGTGCGCAGGCGTTTGCCCGAGCGAGGCTATCGTTTCGGAGTAACGAACGGATATGACCGTAAAAATACACCTCGGAATCTTTCTGAGGTGTATTTTTTATGCCTCCCTCCCCATGATGCGACTCCTTCTTTTTTGCGCAGGGCTGCTGCTGACGGCCTGCGGCTCCCGAACCCGCACCCTCGAACAAGATCTGGAACAACTCGCGGCATCGCTCCCCGAGGCCCGAATCGGTATCGCCATCCGTACTCCCGACGGGGAGACCATCTCCCGGCAGGATGTGCCGCTGCCGCTGTTGAGTGTCTTCAAGTTTCCGGTGGCCCTGGCCGTGCTGGACAAGGCCGACGCAGAGGGGACTCCGCTCACGACGCCCGTCGAGGTAGGCCCCGAATGGCTCGATCCCGACACCTACAGCCCGCTGCGTGACTCCCTGCCGGCGACGGGCGGACGGGTTACGCTCGGCGAATTGTTGCGATACAGCACGTCCCTGAGCGACAATATCGCCTGCGACCGTCTGTTGGAATACGTTGGAGGCCCCAATGCCGTGGAGCGCTACGTGTGCGAGAAGGCCGGAATCGAGGGATTCCGGATCGCCGCCACGGAGCGCACGATGCACCTCGATCCTGCCAATCAGCGGATCAACGTCGCACGTCCTTCGGCCGTCTGCGCACTCTTTGCCCGCTTGCTCGAGGGCGGTCTGCTAACACCGGAGCACGAAACCCTGCTGCAACGGCTACTGGAGGGTGCAATTACCGGCACGGACAAACTCCGTGCAGGGCTTCCCGAAGGGGCCGTCCTCGGGCATAAGACCGGCTCGTCGGACCGCACGCCGGAGGGTCTCCGCATCGCCGATAACGACGCCGGCTATGTCGTACTGCCCGACGGCCGCCACTACTGCGTGACGGTGTTGGTCACCGACTCCCCGGCCGACGATGCGAAGAACGCTGCCGTGATTGCGGCCATTTCGAAACGTATTTACGAACATTTCACCGAAAAACAATAGCATGAACGATCTCGAAATGATGCGCGCGGGGCGGTGGCTCCACGCCGTGACACCCCGCATCGGCGAGGCACTGCTCCGGGCCGAAGAGCTCTGCTTCCGGCTCAACCGACTGCCGCCTTCGCGGCGTGAGGAGCGCGAGGCGATCATCCGCCGGCTCTTCGGCCGCGTCGGCCGCAACATCACGCTCCACAGCCCGTTCCACTGCGACTTCGGGGAGCAGATCTCCGTGGGCGACCACTTCGTGGGAAACTTCAACCTGACGATCCTCGACGAGGCACCCGTGACGATCGGCAACCACGTTTACATCGGCCCCGACGTGGGGATCTACACCGTGCGCCACGCCCTGCTCGCGGAGCAGCGCAACGAGGGGATCATGCAGTCGCTCCCCGTGACCATTCACGACGACGTCTGGATCGGGGGCCACGCGACGCTGCTCCCCGGTGTGACGATCGGCCAGGGGGCGGTGATCGGTGCCGGGAGCGTCGTGACACACGACATTCCGCCGCAGGTCGTGGCCGCAGGCAACCCCTGCCGGGTGCTGCACCCCGTCACCGAGGCCGACCGCATTCCGGAATCGGAGACAGATTGACCCGCTGCGGCGTAGTTTCGCTCCTTCACGCCGCAACGGTCAAAGGATCTTTCACGAGAGCGCAGCCCGTCAAACTCCCAAAGATCTTTTTCATGAAAAAGCCGCCCCAAAACGGAGCGGCTTTTTTGAAGATAGCGGGGGCTGAACGAGGCCGGTAAAGAACGACGAAACCGAACATGCAGGTCGGCTCCGGCGCGATCACTCGTAAAGCAGATATTTTGCCCGCAACTTGCGGAAGGCCTCAGCTTCGGGCAGCCAGCGGGCGCGAATCTCCTCGTCCGAGGCACCGTCGAGGATCATCTCCCGCACCCACCCCACGCCGATCAGCTTCTCGAACATCGGCGTAAAGAAATCCTCGCCCATCGCCAGATCCCCACAGGCATCAATCACATATTTCAGTGAGAAGCCCACACTGCGAGCCTCTTCGAGCGGCATGCGGCTCAGATCCTCGCCCCGACACAACTGCCCCTCAAGCGGAGGATGCTTGGCACCAGGCGTCGGACGCGGCGTGAAGGAGAACGAACGCCCCTTCATCGAGGGATGGCCATAGATTTCAAACGGCTTCGAAGTTCCGCGTCCGAGGCTCACGACCGTTCCCTCGAAGGGACACAACGCCGCATAGAGGTAGACGGCACGCTGCGTCGGGAGGTTGGGCGACGGCGCCACGGGCAGCCGATACTCCGTGGCGTGGGTGTAGTTGCGGCAGGGGACTACCGTCAGATCGCACGCGCAGGCCCACCCCTCGCCCACGGCCATGCGGGCGATCTCGCCCATCGTCAGACCGTGCAGCACGGGGATCGGCAGCGCCCCGATCCCCGACCTGTAACGCATGTCGAGCAACGGCCCCTCGACCTTGTCGCCGTTGGGATTCGGACGGTCGAGGACGATGACCGCCCGGTTGAACGCGGCGCAGGCATCCATCATCCTCAGCATCGAAATATAATAGGTGTAGAAGCGCAGTCCGACATCCTGCATGTCGACCACCAACACATCGAACGAGCGCATCGCCTCATCCGACGGTCGCAGCGTCCTCCCGTCATACAACGAACGGATCGGAATTCCCGTACGGGCATCCACCGAACCGGAGACCTTTTCGCCGGCGTCGGCCGTCCCGCGGAAACCGTGTTCGGGTGAGAAGATGGCCTCGACGTCGAAACCGCTCTCGTGGAGCAGATCGACCAGATGAACCCTTCCGGCGGCATCCACCGTCAGCGGGTGTCCCTCGGCGCCGACGGCTTCGGGCATCCGCGCCACCGAGGTCTGGTTGGCCAGCACGGCGACCCGCCGGCCGCGCAGCCGGGGGAAGTAGGCGGCCGTATCGGTCATGCCGACCTGCACGCCCGCGTTTTCGACCGGACACGCCGCCTCCGCGGCCCCCGCTGCAAGGAGCCCGGTCAGCAAGGCAACGCACCCCGCGGTCCGGCGAAGGAATCCGCTACGCATTGGCGCCGAACTCCATGAGATAGGCCTTGATGAAGGCATCCAGATCGCCGTCCATCACCGCCTCGACGTTCGAAGTCTGGACACCCGTACGGTGGTCCTTGACGCGGCGGTCGTCGAAGACATACGACCGGATCTGCGAACCCCACTCGATCTTCTTCTTCGAGGCTTCGAGCGCCTGCTGCGTGGCCATGCGCTTGTCCAGTTCGCGCTGGTAGAGTTTCGACCGCAGGATGCGCATCGCATTCTCGCGGTTCATCAGCTGCGAACGAGTCTCCATGTTTTCGATCAGATACTCGACCGGTTCGCCCGTATCGGGGTCCTTGCCGTGGTAGCGCAGCCGCACGGCCGTCTCGACCTTGTTGACGTTCTGGCCGCCGGCCCCCGACGAACGGAACGTATCCCACTCGATGTCGGCCGGGTTGATCGTGATCTCGATCGTGTCGTCAACGGCCGGCGAGACGAAGACCGACGCGAAGGTCGTCTGCCGCTTGTTGTTGGCATTGAAGGGCGACAGACGCACCATGCGGTGAACGCCGTTCTCGCTCTTGAGGTAACCGTAGGCGTATTCGCCCTCGAACTCCAGCGTGCAGGACTTTACGCCCACCTCGTCACCGGCCTGATAATCGAGCACCTTGACCTTGTAGCCGTGGGCCTCGCCCCAACGCGTGTACATGCGCATGAGCATCGAGGCCCAGTCCAGCGCCTCCGTACCGCCCGCTCCGGCGTTGATATCCATGATGGCTCCCAACTTGTCCTCGTCGCGGCGCAGCATGTTACGCATCTCGAGCTTTTCGATCTTCTCGAGCGTCGAGGCGTAATGGGCGTCGAGTTCGGCCTCGGTCATGACCCCCTCCTTGACGAAGTCGGGCATCAGTTCGAGATCCTCGACATCCTTGCGGATGGCGTCGTAATCCTCGACCCACGCCTTGATGCCGGCCACCTTGCGCAACTGTTCGCGCGCCCGGTCGGGGTCACCCCAGAAGTCGGGCTCCTGTGTCTTCTCCTCCTCGTTGCGCAGGTCGATGCGCTTCTGCTCGATGTCCAGGCAGCGTTCCAAAGCCTCGCGCCGCTGTTCGAGCTCCTTGATCTGATCGGATAATACCATATGTTGCAGTCTGCTTGTTTGCTAAAATTTCTCGTGAAGCCTGCGTCCCGCGAAGTCCAGAATGAAATCGGCCGTCTCCTCTTCGCCCAGCTTCGAGGAGTTGACACACAGATGATAGGTGGCGGCCTGTCCCCAGGTTCGCAGGCTGTAGTAGTTGTAGTACGAAGCCCGCTGCGCGTCGATGCGCTCCATCATGGCGCGGGCCTCCTCCTCCGAGCAGTCGTGCCGCTTGCGGAGGCGCGCTACGCGATCGGCCTCGTCGGCCGTAATGAAGACGTTGACGCAGCGCGGATTGTCGCGCAGAATGTAGTCGGCGCACCGTCCGACGAAGATCGCCGACTCGCGTGAGGCAATCTCGCGAATCACATCGCTCTGGATGCGGAACAGCGATTCGTTGGCCAGGATATTGTTCGTGTTGCCCCCTTCGTAGCCCGTGAACGGAGCACGGAAGTAGCCGATCAGCGTAGCGAACGTACCCTTGGCTTCGCGTTCGTCGGCCCGTTCGAAACACTCGGGACAGAGCCCGCTCTCGCGGGCGGCGAGATTGATAAGCTCCTTGTCGTAGAGCTTGATGCCCAGACGCCGGGCGATGATCTCGCCGACGATCTTGCCGCCGCTGCCCAGCTGGCGGCCGATATTGATGACGAATTTATCCATAGACGATCACTGTTTTTCGGGTTCGGAAGCCTGCTGTCTGCGGAAATAGCGCAGCTGCCAGGTCAGCATGAAGAAGGCGACGATCGAGGCCAGCAGATCTGAGAGCGGCATCGAGGCCCAGACGCCCCAGCTGCCGTCCCACGACGTATATCGGTCGAAGATGTGCGGCAGGAAGATCAGGAACGGCATGAGGAACAACAGCTGCCGCGACAGCGACAGGAAGATGGCCTTGCCGGCCATGCCGATGCTCATGAAGAAGTTCGTGGCCACCATCTGGAAGCCGATGATCGGATAGCAGATGAAGGTGATGCGCATACCCTCGACCGAGAGGCGAATCAACTCCTCGTCCGCCGTAAAGAGGCTGACGGCCAGCCGCGGAAAGAGTTCGCCGATCAGGAATCCGCATACCGTGATGCACGTGGCGCCGATCATCGTCAGTTTCAGCACCCGCATGACGCGGTCGAACTGCCGTGCGCCGTAGTTGTAGCCGGCGATGGGCTGCATGCCCTGGTTCAGTCCCATGACGATCATCACGAAGAAGAATCCCAGACGGTTGACGATGCCGTAGGCGCCGATCATCAGGTCGCCGCCGAACTCCTTCAACCCCTTGTTGATGAGAATGACGATGAAGCAGGCGGCCAGATTCATCAGGAAGGGCGACATGCCGATCGAGAGGATGTCGCGGACGATCTTGCGGCGCAGGCGGTAGATGCCGCGTCGGAAGTGGAGCAGCTCCTGCCGGTCCGACAGGAGCCGGAACTGCCAGACGAGCGAGATAATCTGGGCCAGAATCGTGGCGATGGCCGCCCCGCGGATGCCCCAGTCGAACCAGAAGATGAAGATCGGGTCGAGGATGGCATTGATGACCACCGTACTGATCGTGGCGTACATCGACTTGCGGGGGAGCCCCGCGGCGCGCAGGATGGAGTTCAGACCCAGATAGATGTGCGTGACAACGTTGCCGAGCAGGATGATGACCATGTACTCGCGGGCGTAGCCGATCGTCGCCTCGCTGGCCCCGAAGAAGTAGAGGATCGGATCAAGGAAGAGCAGGGCGACAATACTGAAGGCGATGCCGATGATGATGTTGAGCATCACGACGTTGCCCAACACGCGCTGGGCCGTCTCGTAGTCGCGCTGCCCGAGGCGCATGGAGACCAGTGTCGCGGCACCCACGCCGACGAGCGATCCGAAGGCCGCGGCGAGGTTCATCAACGGGAAGGTCAGCGCCAGTCCCGAGATGGCCAGGGGACCGACACCATGGCCGATGAAGATACTGTCGACCATGTTATAGAGCGAGGAGGCCGTCATGGCGATGATCGCCGGCACGGCATACTGTACAAGCAGCTTCCGGATCCGCTCGGTACCGAGTTCCAGAGCCGCCACTTTAAGTTCCGCCATAGTTTCTGTTATTGCTTGCTTCTTGTTTTTGTTATTCGTTCGGTTCCTGCAGGGCGCGTTCCAAACCATTCAAGGAGGTTCAAGGACAGCTCCGGGCAGCCCGTTCGGGAACAGATGCCACAATGGAGAGTCTGTTCGGATTGCCGCAGGTTTCGTCTCTCCGGTTCTCCGGTCCTGCCGGGTACGCCAGGGTCCTCTCCGCCTCCCGGACCGTGCGGGGCTTCTCCCCGACTCTCCGGTCCTGCCGGGTGCGCCGGGTCCTCTCCGCCTCCCGGGCCGTGCGGGGCTTCTCCCCGACTCTCCGGTCCTGTCGGGTGCGCCGGGTCCTCTCTGCCTCCCGGGCCGTGCGGGGCTTGCCTCGGCCTCTCTTCCCCCTCTCCTTCTCCTTGGCCACTCACTCCAGTCCTGTCTCCACGGTATCTCTTCTCCCCTCCCCCGATTATCGCGGCACGGCACGGTCGAGACGGTCAAACCACCCGGCGTAGATCTCCGGCGAGGTCGAAAGCCCCAACTCCTCCGTCATGAAGGCCGACGCATCGCCCGAATACCACTGCCGCGTGACGTAGACCGTCAGCCGCACTTCGGAGGTGAGCCCCGTCGACTGCACGACAAAACTCAGGTGGCGGATCTCGCCGGCCATCGGCACAAGGATCTCCGGTTCGGCGGGCAGCACCTGCCGCGCCACAACGAGTCCCGATGCCCGGTCGGCACTCACGATCAAACACCCCTCACGCTGCAGCAGGTCGAAAAGCAGGTCGTAACACTCTGCGGCGCCGACCGTCATCCGGTGACGGGTAAGGCTGTCCAACTGCTGCGGACCGGGCATTCCGTCGACGACGGAGGTTTGTTCGCGGGCCGCAAGGTAGGCGTTCGACGTGCACGCCTGGAGCAGGCCTCCCGCCAGCACCACCACCGCTGCGACACAGCCCCACCATCCGTTGCCACGGCCGGCCGACCGCCGGCCGTTTTCCTGCAGGATACGCTTCATACGACCGGATCCGTAGTTACTCCAACTCCCAGTCCGAACCGTCCTTGCGGTCCTTGACGCGGATGCCGGCTGCGGTGAGTCCGTCGCGGATGCGGTCCGACGTAGCCCAGTCCTTCGAGGCCTTGGCTCCCTGACGGATATCGAGCAGCATCTCCACGAGCGGTGTCACGTAGTCGCGGCCCGAAGCCGTACCGGCAGCCTTTTCGTCGCGCAGTCCCAGGATGTCGAAGGCATAGAGGCGGAACGTCCGGCGCAGCTTCTCGAGATCCTCGGCCGTAATGGTCTGCGTACCGTCGGCCAGCTGGTTGATCGTGCGCACCCAGTCGAAGAGGGCCGAGATAACCATCGGCGAGTTCAGATCGTCGTCCATGGCCGTGCGGCAGCGCTCCTCGAGTTCGTCGGGCAAGACGGTCGACACGGCCGAGGGCCGGATCTTGCCCAGCGTCTCGATTCCCTTCATCAGACGGTCGAGCCCCTTTTCGGCGGCCTGCAGCGCCTCGTTCGAGAAGTCGAGCGTCGAGCGGTAGTGGGCCTGCAGCACGAAGAAACGGATCGTCATCGGCGAGTAGGCCTGGGCCAGCAGGCGGTGCGAGCCCGTGAAGAGCTCCTCAAGCGTAATGAAGTTGCCGAGCGACTTGCCCATCTTCTGGCCGTTGATCGTAATCATGTTGTTGTGCACCCAGTAGCGGGCCGAGTCGTGGCCCAGGGCGGCGGTCGACTGCGAGATCTCACACTCGTGGTGGGGGAACATCAGGTCCATGCCGCCGCCGTGGATGTCGAAACGCTCGCCCAGATAGCGCGTCGACATGGCCGAGCACTCCATGTGCCAGCCGGGGAAACCGTCACTCCAGGGCGAGGGCCAGCGCATGATGTGTTCGGGCGAGGCCTTCTTCCAGAGGGCGAAGTCGTAGGAGTGGTGCTTGTCCGACTGGCCGTCCAGCTCGCGCGTATTGGTGACGATGTCCTCGAGGTTGCGGCCCGAGAGGCATCCGTAGTGGTATTTGCGGTTGTATTTCTCGACGTCGAAATAGATCGAACCGTTCGATTCGTAGGCGAAGCCTGCCTCGAGAATGCGCTTGACGAACTCGATCTGCTCGATGATGTGGCCCGAGGCGCAGGGTTCGATCGAGGGCGACTCGACATTGAGGGCATCCATCGCCCGGTGGTAACGCTCCGTGTAGTAGTGGGCCACCTCCATGGGTTCCAACTGCTCGAGGCGTGCCTTCTTGGCGATCTTGTCCTCACCCTCGTCGGCATCGTGCTCGAGGTGGCCGACGTCGGTGATGTTGCGCACGTAGCGGACCTTGTAGCCCAGCGCCTTGAGGTAGCGGAAGAGCAGGTCGAAGGTCACCGCCGGACGGGCATGGCCCAGATGGGGATCGCCGTATACCGTCGGGCCGCAGACATACATGCCGACACGGCCCTCGACCAGGGGTTCGAACTCCTCCTTGCGACGGGAGAGCGTATTGTAAAGTACGAGTTTGGATTCCATAATAATTCGGTTTAACGACGTTTTGAACGGGTAAAGATACGAATTTTATGCGTTATCCCGAAAATTTATCGTACCTTTACCCCGATTATTATGAAATTTCAGGATTTAGGACTCTCGGCGCCGCTGCTGCGCGCCGTCTCGGAAAAGGGTTACGAAACCCCCACCCCCATTCAGGAACAAGCCATACCGCCCGCCCTCGAGGGCCGCGACCTGCAGGGTTGCGCCCAGACCGGCACGGGCAAAACCGCAGCCTTCACGCTGCCCATTCTGCAACTGCTGGCCCAGGAGCCGCCCGTACGGGGACGGCGTCCGATCCGGGCGCTGGTGCTCACCCCCACGCGCGAACTGGCCATCCAGATCGACGAGTGCTGCCGCGACTACGCCCGCTACACGCCGATCCGCCACTGCGTCATCTTCGGCGGCGTCAACCAGCGGCCGCAGGTCGAGGCGCTCGAACGGGGCGTCGACCTGCTCGTGGCCACGCCGGGGCGCCTGCTCGACCTGATCGGCCAGGGCTACATCACGCTCGACGCCATCCGCTTCTTCGTCCTCGACGAGGCCGACCGCATGCTCGACATGGGCTTCATCCACGACATCCGGCGCATCCTGCCGCTGCTGCCCGCCAAGCGACAGACGCTCTTCTTCTCGGCCACCATGCCGGAGGAGATCGCCGCACTGGCCGCCCGGATCCTGCACGACCCGGTGCTGGTGACCGTCACGCCGCCGGCCTCGGTGGTCGAGACCATCTCGCAGCGGGTCTACTTCGCCGAGAAGAGCGAGAAGAGCGAGCTGCTGATCCGCCTGTTGCGCGAATCGGATGCGCGGCAGGTGCTGGTCTTCACCCGCACCAAACACGGCGCCGACCGGCTGGCCAGGATCCTCAACCGGGCGGGGATCGACGCGGCGGCCATCCACGGCAACAAGTCGCAGAATGCCCGCGTACGGGCGATGAACGACTTCAAGTCGGGGGCGTGCCGCGTGCTGATCGCCACGGATATCGCCGCCCGCGGCATCGACATCGACCAGCTGCCGCTCGTAGCCAACTATGACCTGCCGGAGGTGGCCGAGACCTACGTCCACCGCATCGGCCGTACGGGGCGTGCCGGGCGGGAAGGCTCGGCGTGGTCGTTCTGCTCCGAAGCCGAACTGGAATACCTGCTCGGGATCCAGAAGCTCACGGGGCTGATTCTCCCCATCGAGGGGGAGACCCCGGCCTATGCCGCCGAGGCACTGGAGGAGGCCGCGCGGCGTCAGGCCCGGGCCGACAGGAAGAGCCGCAGCGCCAAGCCGACGGCTCCGAAGCGAAACACTCCTGCCGCACAGACTTCCGCTGCTTCATCCGCCGCTCCGGCGACTTCGGAGGGGGAAAAGACCCAACACTCCGGACAACCCGCTCCGACCCGAAAGTCGCCTCGGGACACCGCGCCGACAGCCGCCGGGAAGGTGGCAGCACCCGCCCAAGAGACAATCCCGGACAGCAAAGCGACGGTCCAATCTGCCGAAGCAACGGCTTCTACCGTCCGGGAAACGGCCCCGAACGCCGGAGAACGTGCCGACACCGCCCCGAAACGCCGACGCCGCAACCGTCGCCGCAGCGGATCCGCCGCAAACACCGCCGCGAATACCGTTGCGAACACCGTTGCGAACACCGCAGCAAATCCGTCGGCGGCAGCACCCTCCGTGCGGACTGCCCCCCGACCGACTCCGGCCGACAAACGCCCCTCCACCCCGGCTGCCGCCCAACCGGCCGCCACGAAGGCCGCGACGAAAGCCGCCATCCAACCCGGCCCCTCCCGGCCGCAAACGGTCCCGATGAAGGAGGCAGCCCGCGACATGGCGCAGCCGAAATCGGCCCCGACGAAGAATAGCTCCCGCAACGCGGTGCAACCGAAGCCGAACAGCGGCCATGCCGGCAAACGCCCGGCGGCTCCGACCTCCCGCAACGCGTCGACGGAGCCCCGTCCGGAACCGTCACCGTCACGCAACACCCGCCCGCGCAACGACCGGAACAACGACCGGCGCCATGGCAGAGACAAGACCTCGCCGAAGGGCTCGCCGCGCACGGGCCGCACCCCGCGCCCCGAGGTTCGGGAAGAAAATCGCATTTCGCATACGAACGATTGGAAAAACCGCGTTAAATCACTACTTTTGCGAACATTCGGCAAATAACCACCGCCTTTAGGAATTTGTGAACGATATGCATCTCTTCAAACGCTGGAACAACCTCGTCGGATGGGGCGTCTTCGCCATTGCGGCGATCGTCTACCTGATGACCATGGAACCCGTGTCGAGTCTCTGGGACTGCTCGGAGTTCATCGCCACCTCCTACAAACTCGAAGTGGGACACCCGCCCGGCGCTCCGCTCTTCATGATGCTGGCCCGGCTGGCCACCCTCTTCGCCTTCGGCAACCCCGATTACGTGGGCATGGCCGTCAATGCGATGAACTCGCTGGCCAGCGCCTTCTGCATCCTCTTCCTCTTCTGGACGATCACCCACCTGGCCCGCCGCATGGCTACGCGCAACGGTGCCGAACTGACCCGCCCGACCATCGTGGCCATCCTCGGTGCCGGCGCCGTCGGAGCCCTGGCCTACACCTTCACCGACACCTTCTGGTTCTCGGCCATCGAGGGTGAGGTCTACGCCCTCTCGTCGATGTTCACGGCGCTGGTCGTCTGGCTCATGCTCAAGTGGGAGGAGCAGGCCGACGAACCCCACGCCTCGCGCTGGATCGTGCTGATCGCCTACCTGATGGGACTCTCGATCGGCGTGCACATCCTCAACCTGCTGTGCATCCCCGCGCTGGTCTTCATCTACTACTTCCGCAAAACGGAGCACATTACCTGGAAAGGCGTCGTCGGCACCACACTGCTGGCCGGAGCCCTGATCATCTTCGTCAACTACATCATCATCCCCTGCACGATCTGGATCGGCGCCCAGTTCGACACGCTCTTCCTCAACACGCTGGGACTGCCCGTCAACACGGGCTTCGCCCTGAGCATGCTGGGACTGCTGGCCCTGATGGGCTGGGCCACGTGGCAGAGCCACCGCCGCCAGCGGCCGCTGCTCAACCTCTTCCTGCTCTCGACGACGATGATCCTCATCGGCTTCTCGTCCTACGCCTCGGTGGTCATCCGGGCCTCGGTCAACCCGCCGATGAACTCCAACAACCCGAACAACCCCCATGCGCTGCTCTCGGTGCTCAACCGCGAACAGTACGGCAACCGTCCGCTGTTGTACGGCGCCCAATACTCGGCGCCTCCCGAGAACGTTACCTCCAAGGAGGTCCGCTATCTGGACGAGGACGGCAAATACAAGAAGGCCTCCATCCTGACGGGCTATACCCACGCGCCGGAGTTCATGACCCTCTTCCCGCGCATGTGGAACGCCTCGAAGGGCGAAAAGGAGTACAAGCAGTGGGCCGCCTACCGCACCAAGACCGAGACGCTGCGCGATGAAAACGGTGAGATCCAGCGGGACGCCTCGGGGCGTCCCGTGCGCGGCGAGGTGCTCGACTACGGCCGCAAGCACGTCTACACGGACTCCTACGGCGATACGCGCAGCATCGTCGAGCCGACCTTCGGCGAGAACCTCTACTTCTTCTTCAACTACCAGCTCTCGTACATGTACTGGCGCTACTTCCTGTGGAATTTCGTCGGCCGCCAGAGCGACATCCAGCCCTTGCGCACGACGATCACCGACGGAAACTGGCTCTCGGGCATCCAGTGGATCGACCGCATGTACGTCGGGCCGCAGGACAACCTGCCGCGCGAAGTGGCCGAGAACAAGGGGCGCAACACCTACTATTTCCTCCCCTTCCTGCTGGGTCTGATCGGACTGATCTACCAGTTGAACCGCGATCCGCGCAACTTCTCGATCGTCATGTGGCTCTTCATCATGATGGGTGTAGCGCTGGTCGTCTACTTCAACACCTCGCCCGGCGAACCGCGTGAACGCGACTACGTCTATGCAGGTTCGTTCTACGCCTTCTCGATCTGGATCGGGTGCGGGGTGCTGGCGCTGCGCGAGCTGATCGAACGGATCGCCAAACGCCGCAACCTTGCCACGGCGGCTGCCGCCATCGTCCTTTCGCTGAGCGTGCCGGGAATCCTCGCGGCCCAGAACTGGGACGACCACGACCGCTCGCACCGTACGATGGCCCGCGATATCGGCTGGAACTACCTCCAGTCGACACTCCCCAACTCGATCATCCTCAACTACGGCGACAACGACACCTTCCCGCTGTGGAACAACCAGGAGGTCTACGGCGTACGGCCCGACGTGCGGATCGTCAACACGTCGTACCTCGGCGGCGAATGGTACATCGACGAGATGAAGACCCGCGCCAACGAAGCGGCCGGCGTCCCCTTCTCGCTGCCCAAACACAAGTATACCTACACGAACGATCTGGTGCCGGTGCTGGAGAAGCTGGACCGCGTTCCGGAGCTGCGCGAGGTGATCGACTTCGTGCGCAGCGACGATCCGCGCAGCCAGGTGCAGTACAGCGACGGCACGTGGGCCGACTACATCCCCGCCAAGCGCATTGCGCTGCCCGTCAACAAGGAGAATGCCATCGCTTCGGGGATCGTGGCCGAGAAGGATCGCGACAAGATGGTCGATACGGTCTACATCAACCTGCGGGGCAATTCGGTGGACAAGAGCCAGCTGATGATCCTCGACATGCTCGCGAACTTCGACTGGAAACGCCCCGTCTACCTCACGCAGGTCTACATCATGCAGGACCTCGGACTGATGGATTATCTGCAGTTTGACGGCTACGCCTACCGTTTCGTGCCGATCCGCACGCCGGTGGAGAACCCCTACGAGATCGGGCGCATCGACACGGACTACACCGCACCGCTGCTCCGGGATACGTTCCGCTACGGAAACCTCAACGATCCACGGGTTTACGTCGATTACTTCATCCAGTACAACCTCGCGGCCTCGCATGCCCGCGACGCCTTTGCCCGTGTGGCCAAGGAACTGCTGCGCGAAGGAAAGGTCCAGGAGGCCGTCGAGCTGCTGGACCTGGGTCTGGAGAAGCTGCCCACGTCGCAAATCCGCTTCACGGACTCCAACACCTACCCCTTCCTCGAGGCCTACTATGCCGCCTCGGCCATGGGAGACGAGGAGGCAGCCGAGAAGGGGGATGCCCTGCTGCGGGAGTATGCCCAGACGCTGATCGAGTATATCGAGTACTATCTGCGTTTCGAGGGGGCTCAGGGCGACATGGTTTCGGGACTGATCGACGAAAAGCTGGACCAGCTGGGCGACGTCTACTACCTGGCCAGCTATGCCGGACGCCGCGGCATCGTGTCCGAACTGAACAACTACTACCGTACGCTGGGCGTCTCGGAGGAGAATCTCATCCAGGTAGACAGCACCTCCGAAGCGGTCGATTCGGCCCAGAATCTCCCGGCCGAAGCCAAATAGAAACTTCCCGAAGGGGCGGGTGGGAACGAGTTGACCCGAAGCCGGCCCTTGGTCCATACAAATAAAAAACGCACGGATAAAACCGTGCGTTTTTTATTTCGTCTTTGTTTGATTGTGTCAGTCCGACTTCGGTCCGTCGCCATTCAGAGAGTGTCCGGGGCAAGATTTTGATCAGGGCATCCGGTTCATCCGTCCGTTCATCCGGTCTTTCGGTCCTTCGGTCCTTCGGGCAGCCCATTATCCAACTCACCGGTCTACCAGGCCATCGCCCCCCCTTTGGTCAGCCGCTCGTCCAGCCTCGGTCAACCGCATTCCGTCTGGTCGGTCCCCGTCAGCCGCTCCCCGTCAGCCGTTCTCCGTCCACTCTCCAGTCGGGCGTTCCGTCCGGCGTCCGGTCACCCGGGGCAAACGTTTCATCCGGACAGCCCGGAAGCCTTCCGGGCCTCCAACCGGACATTCCATCCGCTCTTGCTCTTCCTCCCGGCCTCCGGAGCCTCCGGTCAGGATTTCTCGGGCGTGGGATGCTCGGAAGGCTTGTTCTTCGAACCGTTCTTGTTGTAGAGAAACCGCCGGATCTTCTGCGTCGGCGTCTTCACGAAATCCTCCTTCTCCTCAACTACCTCCGAAATCCGCGAAAAACGGTTCACCTTCGCATTGACGAACTCCATGATCTCCTTCTTCAACTGTTCGGTCTTGGCCTCCAACGCCTCCTTCTTGGTCGCCCACTCCTCGCGCCAGTTATCGATCATCGACTCAATCTCCTCGCGATTGAAGTGAACCAGGGCAATCAGACGCCCTTCGTGCTCCGTAACAATCGAATCGGCAATGCAGACATGCGAGTTCAATACACTTTCGATATCCTCGGGATAGATATTCTCTCCGCCGGGGCCCACGATCATGTTTTTCAGACGTCCCTTGATGTAGAGCCAGCCGTCCTTGTCGAATTCGCCCAGGTCGCCCGTACGGAACCACCCGTCGGCCGTAAAGGCCTCGCGCGTAGCCTCGGGATTCTTGTAGTAGCCGAGCATGATGCTCGGCGTGAGGGCGACGATCTCGCCCTGCCGCGTCTGGGGGTTGACGTTATCCAGCCGCAGCTGCACGCCCGGCGCCTGGGGGCCCGTCGAGCCCAGTCGCACCTGTGAAGGCGCCGCACCGGCCAGCAGCGGAGCCGTCTCGGTGAGTCCGTAACCGATGGCATAGGGTACACGGGCTTCCAGCAGAAAGCGTTCGGCTCCCCGATCGAGTTTCGAACCGCCGATTCCGAGGAAACGCATCCGGCCGCCGAAGACCTTCATGAGTTTCTTACCCGCCACCCGGTTGAGATAGCGGCGCAGGAAGCCCACACGGTAGGCAGTGCGCCAGAAGCCGTTGGAGTTGAACTTGGCCAACACCTGATGGCGGTAGATCTTCTCGATCACGAGCGGCACGATGAGCATCACCGTAGGCCGCACGCTGCGCAGCGCCGGCATCAGGGCCGAGGCCGTGGGCGGACGGTCGAGGTAGACCACCCGAGCTCCCTCGGAGAAGGGGTAGATCATGCCGATCGAGCACTCGTAGGTATGCGACAGTGGCAGTACCGAGAGGAAGATATCGTCCCAATGAACCGGGAAGATCGAAGACGAAAGGTCGATCTGCCGGCACAGGGCCGCATGGGTCAGCATGACACCCTTGGGTTTGGAGGTCGTACCCGACGTATAGATGATCACGGCCAGATCGTCGGGTTTGGGGATGGCCGTGGCCCCCTCCTCCCGGACGTGCTGGGCAATGACACCGAGATTTTTCGTACGGACCACGACATTCAGACGGTCGATGGTCTTGCGGGAAAGTTTCGTGAAGAGACGGTCGGAGACCAGCAGCGCCCGGGCTTCGGCGTGTTCGATGATCATGTCGAGCTCCTCGCCCGAGAAGTCGGGCAGAATCGGCACGGCGACCATGCCGGCCGAGGTGATGGCAAAATAACAGATGCCCCAGTTGGGCATGTTGCTGCTCAGCAGGGCGACCTTGTCCCCGGGACGAAGCCCCGAGGTGGTCAGGATCTCCTGCACACGGGCAATACGACGGCCCACTTCAGCATAAGTCACATCCTCGCCGTCGAACATCGAGTAGGCGATCCGCGATGCGAACTTCTCCACACTGTTGCGAACCAGTTCGTACAGGGTATTGATAATCATGACGTATTCTTGTTATCCGTGAAAGGAACGCAATATTACGGGGCTAAGTTACGAATTTCCAACCAAAAAATACTATTTTTGGCGTAAAATATCAATATGCTCGACCATTCGAATATCAAAAGGCTCGCCGCGGAGACGGGGTTCGATCTCTGCGGCGTGGCGCCGTGCCGTCACCTGGAGGAGGGCGAGTCGCGTTTCCGCGAATGGATCGCCTGCGGCTACCAGTCGTCGCTGGCCTATCTGGAGCGGAATACGGAGAAGCGCTTCGATCCGCGGCTGCTGGTCGAGGGGGCCTGCACGGCCGTAGTCTGCGCCGTGGGATACAAGAACGTCGTCAGCGACGGTTATCCCGCCGCTCACCGCACGAAGATCGCCTCGTATGCCTGCGCCGTGGATTACCACACGCTGCTGCGCGGAATGCTCCGCCAGCTGTTCGAGGGGTTGCGCGAGACTTCGCCCGAACTCCGGGGACGGGTCTTCGTCGACACGGCTCCGCTGGCCGAAAAGCTGCTGGCCGTGGAGGCCGGGCTGGGATGGATCGGACGCCAGTCGCTGCTGGTGACCCCCGAGTTGGGGAGTTTCCTCGTCTTGGGCGAGTTGATTCTCTGCGAGGAGTGCGACCGCTACGACACGCCCTTCGGCGAATCGCGCTGCGGAACGTGCCGCGCCTGCGTGGAGAGCTGCCCCACGGGGGCAGTGATGCCCGGGCGGGGAATCGACACGGCACGCTGCATCGCGTGCCACACCATCGAACGCGAACCCGCACAACGGATCGATCTCCACGGCTGGATCTTCGGCTGCGACGCCTGTCAGAGCAGCTGTCCCTGGAACCGCCGCGCCCCGCTCCACCGCAACCGGGCATTCGATCCCGTGTTCGATCCGCGCGGCATGGATGCCGCGGCGTGGCGGAAGATGGACGAAGCGGAATTCGAACGCCGCTGCGGCCAGACGCCGCTGACACGCAGCGGTCTGGAGCGCATCCGCGGCAATATCGCCGCGGAGCCGGCCGCAAGGGCTTGCGACGACGTGCGGCCCGCCCCCGAAGAGACGGACCGCAGCTGAATAGGGATAACAGGCGTAAAGCGTATAGAAGGAGGCCCCTGCGCGAGGGTGATCCCCCCGTTGAAACTCCCGCCCGAGGCCGGTTCCAAGCCCGTATAGACAAACGGCGCATTGATCGTCGGAAAGCTGCTGCCGCCGGTGACGAAGACACCGGTCGTGTCGCCGGGGCTCCAGAGCATGTTGCAACCGTCGTCGGCCAACTGCGTGCGCGACGCCGGAACGGCCGCCTCGAGGCGAATGCGATGCGTGACCAGACGCTGAGCCCCGGCCGACGGACTCTCTGCCGTGGGGTCCGAGGCGCACCCCGTCAACAGGGCGGCACTCCAAAGGATCAGTGCGGCGATGCAGATCGCCGCACCTGTTCGCAGTCGTTTCATGACCACTCCTCCCGATCGAAACCTTCGATCTCTCCGTCGACCTCCGAGACGGCAAATCCGCGTTCGACGCAGACCTCCAGCACCTCGATCTCCGGGCTTTCATACGTTTGCTTTTCCATGTCGTTGCGTTGAATGATGTGGCCCGGTTTCCTGCACTATCGTACCGGAGTCTCTTCCACGCGGGAAAAGAAGGCAGGAGAAAAAACAAGGAGCGACCCCGCAAGCGGGATCGCTCCTTCTATCATCCGCACCGGAGAACTCCGGCGTCGAAATTACTTCTGCAGTTCAGCCAGCGCAGCCTTGGCATTCTCGGCAGCCGGTCCGGCCGTCACCTTCTGGAAGGCCGAGATGGCCTGAGCCTTCATCTCCTTGGCGTTGTAGGCGGCACCCAGCAGGTAGTACATCAGACTCTTGTCCTCCTCCTCGGTCTGGGCATCGGCAGCAGCCTGAGCCAGTTCGATCACCTTGTCGTAGTCCTTCTTGTTGGCATAGGCCTGCAGGCGCACGTTCTGGAACAGAGCGCTTGCCGGGTTCTTCTCGAGCTGTGCGTCGGCCAGCTTGATGATGCCGTCGAAATCACCGGCAGTCTGCATCTCGGCCACCTTGTTGTTCGTATAGAGGGCCATCATCTCCTTGGCCTTGGCCACGTCCTCGGCATATTTCGGGTGGGTCTTGGAGGCAATGGCCTCGTAGATGTCCATACCCTTCTCGTACTCGCCCATCTCGCAGTAGCTCATCGCCAGGTTCAGCGCCATGGCCGTGTTGTCGGGATCGGCCTTGTAGCCCTTCTCGAAGATGCCGGCAGCCGTCACATAGTCCTTGTTGTTGAAGGCCTCACCGCCCTGCAACTGGTAGATCTTGGCCACCCAGCCGTTCGATTTGGCAGCCTGCGACATGTCGCCGTAGAGCTCGGCCAGCTCGGCCGACTTGGAGAAGTTCTTCAGCGCCTCGTCGTAATTCTTGGTCTTGATGGCGGCTCCGCCCAGGTAGTAGTAGCATTTGGGCAGCGTCGACTTGGCCGTGGTAACCTGCGTAGCCACCTCCTCGTTGTCGCCTCCCAGGTCAATCACCTGCTCGAACTTGGCTGCGGCGCCGGCGAAATCCTTGGCGTTGAACGCCGCGCCGGCTTCGTTGTAGAGCGTCGTCACATCCTGTGCCGAAAGCGACAGGGCCGCCATCAGCGCTACGGCCGAAACAAAAATCTTTTTCATTTTCATTTTCAATCGTTTTAATTTTTTAGGTTCCGAGTCATCAAAACGTCCGCGTAGGGCGCGTTGGGACAAAAATACAAAAAAATTTCCGCTTTTGCCAAATTTAATTCCGCAACGAGGCAAAAAAAGAGGTCATCAGAGCTTCACACTCTCCGGCCAGCACACCGCTCGCAACCTCCGTTTTGGGGTGGAAAACCCGTTCGCTGTAGCGGCGGAAACCCCGCTTCGGATCGTCCGCGCCCCAGACCACCCGGCCCACCTGCGCCCACGCGATCGCCCCGGCACACATGATGCACGGTTCGACCGTCACATAGAGCGTACACTTGGGCAGATACTTGCCTCCGAGCGTCGAGGCGGCAGCCGTCAGGGCCTGCATCTCGGCATGGGCCGTCGGATCGGACAAGGTCTCCACGAGGTTGTGCCCGCGGCCGATCACCGCATCGCCCGACACGACGACCGCCCCGATGGGCACCTCCTGCATATCGAACGCTTTTCGGGCCTCGTTTAGTGCCAGGCGCATGAATTTTTCATCGATTTGACGCTGATCCATATCGATTTTTCTGCAAAAAACGCAATTTTTCCGCGATTTTCCAAATTTTCGCAACTCCCCGCAACGGGGTTCCGACTCCGGAGCTCCTTTTTTTCAGCCCCGGCGGCTTTTTCTCCGCAAAAGTTATTACCTTTGTGGGTTGTTTGAAACAAACCTACGTTCACTCACGGACAAACAAACTTACACGTCAATGTACAGAACTCATACCTGCGGGTGCCTCCGGGCCTGCAATGTCCACGAAAACGTCACCCTGGCCGGGTGGGTGCAGAAAGTCAGAAACCTCGGCGCCATGACCTTCATCGACCTGCGCGACCGTTACGGCCTGACGCAGATCGTCGTCGAGGAGCACTCCCCCGCCGAAGCCCGCCAGACGGCCGCCCGCCTGGGCCGCGAATGGGTCATCCAGGTCGAGGGCGAGGTCGTCGAGCGCCAGTCGAAGAACCCCAAGATGCCCACGGGCGACATCGAAGTCTCGGCCCGCCGCATCACGGTGCTCCACGAAGCCGAGATCCCGCCCTTCACCATCGAGGAGGTCTCGGACGGCGGCGACGACCTGCGCATGAAATACCGCTACCTCGACCTGCGGCGTCCGCCCCTGCAGCGCAACCTGATCCTGCGCCACAAGATGGCCCAGGAGATCCGCCGCTTCCTCTCGGACGAGGGGTTCCTCGAGATCGAAACCCCCTATCTGGTCGCCTCGACGCCCGAAGGCGCCCGCGACTTCGTCGTCCCGAGCCGCATGTCGCCCAACCAGTTCTACGCCCTGCCGCAGTCGCCGCAGATTCTCAAGCAGCTGCTCATGGTGGCCGGCTATGACAAGTATTTCCAGATCGTGCGCTGCTTCCGCGACGAGGACCTGCGCGCCGACCGTCAGCCCGAATTCACGCAGATCGACTGCGAGATGTCGTTCGTCGAGCAGGAGGACGTTCTCGAGGTCTTCGAGCGCTGGGCCAAGCACATGTTCAAGACCGTGCTGGGCATCGACTTCACCGAGCCGCTGCGCCGCATGCCCTGGATCGAGGCCATGGAGAAGTACGGCTCGGACAAACCCGACCTGCGCTTCGGCATGGAGTTCTCTGATCTGACCGACCTGGCCAAGGGACACGGATTCTCGGTCTTCGACCAGGCCGAATACGTCACCGGCTTCGCCGCTCCGGGCTGCGCCACCTACACGCGCAAGCAGATCGACGCCCTCACGGAGTTCGTCAAACGGCAGCAGATCGGCGCCAAGGGGCTGATCTGGATCCGTATGGAGACCGAAGGCGGCGTCAAGTCGTCGATCGACAAGTTCTACTCGCCCGAGGAGGTGCGCGCCATGGCCGAGCGTTGCGGCGCCAAGGCCGGTGACCTGGTCCTGATCCTCTGCGGCAAGAAGTTCAAGGTGCTGCCGCAGTTGTGCGCCCTGCGTCTGGAGGTGGCCCAGCAGCTGGGGCTGCGCGATCCGAAGAAGTTCGCGCCGCTGTGGGTCGTCGACTTCCCCCTGTTCGAGTGGGACGACGAGACGCAGCGCTTCTACGCCGTACACCACCCCTTCACCTCGCCCAAACCCGAGGATATCGAATTCCTCGACAGCGACCCGGGCCGCGTGCGGGCAAACGCCTACGATTTCGTCTGCAACGGTACGGAGATCGGTGGCGGCTCGATCCGTATCCACGATTCGAAACTCCAGGAGAAGATGTTCGAACTGCTGGGCTTCACGCCCGAACAGGCTCAGGCCCGTTTTGGCTTCCTGATGAACGCCTTCAAGTACGGCGCACCCCCTCATGGAGGTCTGGCCTTCGGTTTCGACCGTTTGTGCGCGCTCTTCGGCGGTTCGGACTCGATCCGCGACTACATTGCCTTCCCGAAGAACAACGCCGGCCGCGACATGATGCTCGACGCGCCGAACTTCATCGACCAGTCGCAGCTCGACGAACTCTACCTCACGCTGCGCAAGCCCGAGGCCGGCAAATAGCCGATCGCGTGCAATAAAAAAACGGTCCGGATCGATCCGGACCGTTTTTTTATTGCAAATGTTCGGCTCCCGCTTCATGGTTTGCCGACCGACCGCCGGAGGATTGTGCGCCACCTTCCACCGGACGACGGGATTTACAGCTTGACACCCGGCAGGTTGCGCACCACCCACCAGACCATGAAGAGCAGACAATAGACCCATGCAAGCCACCGGTGCTGCACCACGGGACGCCAGCGCCGGGCCACCCGACCGTTGTCGAGCGACGTCCAGACAACAAGCAGAAGATAGGGAACCGCCACCACCAGAAAGAGGTTGTAACCGAGGGCCTCGCGCACCTGTCCGTGCAGCAGGCTGTGCAGGGCGCGCTGTCCGCCGCAGGCCGGACACTGCCAGCCGGTCCACTCATGGAACCAGCAGCGCGGCAGCCAGTCCGCATGCGAGGGATCGACGCCGTAATAGAGCAGCACGGCCCCGACAAGCAGGACCGGGGCCCCGATCCAAAGGTATCTTCGGGACACGCAGCCGCAGCATCAGAGACCGGCGGCCGACCAGGAGAGCAGCCCCAGCACGACGGCCAGCAACAGATAGATCACCCAACAGCCGACGGCCACCCCGACCGAGACCCACGTCCAGGTCCGGGCCCGTTTGGCCGAACGGAAGGCCGCTTCGCGGTTGCCCGAGAACCAGTAGGAGTCGACCTGCGTCGAATAGACGATGGCGACGATTCCGAAGGGCAGGCAGCAGAAGAGCGTGCTGAGAATGGCCCACGGCAGGAAATTGTCCGGTTTCTCCGCTTCGGGCTTCTGAACCGATGCGGCGGCACCGGTTTCGCAGGCCGAAGAGCGAGTCGTCGACCCGTCGGCCGGTTTGGGATCCAAGATTTCCATAGGCGGCGTATGAATTGGTTTCAGCAAAACAAATATACGTTTTTTTTCGAAATTGCGTATCTTTGATCCGTCAAAACGCGTCGAATCATGCCGAATATCCCCTTAGCCGAACGCCTGCGCCCGCAGACCCTCGATGAGTACATCGGGCAGGAACATCTCGTGGGTCCGAAGGGCGTTTTCCGCAAATTCTTCGAGACGGGAAACGTCCCCTCGTTCATTCTCTGGGGGCCTCCCGGAGTCGGGAAGACCACGCTGGCGCGGATCGTCGCCTCGCAGCTCAACCGTCCGTTCTTCACCCTTTCGGCCGTCACGTCGGGCGTCAAGGAGGTCCGCGAGGTGATCGAGTCGGCCCGCAAGCAGCGGTTCTTCGACCAGCAGCCCCCGTTCCTCTTCATCGACGAGATCCACCGCTTCAACAAGTCGCAGCAGGATTCGCTGCTCGGGGCCGTCGAGCAGGGGATCGTCACGCTGATCGGCGCCACTACGGAAAACCCCTCGTTCGAGGTGATCTCCCCGCTGCTGAGCCGCTGTCAGGTCTACATCCTCAAGGCGCTGGAGGATGCCGACCTGCAGAAACTGCTCGACCGCGCACTGGCCAAGGACACCGAACTGCGCGAACGACAGATCGAGGTGCAGCAGACCGCGGCGCTGTTCCGCTTCTCGGGGGGCGATGCCCGCAAGCTGCTCAACATTCTCGACATCGTGGTGGGGGCCACCGACGGCAAGGTGACGATCACCGACCAATACGTGCAGGACTGCCTCCAGGAGAACATCGCCCTCTACGACAAGAACGGCGAACAGCACTACGACATCATCTCGGCCTTCATCAAGTCCGTTCGGGGCAGCGACCCCAACGCCGCCATCTACTACCTGGCGCGGATGCTGGCCGGCGGTGAGGAGCCGCGCTTCATCGCCCGGCGGCTGGTGATCCTCGCCTCCGAAGATATCGGGCTGGCCAATCCCAACGCCCTGCTGCTGGCCAACGCCTGCTTCGACACGGTGCATAAGATCGGCATGCCCGAGGCCCGCATTACGCTGGCCGAAACGACCATCTATCTGGCCACCTCGGCCAAGAGCAACTCGGCCTACATGGCCATCAACAAGGCCCTCGCGATGGTCGAACACGACACGACGAACCGTCCCGTGCCGCTCCACCTGCGCAACGCCCCGACGCGGCTGATGAAGCAGGCGGGCTATGCCGAGGGGTACAAGTACGCCCACGACTACGAGGGGCACTTCGCCGAGCTGGAGTTCCTGCCCGAATCGCTCGCGGGGACGAAATTCTACGAACCCGACACACAGAATGCCGCCGAGGCGAAGATCGCCGAGCGCATCGCCCGCCTCTGGAAGGACAAATACAAATAGGCACGTGCCGGCCGAAAGCAAACCACACGCCTCATGAAAAAGATAGGAATCATCTCCGATACGCACGGGACCTTCGACGAACCGTTGCGCGAATTTCTGAAGGATGTCGACGAGATCTGGCATGCCGGCGATATCGGCTCGCTCGAACTGGCCGACCGCATCGCCGCGTTCAAGCCCCTGCGGGCCGTGAGCGGCAACGTCGACGACGGGATCACCCGCCGCGTCTACCCGCTCTTCCAGTCGTTCGAATGCGAGAGGGTGCGGGTGCTGATGACCCACATCGGCGGCTATCCGCGCCACTACGATCCGCGGGCCGTCGCCCGGATCCAGGCGCTGCGGCCGAAGCTCTTCATCGCCGGCCACTCGCACATCCTGAAGGTGATCTACGACCCCGTCTACGAGATGCTGGCCGTCAACCCCGGGGCCGCCGGCGAACGCGGCTTCCACCGGGTCCGCACGGCCATCCGCCTGAAGATCGATGGCGGCGAAATGCACGACATGGAGGTCGGCGAATGGCCCCGCCGTCAGGCAGATAGCACGGAGGTGTCCGAATAGACAATTCCGGCCATATACTAAACAGAAGCGTCCGGCCGTTAGTGATGCGAATTCTAACGACGACGCAACATGCAACCGAAAATCTCAAAGACGCTGGAGGGCATCATCGCCCGGGCGGCATTCAACACCACCAAGGCCGAGATCACCCGCTCGCTCAAGGACCGGCTTACGCTCGAACTGCTGCGCGAGGAGGGGTCCCTGGCCTACCAACTTCTTTCGGCCCGTCTCAGGGACTGGGAACTCTACCAGGTACGCCTGCGCATCGAACGCGAAATCGACGCAGCGGGCAGCCCCGACGACGGATCGCCCGAAGAGTTCTACCGCAACTTCACCCGCGAACTGCTCGAAGCGTTCCCCGAGGTGAAGAGTATCTCCACGGCCCACGCCCTGCAACGCATCGCCGAAGAGCGTGCGAGCGTCACGGCCCGCGTGCTGGAGATGTACGGCATCACGGCCGCCATCATCGCCGAGGGGCTCCGCCGCTTCGCCTCGGGCGACGGCCTGCACATCGAAATCCCGGTGGCCGACCTGCTGAATTTCCACGAGGAAAACCGCCCGGCCGGGAAAAACGCACTGCTCGACAAGTTCGGCACCGACCTTACCCGGCTGGCTCGCGACGGAGGTATCGACCCCGTCATCGGACGCGACGCCGAAATCGAACGCGTCGTGCAGATCCTCTCGCGCCGCAAGAAGAACAATCCGATTCTGATCGGCGAGGCGGGCGTGGGCAAAAGTGCCATCGTCGAGGGGCTGGCGCTGCGCATCGCGCGCGGCGAGGTCCCCTACACGATTGCCGACAAGCGGCTCTTTGCGCTGGACCTCGCCGCCGTAGTCGCCGGAACGAAGTTCCGCGGCGAGTTCGAGGAGCGTCTGCAACAGCTCCTCGACGAGCTGCGCAGCGCCGACGACACGATCCTCTTCATCGACGAGATCCATACGATCGTCGGGGCCGGCGCCACGCAGGGAAGCCTCGATACGGCCAACATCCTCAAACCGGCACTGGCCCGGGGCGAGATCCGCGTCATCGGCGCCACGACACTCGACGAGTACCGCGCCGACATCGAGAGCGATTCGGCCCTCGAACGGCGCTTCCAGCGCGTCATGGTCGAGCCCACGACTCCCGAACAGACGCTGCGCATCCTGCACCACATCGCCCCGCACTACGAACACCACCACCGCGTGCGCTACACCGAAGAGGCCCTTGAGGCGTGCGTGCAGCTGGCCGACCGCTACATCCCGGACCGATACTTCCCGGACAAGGCCATCGACCTGCTGGACGAGGCCGGATCGCGCGTCCACCTCGCATCGGCCGCCCAGCCCGAAGAGCTGCGCCACATGGAGGCCGAACTGCAGCAGGCGCGCAGCGAACGCCGCGAGGCGGTTCGCGAACTGGTCTACGAGCGGGCCGCCACGGCGCGGCTGCGCGAAATGGCCCTGCGCACGAAGATCGACGAGAGCCGCAACGCATGGCGGATGCGTCTCGAGACGCATCCGGCCGAGATCGGCGAGGAGCAGATCCGCGCCGTGGTGGCCTCGATGACAGGCATCCCCACGGAACGGCTCTCCACCGGCGAGCAACACCGGCTGCAACAGCTGGGCGACCACCTCGCCCGCCGGGTCATCGGCCAGCCGGAGGCCGTCGAACGCATCTCGCGGACGATTCTCCGCTCGCGCACCGGACTGAAGGACGAACGGCGGCCGATCGGCGTCTTTCTCTTCGTCGGGCCCACGGGCGTGGGCAAGACGCTGCTGGCCAAGGAGGTCTCGCGCTGGCTCTTCGACGAACGCCGCGGGCTGATCCGCATCGACATGAGCGAATACGCCGAGAAGCACAACGTCGCCCGGCTGATCGGAGCCCCTCCGGGCTACGTCGGCTACGGCGAGGGCGGACAGCTGACCGAAGCCGTCCGCCGGCAGCCCTACGCCGTGGTGCTCTTCGACGAGATCGAGAAGGCCCATCCCGAGGTCTTCAACGCCCTGCTGCAGATCTTCGACGAGGGCCATCTGACCGACGGTACGGGACGCCGGGTCGACTTCCGCAACACGATCCTGATCATGACCTCGAACGTCGGATCGCGAACCGCCGCCGTCCGCTCCGCACAGGTGGGTTTCGCCACCCCTTCGAAGCACCTGGCCGTCGACAGCACCCCGCAGTCCGAATACCGCAAGGCGCTGGAAAGCACCTTCTCGCCGGAGTTTCTCAACCGTATCGACGACATCGTCGTCTTCCGCCAGCTCGGGGTCGAGGACGTGGAGCGCATCGTCGATCTGGAGCTGCGGCAGCTGCTCGACCGCACCCGCCAGCTGGGCTACCGGCTGCGCATCACCGACGGTGCGAAACGTCGCCTGGCCCGCATGGGCTACGAGGCGCGCTACGGAGCCAGGGCGCTGAAACGTACCCTCACCGACGAGGTCGAAGAGCCGCTTTCGACGCTGATCGTCGACGGCAAACTGCCGGCCGGCGGCACCGTGATCGTCGAATCGGACAAGCAGCACGGCATCCGGCTGCGCGTGGCCTGACACGGCGGCGGCCGGAACGACCTCCCCGGCATCTGTGAAAAAGGCGGACGGCTTCTTTGTGAATCCGTCCGCCCTGCGTTTGTCCGCACCCACCGCGGGGATCACTGCCCCAGCCTCCGGAACAGCTCGCCGGCAAACTGCTGTCCGACGGGTAGCGACACACCGCCGCGAAGCGTCACCCCGCAGGGGATGCTCACCTTGTTGTACTCCTGCTTGACGACCAGCGTCGCCGTGACGGGGGTCCGCCGCACCTCGATACGGCGGAAAGCCCGCTCAACGGCCGTCTCGAAGCGCTCGTAGGCACGTTCGCCTTTCTCTACGCCGCGGGCTTCAGTCTGAACATGCTGACGCTCTTCGCCCTGGTACTGGTCATCGGTACGGTGGTCGACGACGCCCGCTGCAAACGCAACGGCATCTCGCCCTCCGACGTGCTGAGCACCCTCTCGGGCTACATCGGCGGCAACTACGCCTCGAACATGAACCGCTTCTCGAAGCTCTACCGCGTGATGGTGCAGGCCCCGCCCGAGTACCGTCTCGACATCGAATCGCTGAACAACATCTTCGTGCGCAACGAGGCGGGCGAGATGTCGCCCGTGAGCCAGTATCTGACCCTCACGCGCGTCTACGATTCGGAGATCCTCACGCGCTTCAACCTCTTCTCCTCCATCCAGGTCAACGGAAGCCCCGGCCAAATAGCCGGGCGGTCCAGCGCACTTTTCGGAAAGATTTTTGTACCTTTGCCGTTCCGAAACGATCCGCATGTTGTACCGTTTTTCAACCTACAAGGAACAATACCGACAGAATCTGCGTCTGGCCCTGCCCGTGGTGCTGACCCAACTGGGACAGATTTTCACGCAGTTCACCGACAATCTGATGGTCGGCCGCTACGGCGGCAACGACCCCCTGCCGCTGGCTGCCGTCTCGTTCGGCGGCTCGGTCTTCTTCATCCTCTTCATCGCCTCGATCGGCATCGCCATGGGCATGACCCCGCTCGTGGGCGAGCGCTACGTACAGGGCGACCGCATCCACTCGGCCCGCCTGCTGCAGAACGGAATCCTCTTCTACGGCCTGCTCGGGGTGGCGATGTCCGCCATCCAGTATGCCGCCATCCCGCTGCTCTACCACATGCGCCAGCCGGCCGACGTGGTCGACATGGCCATCCCCTACTACAAGATGCTCGTCTGGAGCATGCCGCCGGTGATGCTCTTCTTCGCCTTCAAGCAGTTCCTCGAAGGGGTCGGGAACACCCGCGCCGAGATGTACGCCACGATCGTCGCCAACGTGGCCAACATCGGTTTCAACTGGATATTCATCTACGGCCACTGGGGATTCCCCGAGATGGGGGCCGAAGGGGCCGGACTGGGGACCCTGCTGGCCCGCGTGATCGGCATGGCGATCATGATCGGATACTTCTGCGCCCGGAGCCGCTACCGGCAGTATTTCGGGTGGTTCTCGTGGCGGGGCTTCTCGCTGCGGCGCATCGGCGAACTCTTCCGCATGGGCGGCCCGATCTCGCTGCAGATGTTCCTCGAATCATCGGCCTTCGTCGGCACGGGCATCATGATGGGCTGGTTCGACAAGCAGACCCTCAGCGCCAACCAGATCACCATGACCATCGGCAACTGCGCCTTCATGATCGTCATGTCGATCGGCGCCGCCACCACGATCCGCGTCTCCCACTGCTACGGCGCCCGCAACTTCGGCGAACTCTCGCTGGCCGCCCGGGCCTCGTATCACCTCGTGCTGGCCTGGAACGCCCTGGCCGCCGTGCTCTTCATCTCGTTGCGGCATGTCATCCCGACGCTCTTCACCTCGAATCCCGAGGTCATCGCCATCACCTCCCAACTGCTCGTGCTGGCGGCGCTGTACCAGCTCTCGGACGGTCTGCAGAATGTCTCGGTGGGCATTCTGCGCGGTATCCAGGACGTGCGCATCATCATGCCCATCGCCTTCGTGTCGTACTGGCTGCTCAACCTCCCGGTGGGCTATCTGCTGGGATTCACCCTCGGAATGGGGCCCTCGGGACTCTTCCTGGGCTTCTCGTTCGGGCTCTCGGCGGCCGCCCTGCTGATGATCCTGCGCATCCGCCACAGCGTGCGGCGACTCCGAACGGCAAAAGTTTAGACGGCGGATTCATTTTTTTTTCGTATCTTTACGCAAATTATACCCGAAATGGAGATCGAAAAACCACATGATACCGGCGCCTTCAAACCCGAAGTGGGTCGCGGATGCGCCTTCTGCAACTGCGGCGCCGAACCCGAAGTCCGGCTTTGCGACGGTTGCTTCAAACTGCACGAGACCCCCTGGCTCGACGAATATCCCGTTAATGAACCGACCGATATCGTCGAGGTGCGATTCAAGAACACCCGGCGGTCGTTCTATCAGAATGTCAACCACCTGGACCTCAAGCGCGGCGATATCGTCGCCGTCGAGGCCTCGCCCGGCCACGACATCGGAATCGTCTCGCTGACGGGCGACCTGGTGGCCCGGCAGATGCGACGCATCGGCTTCAACCCCTACAACGGCGAGTACAAGAAGATCTACCGCAAGGCCAAACCCTACGACATCGAACGCTGGCAGGAGGCCATCGCCCTCGAACACGAAACGATGATCGCCTCGCGTCAGATCGCCGCCGACATGGGGCTGAACATGAAGATCGGCGACGTCGAGTACCAGGGCGACAAGATCAAGGCCATCTTCTACTACATCGCCGACGAGCGGGTCGACTTCCGCGAACTGATCAAGGTCTTCGCCGAGCGATTCCACATCCGCATCGAGATGAAGCAGATCGGCGCCCGTCAGGAGGCCGGCCGCATCGGCGGTCTGGGAGCCTGCGGCCGTGAGTTGTGCTGCGCGTCGTGGATGTCAACCTTCTCGAGCGTGACGACCGGTGCGGCCCGCGTGCAGGACATCTCGCTCAATCCGCAGAAGCTGGCCGGGCAGTGCTCGAAGCTCAAGTGCTGCATGATGTACGAATACGACGCCTACGTCGATGCGCGGAAGGAGTTCCCGCGGCTGCGCGAACCGCTCCAGACCGAAGAGGGCGAATGGTTCCTCGTCAAGAGCGACGTGCTGGCCGGAACGATGACCTTCTCCTCGTCGAAGGAGACGATGTCGAACCTCACGACGCTGCCCGTTTCGCGCGTGAAGGAGATTCTGGCGCTGAACCGGCAGGGCAAGAAGGCCGAACGGCTGCAGCATGCCGACGATATCCGCCCGACCGAGGAGGAGCCGACCTACCGTTCGGAGGAGGACAGCATCACGCGTTTCGACCAGGCCAAACGCCGCAAGCGCGGAGGCAAAAACAAGAACCGCAACAATCCGAACGGTCAGAACGCCGGAGAGAACACCCCGAACGGCCAGAAGGAGCAGGAGACCAATCCGGCAAACGGAGCCGCCTCCGCGAATGACGGCCATTCGGCACCGCGGTCCGAGAACGGCCGCCGCAACAATCGCGGCAACCGGGGCAATCGGGAAAATCGCGGCAACCGACAGGAGAACCAGGGAGGTCCGGGAAACCGGGGAGACCACCAAGATAACCGAGAGAGTCAGGATAACCGGGAGCCGCGTGAGAACGGCGCACGGCCGGCCAACGGAGGAGACGCCGCCAACGCCAACGCCAACAACAACGGCAACCGCGAAGGACGCCGTGAAGGGGGACGCAACCATCGCCGCAACCATCGCCGGGGCGGCCAGAACGGCCAGAATGGCGGCAACGGCGGCAACAACGGCAACGGCGAAGCCAACGGCAGCAAGACCAATGGCGGAGGTACGGCCCCGGTCAACAGTTCCAACGAATAGAGAAAAACACCCGGCAGCTGCCGGGACGGGAGAAAGGTGAACGGACGATTGCAACAGATTACGGCGATGCTGACACTCGGGCTCCTGCTGGCGGGAGCCACAGGTTGCTCGTCACCCTGTCAGACGGCAGCCGCGGATGTCTCGCCGCGGCGCTGGGAGGCTCCGGCCGAAATCCGGCTGGAAAATGTCGATACGGTGATGCTGCGCAATGCGGCGCTCTTTCTGCGCTGCAACGACCGCTTCACGGAGGATACCCTCACGGTGCGCATCGCTGCGCTCTCGCCCGATTCGCTCCGCTTCGAGGAGCCCTTTCTGCTGGCTCTCACCCGTACGAACGGACCCGCAGCCCTGATGCGCGAATACCTCGTCCCCTACCGTCACCGGATCCGGCTCGGACGTACGGGCGAGTATCGCTTCCGCATCACGCCGATCCGTCCCGTCCGCGGGGTGGAGGCCATCGGGATTCAGCTCTCGGAGAGCCGCTGACCCGGTCCGAAGAGGGGGGGGGCAAGCCCGATGGGGCCCAACAGGCTGACCGGAAGCCCTGCGTCCCCCAAAAACCAGAAACACCAAGACCCCAGGAAAACCATTCACACGATCAGCAACACACATGGGAAAAGACAAACTCCGTCGCTTCAGCGAGAACCTCACCTTTGCCTGCTTCGTACAACCCGAATTCGAAGAGGTCTTCCGCCACGACCACCCGCTGAAGGGGCATTGGAACCGCGATTTCTTCCACAACGACCACCCGATTGTCCTCGAACTCGGGTGCGGAAAGGGTGAATATACCGTCGCGCTGGCCGAACGCGACCCCGCACGCAACTACATCGGCATCGACATCAAGGGTGCCCGCATGTGGCGCGGGGCGAAGACCGCCACCGAGCGCGGCATGTCCAACGTCGGATTCCTCCGCACGCGGATCGAATTCATCAACGGACTCTTCGCCGAAAACGAGGTCTCCGAACTCTGGATCACCTTCCCCGATCCGCAGCTCAAGACGCGCCGCGCCAAGAAACGCCTCACCTCGCCGCTCTTTCTGGAGTATTACGCCCGGATGCTGTGTCCCGACGGTGCCATCAACCTCAAGACCGACTCGCAACACCTCTACGCCTATACGAACGAAGTGATCCGGCGCTTCGGCCTTCCGTGCGAAGTCTCCGAGCCGGACATCTACGGTTCGGGATATGCCGACGAGGTGCTCTCGGTGAAGACCGCCTACGAGGAGCGTTTCCTCGGTATGGGGCTGCCGATCACCTACACGCGATTCCGCCTCGACGGACGCCGCGACTTCCCCTGGTTCGACTGGGAGGAGGACGAAAAACTCGAAAAGGATGCCGAAGAGGCCCGAAAGGCCGGACGTTGAGTCCGGCCCTTTTTCAATCCCGACAGAAGGTCCCTCCGGCCCCGGCTACTGCAGGCCGAGCAGCTCCATGATCCGCCGCGAGAGTTCGGTGTTGTCCATCACGCCGTGAATACGGTCGGCCCCCGTGCCGTAGAGATAGACGGGCACCATCGTGGCCGAATGGTTGCGCGTCGAGAGGTGGTAGTCGATCCCGCTGTCGGCCCGGGTGAAGTCCGCCTCGAGGGCCGGAATCGAAAGACCCCCCGTCTCGTGATCGGCCGTCACGACGACCAATACGCCCGGCACGCGGTCGGCATAGGCCATCGCCTCGGCCACCGCCCGGTCGAAATCACGCATCTCGGCCTGCATCCACGCAATATCACCGGCATGCCCGGCCAGGTCGATCTGCGAGCCCTCGACCATCAGCAGAAAACCCGTTCCGCGCCGTGCCGCCTCGCGATCGAGCAGTTCGAGGGCCTTGCGCGTCGCCCGGGGCAGGAAATCACCGCGCCCAAGGGCCGGAGCCAGGTGCTCGTCGGCCGCCACGCACAAGAGGCGGCCCTGCGTCACGGTATCGGCTTCCGCGAGCGAACCGGCGACAAAATACCCGCGCCGGCGAAGGGCGTCCAGACCGCTGCCGCCCTCGGGACACTCCTCCGCAAGCCACTTGCGGCCGCCCCCGAACAGCACGTCGACGCCACTCGCCAACAGATCACGGGTAATGGATCGGGTATCGTTGCGATCCGGCACATGGGCATAGAAGGCCGCCGGAGTCGCGTGTTGCAGATAGCAGGTCACGGCTATGCCCGTGGGCATCCCTGCCTCACGGGCCCGAGTCATCATCGACCGCAGGGGATGACCCTGCAGATCGACACCCAACATGCCGTTGCCGGTCTTCGAGGCCGACGAGAGGGCTGTGGCGGCCGCCGCCGAATCGGTCACCCGGCTGTTGGCCGAACGGGTGCGGATCAGTGCCACCCCCTGCGCCCGATCGAACGACGTCAGCGTATCGCCCTGTTCCAGCTGCAGCATCGAGACCTGAGCCAGCCCCATGCCGTCGCCGATCATCAGAATCAGACTGCGCACCTCACCAGGTTCCGAGCCCCGGACCGTCGTCATCGCGACGAGCATCGCGAAAAGAATCCATCCCCTCATTTTCATCCTTCATGCTTGAATTCGGAGCGAAGATAAGCCCTTTTCGCGAACTTTTTACTACCTTTACACGAATTTAACCACCTTGTAACATGGATGTAAAGATTGCCCCGGACTGGAAAGAACTCCTCGCTCCGGAGTTCGAAAAGCCCTACTTCGCCCAACTCACCGACTTCGTGCGTCAGGAATACGCCACGCACCGCATCTTCCCGCGGGGCAGCAACATCTTCCGCGCCTTCGACAAATGCCCGTTCGAGCGACTGAAGGTCGTCATCATCGGCCAGGACCCCTATCACGGCCCGGGACAGGCCAACGGGCTCTGCTTCTCGGTCTCGGACGGCATTCCCTTTCCGCCCTCGCTGCAGAACATCTTCAAGGAGGTCTCCGACGACACCGGACGTCCGATCCCCGCAAGCGGCAATCTCGACCGCTGGGCCGAACAGGGCGTCCTGCTGCTGAACTCCGTACTGACGGTCCGGGCCCACGAAGCCGCCTCGCACGCCGGACGCGGCTGGGAGACCTTCACCGACGCCGTCGTGAGGTCCATCGCCGAGCGCAAACAGGGGATCGTCTACATGCTCTGGGGCAGCTACGCCCAGCGCAAGGGGGCCATTGCCGACCCCTCGCGCAACCTCATTCTGAAGGCGCCGCATCCTTCGCCGCTCTCGGTCTACCGGGGATTCTTCGGCTGCCACCACTTCTCGCAGGCCAACAACTACCTCCGCAGCCAGGGCAAGGAGCCCATAGACTGGTAGGCGCCACAAACACGCCGCCCCGTGCTCCGGCCCTGCAAGGTTATCCGGAGATGGGGGGGGGCGAAGCAAGGGGGGGCACCCCGGAACACCGCCGCTCCGAAGCATCACCGACCCCAGAGTACTGCCGATACCCTCCGGAACACCGCCGTTCCCCGGAGCAACACCGGCCCGACACATAACGACACAAAAAAACCGGAGGTTTTATAGCCTCCGGTTTTTCATGTTTTCTGTTTCCGGTTCTCAAGGCACCGACCCATTCAGTCCTGCGCCCGCTCCGGCTTGGTTCACTGGTCCGGTTCCAGCCCCTCCTCGGCCCTCTCCGGCCCCTCTATCCCAGATAGGATTTCAGCAGCTTCGAGCGCGACGAGTGACGCAGACGGCGAATCGCCTTCTCCTTGATCTGACGCACACGCTCACGCGTCAGGTCGAACTTCTCGCCAATCTCCTCGAGGGTCATCTCCGAGCAGCCGATGCCGAAGAAGTACTTGATGATATCGCGTTCGCGTTCGGTCAGGGTTTCGAGCGCCCGCTCGACCTCGGTCGACAGCGACTCGTTGATCAGTCCGCGGTCGGCGTTGGGCGAATCGGGATTGACCAGCACGTCGAGCAGCGAGTTGTCCTCGCCGTCGGCAAACGGTGCATCCACCGAGACGTGGCGTCCGGCCACCCGCAGCGTATCGGTCACCTTCTCCTTCGGGAGTTCGAGCTCCGTGGCCAGCTCCTCGGGCGACGGCGTACGCTCGTGCTCCTGTTCGAAGCGGGCGAAGGCCTTGTTGATCTTGTTGAGCGAGCCGACCTGGTTCAGCGGCAGACGCACGATACGCGACTGCTCGGCCAAAGCCTGGAGAATCGACTGACGAATCCACCACACCGCATAGGAGATGAACTTGAAGCCACGGGTTTCATCGAACTTCTCGGCGGCCTTGATCAGACCGAGGTTACCCTCGTTGATCAGGTCCGGAAGGCTCAGACCCTGGTTCTGGTATTGTTTGGCGACCGAGACCACGAAGCGAAGATTCGCCTTGGTCAGTTTTTCGAGGGCCTCCTGATCGCCTTTCTTGATTCGTTGGGCGAGTTCCACCTCCTCTTCCACCGTGATGAGCTCCTCCTTGCCGATTTCCTGGAGATATTTGTCCAGCGAGGCGCTCTCGCGGTTGGTGATGGACTTTGTAATCTTGAGTTGACGCATATCTTTATCCTAACTTCCTAAAATGTTTCCGTTCCATTCGACACGAAACCCGCCTCCGAATCGCCGGCTACTCGACAAGCATGTAGCTTGCCGAACGGCCGTTGGGATAGATACCGTCGATCGAACAGATCTTGTCGGTCATGCGCTGCATGTCGCTCAGCGAATAGACCGGCTGATCGTTGATGTGGGTAATCACGAATCCCTGCTTGACGCGGGCGCGGGCCAGAATCCCGTTCGCCTTGATCCCGACGACCTGTACACCGCCCCGAATATCGAGTTCGCGGCACAGTTTCGTCCCGGCATCGGCGAACTTTCCGCCAAGGGCCTCGACCACGTCGACGTCCTCTTTGGTCATCAATTCCGTTTTACCAGCCTTATTACGTAAAGTGACCACAAATTGTTTCACCTTGCCGTCCCTTTTTACCGATAATTTGACCGTATCGTTGGGTCGGCGTTTGGCGATCTGCTCCTGGAGCGTCGAGGGCTCGGTGATCTTCACCCCGTCGATATCGAGAATGATGTCGCCCTTGCGGATGCCGGCCTCCGAGGCCGAACCGCCCTCCGAGACACTGGCCACATAGGCGCCGCCAAGCTCCTTGATGTCCAAATCCTTGCCTTCCGAGTCGAGGAAGTCCTGATCCACCATGCGGAACTGAATGCCCAGCATGGCGCGCTGTACGACGCCGTACTCCTTCAGGTCGACGACCACCTTGCGGACGATCGACTCCGGAATGGCGAACGAATAACCCACGTAGCTGCCCGTCTGCGACTTGATCAGCGTATTGATGCCGACCAGTTCACCGTGCGTGTTGACCAGCGCACCGCCCGAGTTGCCGGGGTTGACCGCCGCGTCGGTCTGGATGAACGACTCGATGCGGAAATCGTTGGGGATGGCCCCCAGCTGACGCGCCTTGGCGCTCACGATACCGGCCGTGATGGTCGACTGCAGGTCGAACGGCGAACCGATGGCCAGCACCCACTCGCCCAGACGCAGCGCATCGGACGACCCGAAGGGCAACGTCGGCAGATCCTTGGCCTCGATCTTCACCAGCGCCAGGTCCGTGGCCGAATCCGTACCGATGAGCTTGCCGTCGAACATGCGGCCGTCGTTGAGTTTCACGCGGAGTTTCGTGGCACCGTCGACGACGTGGTTGTTCGTCACGATATAGCCGTCCTCCGAGATGATGACGCCCGAACCGCCGGCCCGCTGTTCGCGGTACTGCGGACGGCCGTCGCCGTAATCCTGCGGGATGCCGAAGAACTCCAGGAAGGGGTCATACCCCCGGCGCGGCATCTCCACCTGCTGGATGGCCTCGATGTTTACGACCGCCTTGACCGCATTCTCGGCGGCATAGGTCAAGTCGGGATATTGTTCATTCTGGTAAGAGGTAAAGTGGTTGCCCAGCGCCGGCGTACGCTCGACCTGGTGCTCGACGTATGCCACCGAACCGTTCTGCTTTCCGCTCACGGCCCAGGCTGTCAGACCGCCGGCTGCGGCCGACACGGCAACAAGTCCCAAAATCAAAAATGCCTTTTTCATAGTTGTTCAAGAGTTTAGTGTCTAACTTTCGGAGGCAATTTTTACCGCATAGGCTTTGTTCTGAATTTCTTTTGTGGGATAAACGGTCGGAATTGTCGGGTTAGTATGCCATTTCACACAAAAAAATCGGGACATTCCCGCGGAATGTCCCGATTATCGCAAATTTCGTGCATTAGAGCCCGAACTCCTTGCGGATGGCCTCCACGGCGTCGAGCTTCTCCCAGCCGAAGAACTCGATTTCGCGCTCCACTTCGCGGCCCTTCTCCCAGACTTTCACCACCTTCTTGTAGGGGCGGTTGCCGAAGTGTCCGTACGAGGCCGTCGCCTCGAAGATCGGGTTCTTCAGACCGAAACGCTTCACGATGGCAGCCGGACGCAGGTCGAAGAGGCGGCCGATGCGACGGGCAATCTCGCCGTCGGTCATCCCCTCGAGGGCCTTCGGGCGCGGCGAGTGGCAGGTGTCGACGTAGATCGACAGCGGCTCGGCGATGCCAATGGCGTAGCTCAGCTCGACGAGCACCTCATCGGCCACACCTGCCGCCACGAGATTCTTGGCGATGTGGCGGGCGGCATAGGCAGCCGAACGGTCGACCTTCGAGGAGTCCTTGCCCGAGAAGGCGCCTCCGCCGTGGGCACCGCGGCCTCCGTAGGTATCGACGATGATCTTGCGGCCCGTCAGACCCGTATCCCCGTGAGGGCCGCCGATGACGAACTTGCCCGTCGGGTTGACGTGCAGGATATAGTCATCGCCGATCAGGTCGGCCAGTTTGTCTTCGGCCCGCTCCAGACGCGCCTTCACACGCGGAATGAGGATCGTGCGCACATCCTCGCGGATGCGCTCCTGCATCTGCCGCTCGGCCTCCTTCTCGCTCAGGCCGTTGCCCGGGCGGATGAATTCGTCGTGCTGCGTCGAGACCACGATCGTGTGGACGCGCAGCGGCTTGTTCGTCCGCTCGTCGTACTCGATCGTCACCTGCGACTTCGAATCGGGGCGCAGATAGGTCATCACCTTGCCTTCGCGGCGGATAACGGCCAGCTCCTTCAGGATTACGTGCGAAAGGATCAGCGTCGCCGGCATCATCTCGCGCGTCTCGTTGCAGGCGTAGCCGAACATGATGCCCTGATCGCCGGCCCCCTGCTCGTACTCCTCGTCGCGCTCGACACCCTGGTTGATGTCGGACGACTGTTCGTGGATGGCCGACAGCACGCCGCACGAGTTGCAGTCGAACTGATATTCGCTCTTCGTATAGCCGATGCGTTCGATCACGCGCCGGGCCACGCCCTGCACGTCGACATAGGCCTCCGAGCGCACTTCACCCGCAACGACCACAAGGCCCGTGGTGCAGAGCGTTTCGCAGGCGACCTTCGAATTGGGATCGTGACGAAGAAATTCGTCGAGAATGGCGTCGGAAATCTGATCCGAGACCTTATCGGGGTGTCCTTCCGAAACGGACTCCGATGTAAACAAAAAACCCATTTTGAACCGTTTTTTTAAGGTTAAACGTCTAAAATGGGAAAAATTGGCTGTTGGAAAATAAAAAACGTGCTGTTTTAGCGATTTTTTATTGTGGTTTGCAATCAGTCAAATCTTTCCACATTCCCCGCTTGACAGACGGGATCGCAAAGATAAGGGCTTTTCGTGGATTGGCAATGGATTTTCGGGAATTTTTTCAAAAAACCGCAGAATCGGGCATCTCACCTATATATAAAGAGGGGCCATCTTCAGGATGGCTCCTCTCCTCTTGTGTATCTTGTTTCGGGTGGGGAGGGGTTGCTGCGGCCTTCCGGCTTCCGCACCCCGGCTGCGATTCTCCGGTTTCAGCACCCCGACTTCCGCACTCCGGCTGCGATTCTCCGGTTTCAGCACTCCGGTTGTGTTCCTCCGGTTTCAGCGCCCCTGGCTGTAGCTCCCAATTGCGGCGCTCCTCCAGCTGGCACCTTTTCTTTTTTTTTCCCCCCCCCCGGCCCCGGGCTAACGGCCCAGCATCTTCTTCACCTCGGCGGCTACGGTCTTGCCGTTGTAGCCGAACTTCTCGTCGAGCACCTTGTAGGGGGCCGAATATCCGAAGTGGTCCAGACCGTGGATCATGCCCTTCTCGCCGACGAGTCCCAGCAGGTTCACCGGCAGGCCCGAGGTCATGCCGTAGCGCGGCAGTCCGGCAGGCAGCACCGTCTCCTGGTACGACCGGGGCTGGTCGCGGAAGAGCCCCTCGCTCGGAGCGCTAACCACCCGAACGGCGATGCCCTCCTCAGCCAGCAGTTCGGCACCCTCGACCAGCGTCGAGACCTCCGAACCCGAGGCGATCAGCACGGCGGCCGGTTTGGCGGCATCCATCACCACGTAGGCACCCTTGGAGATCTGGGCGGCCTCTTCGCGGCGGCTGGCACCCAGCGTCGGCAGGTTCTTGATGTTCTGACGCGAGAGGACCAGCGCTACCGGGCGGTGCTCCTCGACGGCCAGTTTCCAGGCCATGACCGTCTCCTCGGCATCCGCCGGGCGCAACACGACCATCGAACGTTTCCCCTCGTGGTTCCGCAGATGTTCCATCAGACGGATCTGGGCCTCCTGCTCGACGGGCTGGTGGGTCGGACCGTCCTCACCCACACGGAACGAGTCGTGCGACCAGACGTAGATCACGTGCAGACGCATCAGCGCCGCCATGCGCACGGCCGGCTTCATATAGTCCGAGAAGACGAAGAAGGTGCCGCATACGGGAATCACGCCGCCGTGCAGCGCCATGCCGTTCATCACGCAGGCCATCGTCAGCTCCGAGACGCCCGCCTGGAAGAACTTGCCCGTGAAGTCGCCCTTCGTGAAGGCCTTGGTCTTCTTCAGATAGCCGTCCGTCTTGTCCGAGTTCGAGAGATCGGCCGACGAGACGATCATGTTGTCGATCTTCTCGGCATAGACGCCCAGCACCGACGACGAGGCGGCACGCGTCGCCACGTCGGGCTTCACCTCGATCAGCTTGTAGTCGATCTCGGGCAGACATCCCGAGAGAAATTCGTCGAGTTTGCGGGCCAGCTCCCGGTGTTCGCTGCGCCACGACTTCTCGACGGCGGCCTGCTCGGCAGCCCAGGCCCGCAGCGCCTCGCGACGCTCGGCGAAGACCTCGCGGCTCTCCTCGAAGACGGCGAACGGGTTCTCCGGATCGCCTCCCAGATTCTTCACCGTGGCGGCGAAATCGGCTCCGGCCGCACTGAGCGGCTGGCCATGGGTCGAGACGCGGTTTTCGTAGCTCTCGCCCTCGGGACCCTTGGCACCCTTGCCCATCGTCGTATGGCCGATGATGAGCGTCGGACGTTCGGTCTCGCTCTGGGCTGCCACCAGCGCCTCACGGATCTGGTTGATGTTGTGGCCGTCGATCGAGAGAACGTTCCAGCCCCAGGCCTCGTACTTCATGGCCACATTCTCCGTGTCGACCTCGTCGACCTTCGTCGACAACTGGATGTTGTTCGCATCGTAGAACATCACCAGGTTCGAGAGCCCGAGGTGACCGGCAATACGGCCGACGCCCTGCGAGATCTCCTCCTCGACGGCGCCGTCCGAGATATAGGCATAGGTCCGGTGGGCCATCCACTCGCCGAAGCGCGCCGCCAGGAAGCGTTCGGCAATGGCGGCTCCGAGGGCCATGGCATGACCCTGTCCGAGCGGACCCGACGTATTCTCCACTCCGCGCAGGACGTCGACCTCGGGGTGCCCCGGCGTCACGCTGCCCCACTGCCGAAGCGACTGCAGATCCTCGGTCGAGTAGTGGCCCGCCAGCGAAAGCGTCGCATACAGCATCGGCGACATGTGGCCCGGATCAAGGAAGAAACGGTCCCGGAACGGATAGGCCATGTTGTCGGGATCATAGCGCAGAAATTCGGCATAGAGCACCGTGATGAAGTCGGCACCGCCCATGGCTCCGCCCGGATGTCCCGATTTCGCCTTTTCCACCATCGCCGCCGACAGAATACGGACGTTGTCGGCTACGTGCGTCAGTTTTGAATTCGTTGTAGACATTGTTGTTGCAGTTATTTAAGCGTTGGTTGTCGTAGTTATCGCACGCAGGATCACCCCACCTGCTTCAGCACCGGGAGATTGGCCTTCTCGACCTTCTCGCGGGCGTAGTCGAGCGTCACGGTGAACTCCCTGGCGCCGGTCGACGGCAGTTCGAACATCGTGTCCATCATGACCGCCTCGCAGATCGACCGCAGACCGCGGGCTCCGAGCTTGAACTCCACGGCCTTGTCGACGATGTAGTCGAGCGCCTCGTCGGTGAAGGTCAGTTTCACGCCGTCCATCTCAAACAACCGCACGTACTGCTTGATGATGGCATTGCGCGGTTCGGTGAGGATCGAACGCAGGGCGTCGCGTCCCAGCGGCTGCATGTAGGTCAGCACCGGCAGACGCCCCACCAGTTCGGGGATCAGTCCGAACGACTTCAGATCCTGCGGCGTGATGTACTGCATGAGGTTCGAGCGGTCGATCGGGTCGGCATTGATGCGGCCGTAGCCCATTGCCCGCGTGTTGAGCCGCTGGGCGATCTTCTTCTCGATGCCGTCGAATGCACCGCCGCAGATGAAGAGGATGTTGCGCGTGTCGACCTGGATGAACTTCTGTTCGGGGTGCTTGCGCCCGCCCTGGGGCGGAACGTTGACCACCGTACCCTCGAGGATCTTCAGCAGAGCCTGCTGCACACCCTCGCCCGAGACGTCGCGCGTGATCGAGGGGTTGTCCCCCTTGCGGGCGATCTTGTCGATCTCGTCGATGAAGACGATGCCGCGCTGGGCCTGCTCGACGTCGTAGTCGGCCACCTGCAGCAGCCGCGAGAGGATGCTCTCGACATCCTCACCCACGTAACCGGCCTCGGTGAGCACCGTGGCGTCGACGATCGTGAAGGGGACCTTCAGCAGTTTGGCGATCGTGCGGGCCATCAGGGTCTTTCCCGTACCCGTCGGACCCGCCAGCACGATGTTCGACTTGTCGAGTTCGACGTCGTTCTCCTTCGGGGCGTAGAGCAGCCGCTTGTAGTGGTTGTATACCGCCACCGAGAGGTAGCGCTTGGCGGCGTCCTGCCCGATGACGTACTGATCGAGGAACTCCTTGATCTGGGCGGGTTTGAGCAGCTCCTCCTTCTTCAGGGGAGCAGCCTTCGAACGACCCTTGCGCCCCTCTGCGGCGACCATGTCGTTGTCGAGCAGGATGCGGTAGCCGTTCTCGATGCACTTATTGCAGATGTTGGCGCCGTCCATGCCCTGGAACATGATCTCCACCTCGGAGCGTTTGGCGCCGCAGAACGAACAGCTGTCGCCGCCGTTCTTCGTATTGTCGGTTTTGTTGTTGTTGCGATTCTGTGCCATGGAGGTTACTTCTCACGTTTGGAGAGTACGGTATCGATCAGTCCGTACTCCTTGGCCTCGGGGGCCGAAAGCCAGTAGTCACGATCGGCGTCCTTCTCGATCTTGCGGATCGAGACGCCGGAATGGGCCGCGAGGATCTCGTAGAGCTCGCGTTTGGTCTTCATGATTTCGCGGGCCGTGATTTCGATGTCGGAGGCCTGGCCCTGAGCGCCTCCGAGGGGCTGGTGGATCATCACCCGGGCATGGGGCAGCGCGGCGCGCTTGCCGGCGGCACCGGCCGTCAGCAGCACGGCACCCATCGAGGCGGCCAGTCCCGTGCAGATGGTCCCCACGTCGCAGGACACGAGCTGCATCGTATCGTAGATACCCAGTCCGGCCGAGACCGAACCGCCGGGCGAATTGATGTAGATCTGGACATCCTTGTCGGGGTCGACCGACTCCAGGAACAGCAGCTGGGCCTGGATGATATTGGCGGCATCGTCGTAAATCGGTGCTCCGAGGAAGATAATGCGGTCCATCATCAGACGCGAAAAGACGTCCATGGTGGCGACATTCAACTGGCGTTCCTCGATGATCGTCGGCGAGACATAGGCCGCACTGACCGATTGGAAATCATGCAGTTTCAGCGAGCTGATCCCGCAATGCTTCCGGGCATATTTTTCAAATTCAGACATATTCTTCAATTCGTTATCCTTTCAACACACATTTGCGGAGAGGGGGATCTGCCTACGGGATCCGCGTTTGGGCGGGCCCGCGTCCGGCGTCAATCACCGAATCCGGCAACCGACCGACCGCAGCGTTTCCCAGCGTTCCCGCCGCCGTTCACAGCACCCGGCAAGTTCCTTCACACCAACCGGCACTCACAACGTCCGGCCCTTTCCAGCACCCGGCCGCCGTTCACAACGCCCGGCCCGCTCCAACACTCCAGACACCGTTCACAGCACCCGGCTAGCTCCTTCACACCAACCGGCACTCACAACGTCCGGTCCTTTCCAGCACCCGGCCGCCGTTCACAACGCCCGGCCCGACTCTCTCGGCCCCCCCGCATAAAAAAGGACTTTGCAAACATCGCGCCTGCAAAGTCCAAAGATAATCAAAAATCCGCGAATCCTAAAGCTCCTTTGCCAATTTGGCGAAATCCTCTGCGGAAACGGCCTTTTCCGTCACCTTGATCTTCGACTTGATGTCGTCGACGACCTTCGTCTCGTAGAGCTTCTCGTAGATCTTCTGACCCTGATCCTTGTCGGCGAGGATCTTCTCGGCATATCCGGCCAGCATGTCATCCGGTGCCGACGGCATGCCGTACTGCGCGAACTGAGCGGCAGCCAGCGCCTTGGCCTCGGCCGTAGCCTCCTCCTTCGTCACGGTGAGGTTGTCGGCCTTGATGAAGTGCTTCTGCAGATAGTTCCAGGTGAACATCTTCAGGAACTGATCGAAGTCCTTCTCGATCTCCTCCATCGTGAACTTGCCCTCGTTGATCGTATAGAGCCAGCGCTTGAGGAACGGAACCGGCATCTTCAGATCGGCCTTCTTCAGGAGGTAGTCGCGCAGCTGCAACGTGAAGAGGTAGTCGCTCTCACGACGCAGTTCGCTCTCGATCTGAGCGTCGAGGTACTTGTCGAACTCGGCCTCCGAGGTGACGTTGCCCTGCGGGAAGGCCATCTTGAAGAACTCCTCGTTGAGTTCGGGCTCGGCGAAGCGGCGGATCTTGGTGATCTCCATCTCGAACTCGGGATTGATGCCGTCGAGCTCATGCTCCTTGACCTGCAGGCAGGCGGCACGCTGGGCCGGAGTCTTGTAGAGTTCGTTGATGTTGACCTTCATCTTGTCGCCGACCTTCTTGCCGAGGAAGGGTTTGCGCTCCTCGTCGGTCATCGAGATCAGACCCACGTAGGCATCGGCCACGTTCATGTCGCCGTTGTCGAGCGTCACGGTCAGGGCCTCGTCCGAGGTCACCTCGTCGGCGTCGACCAGACGGCCGTAGCGGCGCAGGTAGTTCGAACGGTAGTCGTCGTGCATCTTCTTGTCGATCTTGATCGAGTGGTAGGTCAGCTTGTCCTTGTCCGAGAGCTCGAGGTTGATGGCCGGAGCCTCACCGATCTCGAAGACGAACTCGAATTCGGTGTTGTTCTCGAAATCGAAGGCACCCTGCTCCTCGGCGGGGATGACGTCGCCCAGGTAGTCGATGCCCTCCTTCTGGAGGTACTCGAAGACGGAGTTCGAGGCCTTGCGGTAGGACTGCTCGGCCACGACACCCTTGCCGTACATCTTGCGGATGATGCCCATCGGGACCATGCCGGGACGGAATCCCGGAATATTGGCCTTGCGACGATACTCGCGCAGCGCCTTTTCGACCTCCTGGCCGTAATCGTCCTGACCGACGGTCACGCGGATCAGCGAGTTATTCTCGCCGTGTTGTTCTCTTACGATCTTCATAATGAGTTTGTTATATCTGATTTCTTGCGTTTTTCCACTCGGAATCGGGAGGCAAAGATACGAAATTATTCCGATCCGCCCAACAGATAGCTCCATATTATAGGTGAAATTATGATTTGTGGTTTGCTTTTCGTACCTTTGTAGGCTTTATCTCCGCGAATGATGAAACTTGTGACGACTCTTCTGCTGGCGAGCGCCCTGCTCACGGCCTGCGGGAACTCCCCGGCCAGGACACGCTCGACGGCCCGAAAACATACGACGGCCTCCGTGCCCGCCGAACCGAAACACTACACCTACCGCGTCAAGGCCTCCCACCCCCACTCCACGAAGGCCTATACGCAGGGTCTGCTGTGGCACGACGGCGCGCTGTGGGAGGGGACGGGCCAGTACGGCGAATCGGTCGTGCAGACGCTCGATCCGGCCTCGGGCCGCAGCCGGGTGCTGGCCACGCTGCCGCGCTCGGAGTTCGGCGAGGGGATCGCCATCCTGGGCGACGAACTCTTCCAGCTCACCTGGCAGTCGAACACCGCCCACGTCTACCGCATCACCGAGGGCGGTCTCGAGAAGCTCCGCGACCACCGCTACGCCGGCGAGGGATGGGGAATCACCACCGACGGACGACAGCTCTACATGACCGACGGATCGGCCAACCTCTACACGGTCGACCCGGCGACGTTCCGCCGCAGCGGCCATGTGACCGTCACCCTGAAGGGCGAACCGGTCCCCTTCCTCAACGAACTGGAGTGGATCGACGGCCGCATCTGGGCCAACGTCTACATGACCGACCAGCTCGTCATCATCGACCCGGCAACGGGCCGCGTCGAAGGGGTGGTCGACCTCACGGGGCTGCTGCCCGACGGGGAGCGCACCCCCTCGACCGACGTGCTGAACGGCATAGCCTGGGACCCCGCCTCCAAACGTCTCTTCGTCACGGGCAAGAACTGGAGCAAACTCTTCGAAATAGAGATCATCGAACAATGATACCCGCAGAAACGAAAAACAAGACGCTGCAAGCGCTGCTCGAGCACCGCATCCTGCTGCTCGACGGCGGATTCGGCACCATGGTCCAGAGTTACGGACTCGACGAGGCGGCCTACCGCGGCGAGCGCTTCCGCACGTGGGAGGTGCAACTCAAGGGTTGCAACGACCTGCTGGTGCTGACCCGCCCGGAGGTGGTACGCGAAATCCACGAAAAATACCTGGCGGCCGGCGCCGACATCATCGAAACCGATTCGTTCAACGCCAATGCCGTCTCGCTGGCCGACTACCGGCTCGAGGGGTTGGCCCGCGAGATCTCGCGCGCGGCCGCCGAGGTGGCGCGCGCGGCGGCCGACGCCTTCACGGCGCGCAACCCGCAGAAACCGCGCTTCGTCGCCGGGTCGATGGGCCCCACGAACCGCACGGCCTCGATGTCGGCCGACGTGGCCAACCCCGCAGCCCGCGAGGTGACCTTCCGCCAGCTGGTCGACGCCTACACCGACCAGGCCCGCGGACTGGTGGAGGGCGGGGTCGACGTGCTGCTCGTCGAGACCGTGTTCGACACGCTCAACGCCAAGGCGGCCCTCTACGCCATCGACCGTCTGTGTGAGAAGCTCGGGCGGCAGATCCCGGTGATGGTCTCCGGGACGCTCTCCGATGCCAGCGGCCGCACCCTCTCGGGACAGACCGTCGAGGCCTTCGCCGCGTCGCTCTCCCACGCGCGGCTGCTGTCGATCGGCCTGAACTGCGGCTTCGGGGCCCGGCAGTTGATGCCCTACCTCGAACGGTTGGCCAAGGTGGCCCAGACCCGCATCTCGGCCCACCCGAACGCCGGACTGCCCAACGTCATGGGCGGTTACGACGAGACCCCGGCGATGTTTGCCGAGGATCTGGGCGAGTACATGCGCCGCGGACTGGTCAACATCGTCGGCGGCTGCTGCGGAACCACTCCGGCCCACATCTTCGAACTCTCGAAAATCGTCGACCAATATACCCCGCATCCGCTGCCCGAGCCGCGCCACGAAACGGTGCTCGCCGGACTCGAACCGCTGCGGGTGGTCCCCGAGACGAACTTCATCAACATCGGCGAGCGGACGAACGTCGCCGGCTCGGCCCGCTTTGCGCGGCTCATCCGCGAGGGCAACTACGAAGAGGCCCTCTCGGTGGCCCGGGCGCAGGTCGAGGCCGGAGCGCAGGTGGTCGACGTCTGCATGGACGACGGCATGATCGACGGCGTGGAGGCCATGCGCACGTTCCTCAACCTGATGGCCGCGGAGCCCGAAATCGCCCGCGTGCCGGTGATGATCGACTCGTCGAAGTGGGAGGTGCTCATCGCCGGCCTCGAGGTCGTGCAGGGCAAGTCGGTGGTCAACTCCATCTCGCTGAAGGAGGGCGAGGCGGAGTTCCTGCGGCGTGCGGCCGAAATCCACCGCTACGGAGCCGCCGCCGTGGTGATGCTCTTCGACGAGCGCGGGCAGGCCGACACCTGCGAACGCAAGATCGAGGTGGCGCAGCGCGCCTACCGCCTGCTGACCGACAACGGATTCCCGGCCGAGGATATCATCTTCGACCCCAACATACTGGCCGTGGCGACGGGTATTCCCGAACACGACGGCTACGCCAAGGCCTTCATCGACGCCACACGCTGGATCAAGGAGCACCTGCCCTGGGCGAAGGTCTCGGGCGGGGTGTCGAACCTCTCGTTCGCCTTCCGCGGCAACAACGCCGTGCGCGAGGCGATGCACTCGGCCTTCCTCTACCATGCGATCCGCGCCGGAATGGACATGGGGATCGTCAACCCGCAGATGCTGCGCGTCTACAGCCAGATCGAGCCCGAACTGCTCGAACGGGTCGAGGACGTGCTGCTGTGCCGCCGGCCCGATGCCTCGGAACGCCTCACGGAGTATGCCCATCAGGTGCAGCAGACGGCGCAGCAGGAGCCGCAGCAGGCCGATGCCTGGCGCAGCGGCACGCTCCGCGAACGCATCGACTACGCCATGCTCAAGGGCGTTGCCGACCACATCGAGGAGGATGCGCTGGAGGCCTACCGCGAACTGGACAGCCCGATGGCGGTGATCGACCGGCTGCTGATGCCCGCCATGGAGCAGGTCGGCGAACTCTTCGGTGCGGGGAAGATGTTCCTGCCGCAGGTCGTGAAGACGGCCCGCGTGATGAAGCGCGCCGTGGCGGTGCTGACCCCCTACATCGAGCAGGGGGCCGCCACCACGACCCACTCGGCCGGCAAGGTGCTGGTGGCCACGGTGAAGGGCGACGTCCACGACATCGGCAAGAACATCGTCTCGGTGGTGATGGCCTGCAACGGCTACGAGATCCGCGATCTGGGCGTCATGGTCGAGGCCGAACGCATCGTCGACGAGGCGGTGGCGTGGGGGGCGCAGGTCATCGGGCTGAGCGGACTGATCACCCCGTCGCTCGACGAGATGGCCCACATCTGCGAGGAGCTCGAACGGCGCGGATTGCGCATTCCGGTGATCATCGGCGGCGCCACGACGTCGGATCTCCATACGGCCGTGAAGATCGCCCCGGTCTACTCGGGGGCGGTCATCCACTCGGCCAACGCCAGCCAGAACACGCAGATCCTGGCCCGGCTGCTGGGCAACCGTTCCGAGGCCTATGTCGAAGAGGTGAAGCAGCAGCAGGCCGCGCTGCGCGAGGAGTATGCCCGCAAACTCCGCCAGCGCGATCTGATTCCGATCGTCGAGGTGCACAAGGCGCGCCGCGGGCTGCCGCCTCACGAACCCGTCAAGCCGCTCCACACGGGGCGTCTGGTCTTCCCCGACTTCGACATCTCGGATGCCGAGCCCTTCATCGACTGGAACTTCTTCTTCCCGGCCTGGGGGCTCAAGGGTCGCTACCCGGAGATCCTCGACCACCCCGAGAAGGGTCCCGAGGCTCGCAAGCTCTTCGACGATGCCCAGGCGCTGCTGAAGCGGATCCGCGAGGAGCATCTGCTGACGCTGCAGGGGGTTGTGGGGATCTTCCCGGCCCGCTCGGAGCGCGACGACATCCTCATCACGGACACCAAGGGGCGTGAAAAACGGCTCCCGATGCTGCGCAACCAGACGCGCGGCGAGGAGAACCAGTCGCTGGCCGACCGGATCGCCCCGCAGAACGACTGGATCGGCTGCTTTGCGCTGACGGCCGGCATCGGACTCAAGGAGCTCGAGGAGCGCTTCCGCAAGGAGGCCGACGACTACTCGGCCATCCTGTCGAAGCTGCTGGCCGACCGGCTGACCGAGGCCTTCGGCGAGGCGGTGCACACCTTCGTACGGCGCCAGATGTGGGGCTACGAGACCGAGGGCGGCATCGACCCGCAGCAGATCATCCGCGGCCACTACCGCGGCTGCCGCGAGGCCTTCGGCTACCCCTCGGCGCCCGACCACTCGCTCAAGCGCGAAGTCTTCGACCTGCTGGCCGTCGAAACGACGACCGGCATGCGCCTGACGGAGAACTGGATGATCAATCCGGGTGAGGCGATCTGCGGACTGATGTTCGCTGACGGCGGGTACTTCTCCGTCGGGACGATCGACACCAAGCAGCTGCTCGACTACGCGCGCCGCCGCGGCATGGAGGTCGAGCAGATCAAGAAACTCATTCCCAACAATCTCTGACACAGCCATGAACGTAGTCGATATCATCCGAGAAGCCATCGCCACGAAGCGCACGCGCTTCGCCTTCGAACTCCTGCCGCCGCTCAAGGGCGACGGCAGCCAGAAGATCTTCGCCGCCATCGAACCGCTGATGCCCTACCGCCCGGCCTACATCAATATCACGTTCCACCGCGAGGCAATCAAGGAGACCGTACGCGAGGACGGCAGCATCGAGTGGCACGTCGTGCGGCGGCGCCCCGGCACGGTCGGCATCTCGGCGGCCATCCAGCAGCGCTACGGCGTGGAGGTGGTTCCGCACCTGATCTGCGGCGGGCTGTCGAAATACGACATCGAGGACACGCTCATCGACATGGACTTCCTCGGACTGCACAACGTGCTGGCGCTGCGCGGCGACAAGTCGCAGAACGAACGCCGCTTCATGCCCCATCCGCAGGGCCATGCCCATGCCATCGACCTGGTGCGGCAGATCGACGACATGAACCACGGCCGCTTCATCGACGGCGAGGTCGAGGAGTGCCACCACTCGAAATTCTCGATCGGCGTGGCCGGCTACCCCGAGGTCCACTTCGAGGCGCGCGACATCACCTCGGACATCGCCCACCTGAAGGCCAAGATCGACGCCGGCGCCGAGTATGTCATCACGCAGCTCTTTTTCGACAACCGCAAGTACTTCGACTTCGTGCGCCGCTGCCGCGAGGCGGGGATCACCGTACCGATCATCCCCGGATTGAAACCGCTGTCGACGCCCCGCCATCTGGAGGTGCTGCCCGAGACGTTCCACGTCTCGATCCCCGAGGAGCTGGCCCGCGAGGTGAAGGCCCACCCCGAAAGCGCCCGCGAGATCGGCACCGAATGGGCCATCGCCCAGAGCCGCGAGCTGATGGCCGCCGGCGTCCCGGTGCTGCACTATTATACAATGAGCCGCACAACAAACATTCAGAAGATCGTTTCGGCGCTCTTCTGATCAAAGAGGGGGGGGGTGCGTCCGGGCCGGGAAACAGACCTGACCGCCCTCCCGCCCCGAAAGGAGAACAACGCGGAGTCACGCACCGGGCGGACGATTCGTCCGGGGAGCGGCCTCCGACAAGCTATTTTCTTTCAAAGGTTATATGGAAAGTAACAAGGAGATAACCCCCGTCGAATTCCGACGCCATCTGCACGCCCATCCCGAACTCTCGTTCCAGGAGCAGGAGACGGCCCGTTATATCGAAGAGCGGCTCGATGCGCTGGGGATCGCCCATCGACGCGTGGCCGGGACCGGCGTCCTGGCTTCGATCCGCGGATCAAAAAGTGTGGCCGACGACCGCCGCGCCGTCGTGCTGCGGGCCGACATCGACGCCCTGCCGATCGACGAACAGAACGACTGTACGTGGCATTCGCAGCGCCGCGGCGTAATGCACGCCTGCGGCCACGACATGCATGCCGCCGTCCTCTACGGCGTGCTGCAGCGCATGGCCGCCCGGCCCGACTTCCGCGGTACGCTCTTCGGGCTCTTCCAGCCCGGCGAGGAGTGCAACCCGGGCGGCGCATCGCTCGTGCTGGCCGAAAAGCCCTTCGAGGGGTATGACATCCGCGCCGTGGTGGGCGAACACGTCGATGCGCAGCTCGAGGTCGGCAGCTTCGGATTCCGAGCCGGAAAGTACATGGCCTCGAGCGACGAACTGCGGCTGCGGATCCACGGAACGGGCGGCCACGGCGCCATGCGCCAGCTGCTGAAGGACCCCGTGGCCGCCGGAGCCGAACTGCTCACGCGGCTGGTAGCCCTCAACGGCGAGGAGTGCGTGCTGTCGATCGGCCGCGTCGAGGCCCTCGGCGCCACGAATATCGTCCCCGACGAGGTCTACATGGAGGGGACGCTGCGCACGTTCGACGAACGCCAGCGCAAGATCCTCCACCAGCGCATCGCCAACATCGCCGCCGAGATCGATGCGCGCCGCGGCGTGAAGACCCGCGTGGACATCAGCCACGGCTACCCGTGCGTGGTCAACGACGAGATCCTCGTCAAACTGGCCGTGGCCATCGCCCGCCACGAAGGGTGCCACATCGAGATGCTTCCGCTGCGGACCACGGCCGAGGATTTCGGCTTCTACTGCCGGGAGTATCCATCGCTCTTCTACCGCCTCGGGGTCGGCGCCGCGGCCGGACGCTCCCACACGGCGACGTTCCTTCCCGACGAGGGGGCTATCGAACCGGGCATCGCCTTCATGCACGAACTGGCCCTGCGGATTCTCGAAAAATAAAGACACACGATATGAACAAGAGACAACAACGGACCCCGAAAGAGAGGGCCAAAAACAAGCGATCGGCCCGTGAAGAGATCATTCTTCACATGTTCCGCGATTTTCCCAACACGCAGTTCACGCTCAAATACCTGGCATCGGTCTCGGGCGGAGCCTCGAAGGAGGGGCGCCGAGAGACGTTCGAGATCCTCAGCCGGCTGTTCGACGAGGGGATCGTCGAGGAGTGCTCGCGCGAAAAGTACCGCCTCTCGCAACAGCACCGCCCGCTCTACGAGGGTGTGGCCAGCATGACGCAGTCGGGAGCCGTCTACGTCGAGGTCGAGGGGCAGGAGGAGGATATCTTCGTCAACCCGCGCAACACGGCCAATGCGCTGGACGGTGACCGCGTCGAGGTGGCCGTCATCCACCGCGGCCGCAACGGCAAGTTCGAAGGCGAGGTGACGCGCATCCTCGAACGGTGTCACAAGCCCTACGTCGGCGTGGCCGAGGTCGGCGCCCACCAGATCTTCGTCAGGGCCGACTCGCGCCGCATGCCGATGGACATCTACCTCTCGAAACGCGCCTATCCCGACGTGCGCGACGGCGAGAAGGTCGTCGTGCGCATTGTCGACTGGCAGCCCGGCAGCAAGAGCCCCGTGGGCGAACTGGTCGAGCGGCTGGGCATCGCCGGCAACAACGATACGGAGATGCACGCCATCCTGGCCGAATACGAACTCCCCTACCGCTTCGAACCCGAAATCGAGGAGGCGGCCAAGGCCATCGACGGCAGCATCACGGCCCGTGAGATCGCCAGCCGGCGCGACTTCCGCCAGGTGGTGACCTTCACGGTCGACCCGGCCGACGCCAAGGACTTCGACGACGCCCTCTCGGTCCGCAAGGTGCGCGACGGCGTCTGGGAGATCGGCGTCCACATCGCCGACGTCACCCACTACGTCAAGCCCCACTCGGTGCTCGACGACGAGGCCGTCGAACGCGGCACGTCGGTCTATCTGGTCGACCGCACCGTTCCGATGCTCCCCGAGCGCCTCTCGAACGAGCTCTGCTCGCTGCGGCCCAACGAGACGAGCCTCTGCTTCTCGGCCGTCTTCACGATGAACGAGAACCTGGAGATCCTCGACGAGTGGTTCGGCCGCACGGTGATCCACTCCGACCGCCGCTTCACCTACGCCGAGGCGCAGGAGGTGATCGAGACCGGCCGGGGCGACTACGCCGAGGAGATCCTCACGCTCAACCGCCTGGCCCAGGCCATGCGGGCCCAGCGTTTCAAGAACGGCGCCATCGCCTTCGAACGCGAGGAGGTGAAGTTCAAGCTCGACGAGAGCGGCAAGCCGCTGGGCGTCTATTTCAAGGAGCAGAAGGAGTCGAACCAGATGATCGAGGAGTTCATGCTGCTGGCCAACCGGCGCGTGGCCGAATTCTGCGCCCACCGCCGCAACGACAAGGGGCGCGCCGTGCCCCGCACGATGGTCTTCCGCGTCCACGACTCGCCCAGCGAGGAGAAGCTCGACCGCTTCCGGCAGTTCATCCTCCGCTTCGGCCACATCTTCAAGGCCTCGAAGGGGCGCGCCGTGGCCCGGGAGATGAACAAACTTCTCAAGCAGGTCAAGGGTTCAACCGAGGAGAACGCCGTCACGACGATGGCCGTGCGCTCGATGGCCAAGGCCTACTACTCGACCGACAACATCGGCCACTACGGTCTGGCCTTCCCCTACTACACGCACTTCACCTCACCGATCCGCCGCTATCCCGACATGATGGTCCACCGTCTGCTGGCCCACTACCTCGAGGGCGGCAAGTCGGTACCGAAGGATCCCGTCGAGGAGCTCTGCGTGCGGGCATCGGAGCGCGAGGTGATCGCCGCCGAGGCCGAACGCGCCTCGATCAAGTACAAGATGGTCGAGTTCATGAAGGAGCACATCGGCGAGGAGTTCGACGGCCACGTCTCGGGACTCACCGAATGGGGCATCTACATCGAACTGGACGAGACCCACATCGAGGGCATGTCCTCCCTGCGCGATATTCCGGGCGACTTCTTCCTCTTCGACGAACAGCAGTACGAGGTGATCGGGCGCTCGACCGGCATCAAGCTGACGCTGGGCAGCCCCGTGCGGATCCGCGTCAAGCGGGCCGACCTGCAGAAGCGCCAGCTCGACTTCGAGCTGCTGCTGCCCGGACTGCCGAACCGCCGCTCCGGATCGTCCGACGACCGCAGCCGCGGCAAGGGCAAAGGCAAGGCCTCCGACAAAGGTTCAGGGCCGAAGGTGAGCCACTCCTCGCGCCGCCGCGGCCGGTAATTCCGGAGGGGGGGGGCTGGTATCGTGCGCGGACGCACGTATGTGGGGAGTCGTGAAGGACGCCCGTATGAGAGAGTCGCACATGGGCACACGTACGAGGGTGTCGCGCATGGGGCTCGTATGAGAGTGTCATCCGCATTGCCACAATTGGGATGCCCGCACCTCACCGCCCAGCCGACCCGCCGATGCTCCCGCCCGACCGCCGATTCCGCCTCTGTCCGCGGGTTCTGCCCCGGCGTGCCGATTCTGCCCCCCAACACGTAAAAAGCCCCGTCCGAAATGGACGAGGCTTTTTTGCATCGCGGAAATGCGCCTCCTTAGAAGAGATTCACGCCGTCGAGCGTGGCGATCAGGAAGGTGGCGGCAACCGACAGAATGGCGTACAGCTCCGGGAAGGCGGCCAGAATCAGCGTCTTACCCATCACGTCGTGACCGTTTCCGATGGCGGCGATACCGTTGGCGCAGATCTTCGCCTGATAGATCGACGAAGCCAGATTGACGATACCGACCAGAATACCGGCACCCAGAATGGCTGCGCCCTGCGTCATCGTCGGGTTGGTCAGTCCGCCCTGCACGAGGAAGAAGCAGACGAAGCCGTAGAGGCCCTGCGAACCGGGGAGCGCCGAGAGGATCATGTAGCTACCGAAGGCGTCGCCGTTCTTCTTCATGGCACCGACCGAAGCCATGCCTGCGATGGCCGTTCCGATGGAGGATGCGATGCCCGCCAGGCCCACCATCAACGCTACGCCGACGTAAGCCATTACCAATGCTGTTGTTGTTTCCATAGTGTTTTGAAAAGTTTTTGATTATTGTTTTGTTTATTCGTTTGTCTTGTCCATTTTGCGGATGGGGTCGAACGACCGCGAGGCCATCTCGAAGCCGGCGTTCTTGAAGAACTCCACGAAGGTGAGTCGCATCGGGTGAACGAACGACGAGATGGTCGACATGAAGAGGTTGATGCCATGGCCGATCAGCAGGATCGGAATCATCACCAGCAGCCGCACCACGATGTTGGCGCCCTCGGGGACGAAGCCCTCGGCCAGCGTATTGAAGACCAGTGCCAGCACACCGCCCGACAGTCCGATGGCGAACAGACGGATGTACGACAGCACGTCGCTCAGCAGGCCGGTGATGTTGTTGTAGAGATCCCACAGTCCGGCTCCGACGTTAACGAGCGGATTGCGCCGCGGGTTGTTGAGCACCAGCAGCAGCACACCGCCGATTCCCAGCGCCACGTAGAAGGCCACCGACCCGGACGTGAAGCCCGGAATCGTGATCCCGGCCATGGGCAGCGCCACGGCCAGCGAGCACGAGACGAGGATGATGAACCATCCCAACTGCCCGAAGGCGTGCGTGATGCCGAAGCAGCGCGTCGTCGTCCAGATGTTGAGCGCCATGCCGAAGAGGATCTGCACCAGACCGATCACCAGCGAGATGATGAAGAACTTGCCCTGGAAGTCGAAGAACGGGATCGAGGGGAAGTACTCGTTGAGGCTCAGACCGAAGAACGAGCCGCAGATGGCGCCGAAGACGACCGTCGTCAGGGCGCACAGCGTGGCGAACCACGCGGCGCGGCGCATCATGCCTGGCTCGCGGAACTTGTACAGCATGAAGAGTCCCGCGGCCAGCAATACCAGACCGTATCCGGCATCGTTCAGACAGATGCCGAAGAAGAGCATGTAGAACGGCGCGAAGAAGGGCGTCAGATCCAGCGTGCCGTACTTCGGCCGGGCGTAGAGGTCGCCGATCATCTCGAAGATCCGCGCAAAGCGGTTGTTCTTCAGCTTGACGGGCGTATCGTCCTCGGGCGTCGGGTCGCTCTTGAGCCAGACGACATTGGGGTACGCCTCGAGCAGCGCGTCGACCTTCGCCGAGGTTTCGGTCTCGGCCCACCCCTCCATGATCACCAGCGAGCCGTCGGCTTCGTGCCGGGCCGTCGCCTCGACGCGCACGCCCTGCAGCCGCTCCCTGAGTTCGGCGGCATACTGTGCCAGCAGCTCTTCGGAGGCCGCCACACGGGCAAATTCCGCGTCGAGCGCCGACAGACGCTCCCGCTCGGCCGCCAGACGGCGCTCCGCCTCGCGGATATCCATCTGAGGGGTCTTCATCTCCTGGGCGTCGATGGCCACCTCCTCACCCGGAGCCGTCACCACGACGAACCATACCGCAGCATCCGTGCGCGAGATCTCCGAGAGCGTATAGCTGTCCGCCCACTCCTCCTTCATCTTGTCGAACGTACTGCGCTGCACCGAGAAATAACGCAGCACAACGCCGTCGGCCGCCAGCTGCGCCGTGCGCTCCGCATCGAACGCGCCCCACGGACGCAACTCGTCGGCCGCCTTCTCCAGCCGTGCGATCTCCGTGCGGATGGCGGTTGCTTCGCGCTGCGCCGCGGCATAGTGTTCGTAGGCCTCGCGCCCCGAGGCAAAGGGTTCGCCGCGCAGGGCATCGTGGCTTCTGTCGGCGCGGAACGCCTTGAGGAACTCCGCGGCCTTCGTGCAACCCTCGATGTCGAGCAGCAGCTGCCGGTCCTCCTCCGAGGGTTCCCACCCCGTGGTGGTGATGTCCACCAGCCCGAGCTCACGCAGCCGGGTGATGAAATCCTCGCTCTGTGCCGCATAGAGCACAAAGTCGTATTTCGACATTCTGGCTATCATAGCAGAGCGCCCTCCCCGGCAGCCTGTTGTTTGTTTTTGACGATCTTCTGGGCCGATTTCGAAAGGTTCTCCTCGTCCTCCATGAAGCGCTTGATCTTGCGGATGGCATCCTCATAGCCCGGGATCTGCACCTTTTCGTAGAGATTCACCTTCTGCGTGGTCTTGCGGCGGGCGAAATCCAGCAGCTCCATGCGCCGCACATAGACCTCGTATTCGAGGCCCAGGCGTGCCAGCCGCTTGAGGATCCCCACCCCGTCGGCAAACCACGCCGGCGAGGAGAAGAGGTCGTAGGCCTTCTCCTCGAAGCGGACCCCCTCCAGCTCGGGGATGCGGACACCGGCGATCTTGCGCTCGGCCAGATCCACATCCGCAATGCGGAGCAGGTCACTGTCAAACTCTCCCCACAACGACACCATGTAGTCGTACTCGGCCTTCAGGGCTTCGAGCTGCCGACGGTAGTCGCCTGCGGAGTCCTTCGCCTTCTTCACCTCGGAACGCAGCGCCGACTCCTTGCTCTTGATCGTCGGAAGGGCCTTCTGCCGCATTTTCAGCTGCTTACCGAGTTCGCCCAGCGAGGTCTTGTTGTATTGGAACTTGATGGCCATCTTCTTTTACGCCTCCTTCCAGTATTTCCTGATGAGTTCCTCCTTGATGGCGACCTCCTCCTTCGAGAAGTACTTCGCAAAGAGGCTCCACGCCGTGTCGAGCATCTCCGTGATGCCGATGTTGACGTCGATCGCCAGCAGTTTTTCCGAGTAGTCGCGGGCGAATTTCAGGGCCCGTTCGTCGTAGTCCGACAGGTCGAAACCGTTTTCGAGCTTCGTCTTGGCGTTGGCTGCGTCGGCATACAGACGCACGCAGGCGTTCATCACCTGCGGATGGTCCTCACGCGTCTTCTTGCCGATGACCAACTGCTTCAGACGCGACAGCGAACGGAACGGGTCGACGATCACCTTGCCCGTATCCGAATCGTTGCGCAGGAACAACTGACCCTCCGTAATGTAACCCGTGTTGTCGGGCACAGCGTGCGTGATGTCGCCGCCCGAAAGGGTCGTCACGGCGATGATGGTGATCGAACCGCCGTTGGGCAGCTGCACGGCCTTCTCGTAGATCTTCGCCAGATCCGAATAGAGCGATCCGGGCATCGAGTCCTTCGAGGGGATCTGGTCCATACGGTTCGAGACGATGGCCAGGGCATCGGCGTAGAGCGTCATGTCCGTCAACAGCACCAGCACCTTCTCGCCCTTGTCGACGGCGAAGTATTCGGCCGCCGTCAGCGCCATGTCCGGGACAAGCAGACGCTCGACCGGCGGATTCTCCGTCGTGTTGACGAACGAGACGATGCGGTCCAGCGCACCGGCATTCTCGAAGACTGACTTGAAGTAGAGGAAGTCGTCGTTCGTCAGACCCATGCCGCCCAGGATGATCTTGTCGGCCTTGGCACGCAGGGCCACGTTGGCCATCACGGCGTTGTAGGGCTGGTCCGGGTCGGCGAAGAAGGGGATCTTCTGGCCCGTGACGATCGTGTTGTTGAGGTCGATGCCGGCGATACCCGTTGCGATGAGCTCCGAGGGCTGGATACGCTTGAAGGGGTTGACCGTCGGGCCGCCGATCTCGCGGGCCTCGCCCTCGACGATCTCACCGCCCTCGAGCGGTTCGCCGTAGGCGTTGAAGAAGCGCCCGGCCAGGGCGTCCGAAACTCGCAGCTTCGGCGGTTCGCCGTGGAAGATGACCTCCGAATCGGTCGCGAGGCCCTCGGTGCCGGCGAAAACCTGAAGCGTCACGTTCTCGCCCATAATCTTCACCACCTGGGCCAGTTTGCCGCCCACGGTGGCCAGTTCGTCGTTGCCGACCCCCTGGGCCCGGAGCGTCACCGTGGCCTTGGTGATGTTGTCAATGCGGGTATATATCTTCTGAAATGCGCGTGTTGTCATGGCTTAGTTGTTTTTTTCACTCACATACTCTTCGATCTGTCGTTTGTAGTTCTCGAACTTCTCCGACTTCCACTCCGAGTAGTTCATCTGGCGGAAGAGGTTGATCAACCCCTTGAAGAACTGCGAGCACTGCTCGAAATCGGCAAACGAGAACTCCTTCCGGCAGATTCCCAGCACCATCTCGTACATCATCTTCTGACGCTCGATCGGGCAGTTGGCGTCGATGGCGTCGAAGGCGTCCTGCTGCAGGATGACGAAGTCGAGCAGCTCCGACTTCCAGAAGCGCTCGTGGTACTCGACCGGCACACCGTCGTCACCCAGAATGTTGATCTGGTCGTTGGCCTCCTTGCCGCGCTGCACGATCGTCTTGCCGGCATAGACCAGGTCGACCCAGTTCTTCTCGATATGGCCGTCGAGGTATTCGCGGATCTCCGGGTATTCGAGGTATTTCGAGTAGGAGTCCAGCGGGTCGATGGCCGGGTAGCGCTTCGAGTCGGCGCGCCCCTGCGAAAGGGCGTAGAAGCAGCGCGCGGCCTTCTTGGTCGATTCGGTGACGGGCTCCTTGAGGTTACCGCCGGCGGGCGACACCGTACCGAGGAAGGTGACCGAACCCGTCTCGCCGTTGGTCAGCTTCACCAGACCGGCGCGCGAGTAGAAGTTCGAGATGATGGCCGAGAGGTCCATCGGGAAGGCGTCCTGACCCGGAAGCTCCTCCAGACGGTTCGACATCTCGCGCAGCGCCTGAGCCCAGCGCGACGTCGAGTCGGCCATGACCAGCACCTTCAGACCCATTGAACGGTAGTACTCGCCGATCGTCATACCCGTGTAGACCGACGCCTCACGCGCCGCAACGGGCATGTTCGACGTATTGCAGATGATGATCGTACGCTCCATCAGCTTGTGGCCCGTGCGGGGATCGACCAGTTCGGGGAACTCCTTGAAGATCTCCACCACCTCGTTGGCTCGCTCGCCGCAGGCCACCATGATGATCACGTCGGCATCGGCCTGTTTCGAGATGGCGTGCTGCAGCACGGTCTTGCCGGCGCCGAACGGCCCGGGGATGAATCCCGTACCGCCCTCGGCCATGGGGTTGAAGGTGTCGATGGCGCGCACGCCGGTCTCCATGACGCGCGACGGACGCGGCTTCTCCGTGTAGCAGCGGATGGCCTGCTTGACGGGCCACTTCTGCACCATCGTGATCTCGTGGTCGCGGCCCTCGTCGTCGGTCACCACGGCCACCGTGTCGCGCACCTTGTACTTGCCGGCCTTGGCCACGCTCTTGACCGTATAGCGGCCCGTCATCGTGAAGGGGACCATGATCTTGTGGCGCACCCATTTCTCCTGCACCTCGCCCAGCCACGAGGCGGCCGAGACCTTGTCACCGGCCTTGGCCAGCGGCGTGAACTCCCACTCGGCGTCGAAATCGACCGGATCGGTGATCGACCCGCGGGCGATGAACAACCCCTCCATCTTTTCGAGGTCGTTCTGCAGACCGTCGTAGTTGCGCGACAGCAGACCCGGAGCCAGCGTCACCTCGAGCATGTGCCCCTCGAATTCGACGCGGTCGCCGATCTTCAGCCCGCGCGTGCTGTCAAAAACCTGTACATAGGCCGCATCGCCTATGACCTTGATGACCTCGGCCATCATCTTCGTATCACCCGTCCACACGTGGCAGATCTCGTTCTGGCCCACAGGTCCGTCGGCCTTGACGATCACGATGTTGGAGATGATACCGTTTACACGTCCCGTAGTTTTCATGGTATCGTTTTATTGTTTATTTTCAATGAGCTGCCGGCCGTCGAGCGAGGCCATCAGGCGGGTGAACATCTCGCGGCCGCGTCGGGCATCGAGCCGCGTCCAGCGCGCCACGATATTCACGCGGACCAGATAGGAGAGGATGGCGTCGATGTCGAAGTAGTCGAACGTAGCCAGTTCCGCGGCCTCCGACCAGCGGATCAGATCGAGTTTACGCTCCTTCTCGACGAGGTTGGCCTCGTCGTTCAGGGCGGCGATCACGGCGTCGATCCAGGGCAGTTCGCCGCGCAGGCCGAAGTCGGCCGCCGAACTGCGCCGCAACTGATCGGCCACATCGCCCTGGCCGACCACCGCCTCGTCGATGCTGCGGCCGGCCGTACGTGCCGCCACGGCGGCCGTGACGTTGCGCAGCGTGCGGTCGAAGGCCGACCATGCACGCAGGAAACGGCTGCGCGACCCCTCGCAGGCCGCGTAATAGGCCTCGAAGAGCTCCTTCTCGAAGCGTTGCGCCGTATCGACCGACTCGGCCTCCTCCCCTTCGGGATCGGCGTAGGCCCTCACCACGCGGGCCAGCGCCTCGGGGAGACGCTGCGGCGAGCGGAGCTCCTCCTCGAGCTCCTCGCGCGAGAGGTTGCCCAGCTCATTGAAGGCCGTCCGGCCGCTGCGCAGGGCCGCCAGATTCTCGCAGTCGTAGTAGCCGTACAGAAGCCGCACGCGGCGGGCATCGGCGGCCGAGACCCCTTCGAGAATCGAGTCGATGATCTCGCGGGCATCGAAGCCCTTCGTATCGGCATCGAGCGCGTACTCTCTCAGCGAGGCAACCAGCGTATAGTATTGGGTTGCGAACATGCCCTAAGCCTTGAAGAGGAGTTGATAGACCTTGTCGCGGAGGTATTCGCCCAGCAGGGCCTCCAGATCGGCATCCGTGAAGGAGATGTAGTAACCGCCCTCCTTGGCGCCGATCTTGAATCCGGTCTTCACCTCGCGGGACCACCCCACCTCGATGCCGGCATCGAGCAGCGCACGGGCGCTCTTGGCAAAGGCGGCGTCGAGTGTCTGACGGGCATCCTCCGGGAGCAGGGCTTCGAGCGTCACCTTGCCCGCCTCGGCACCGTTCCAGTTGCGGGCCACGGCGATGAGCATCTCCTCGAGGAACTTCGGATCGAGCGCCGCGGACTTGACCCCTTCGGCCGTAGCCTTGGTGACGATCATCGTGGCGATCTCGGACTTGATCTTCGAGACGGCCTGCCGTCCGGCCAGAGCGATCTCGGTCATGGTGTTCTTCTCCACATCCTCGGCGCGGGACTCGGCAGCGCGGACGATCCCGGCGGCGCGGGTCTCGGCCTCCGCGAGGATCTTCTGCGCCTGGGCCTTGGCATCGGCGATCAGCCGGTCGGCATCGGCACGACCTTTCTCCAACCCTTCGTCGTAGAGTTTGCGGGTCAACTCCTGCAGTTTGTTTTCCATCATGTTATCGTGTTTTGATTTTGTTTTTCAAATGCGCCTACAAATATATAAAAGATTACGAATAAACCGCATTTGCCGGCGACAATTTATCCGCAAATGACGAATTTCGGGTGAAAAACGATCATCGCGTCCGGGAAAGCGAATCACCCCTGTCCCGAAAGGAGCAGGGGTGATTCGGAATCGGGACGTCCGGCCGGCAAAGCGGCGGTCGTGTCCGTCGGGTGGCGGAGGATCCTTCACAGCCATCGGGCGGCGGAGGACTCATCGCATCGGGCGGTCGGCGTCGGGGCCGTAGACATACTCCACGGCCGACTTCTTGAAGCGCAGCGTGCGCGTATCCTTCGGACCGGCGCCGTTCCTGGTCATGTAGAGGTTGGTCATGCCGCCGATGATGTACCAACCCGAGCCTTCAGGCGAATGGACGCCGAAGAGGATGTTGTTGTAGTGGTTCGAGTGGCGGATGCCGTCGGCATTCCACTGTGCGGCAGCGCCGTACCAGGTGATCCCCTCGTCATCGGGGAAGTCGGGGCTCCACATCCGCACGCTGATCAGTTCGTTGAGCGTCAGCGAGCCGACCGTGACGTCGCTGCGCCGCTGCTGCGTGCGCTTGATGGCCGAATGGCCCTCCCAGGGGGTGCGGAGCGTATGCGAACCGCTCCACATCATCCAGATGTAGTCCGTGGCGTCAAAGACGCGGTTGAACTCCTCCATCGAGGGAAGCTCGTAGCCGTCGGGCGAGAGGGCGTCGGCCGGCAGTTTGTTGATATGTACGGTCACGTCGGTCGAGAAACCCTCGAGCACGGCCTTGCCGTCCTGCTCGACGACCTTCAGCCCCTGGCCGCTGTCGCCCTGATAGCCCCAGCCCCAGAGGTCGAAGTACTCCTCGGGCGAGCAGGAGCCCAGGTATTCGTAGAGGCTCTTGCCGGCCTCGACGGCCGGGTCGGCCGACGAGAGGATCTGATCCTCGAAGTGGCGCGAACGGCCCCGGGCGTTGTACTTGCACCACCACACGCCGTGGAACCACGTCACCGGGAGTCCCCAGTTGCGGCGCACGACGGTGTAAACCTCGCGCTGCGAACCGACCTCAAGGTTGCTCACCACCAGGCGGGCCGCCTGACGGCGTCCGTCGGCCGTCGGGTCGTTCGGGCGCCAGCCGGCCACCACACGCACCGTCCGGGCGTCGCCGTCGGCTTCCGAGAGGCGGATCCACGGATCCTCCCCCGGATCGAACTCCACCTCGAGGCGTTTGCCCTGAGCCAGTACGAAGCGACCCAACTCGTTGTCAATATAGCGTTCGAAATCGACCGTGTGTTCGGCATTGTCGAACTCCAGCGCCCCCTGCGTACGCGAAGGGTTGGCCTCCAGCACCAGCAGGATCCGCTCCTCGGGGTAGAACTGTTCGAGCCCCTTGCGGCGGAAGCGCAGCGGCACCTCGGCCGCCTCGCGGTTCGGGGCGAAGAGCCCCTTGCGGATCCGGAAGAGGTTGATATCCTCGGGCGTAGCACCCGTCGATACCTCCTCGACCACCAGCGGGAAATCCGGCATCGGGATCACCTCCAGCTGGCTGTCGCACGCCACGGCCAGCATCACCTCGGTCTCGGTGTAGGGCAGCACAAGGGTCGACCCTCCATCCTCGACCCGCACCCCGTCGGGGAGTTCCGAACGCTCCGTGTCGACCGTCAGCGGAGTGTCGAGATCGGGATCGAGCGGCGTCTCGCCGCCGTCGCCCCACGCCTCGACCGTCAGCCGGGCATCCGTATCGGTCGCATCCTTGCGCACGGTCACCGTATAGATGCGGTTGCGGAGCAGCGGCCGCGGCAGCGCCCCCTCCAGCGAGGAGGGCTTGCCGTCGATCTCCGCCTCCAGGCGCACGCGCAGCGAGGCGTTGTCCTGTTCGTAGAGGTAGGCCACCGCGGGGGTATCCTCCGCAAGGGGAGTCTCCGGCCGGATCTCCAGATCGCGCAGGGCGGTGCCGGTCTTCACGGCGGCCCCGTCACGGCTCCAGAGAGGCCCCGCACAAGCGGCATCGGCGAAGGTGATCGAACGGACTTCGGCCTCCCCGGCCACCCGCAGCCGCAGGTCGACGCGGGCCGTACCGTGGGTCAGCGCCAGCGGTACGGAGGCCGTGCCGGGCGTCACCTCCGAGAGATCGAGCCGTGCGGTCGAGAAGCGCTCGGCCGCCGGGGAGTCACCGCCGATCGTCGCGGCGAGCCACTCCTGCTCGGAGAGACCCTCTTCCGGCGCCGCGTCGAGAAGCTCCGGGCGGCAGTCGGCCACCACGTAGAGCCGCCCCGAGAGGCTTTCGAGCTGCAGGCTGCAGCCCGATCCCACGAGCGGGAGCTCACTAAAGATCCGCGTCAGACGCTCCGCCTCGAAGAGGTAGGCGTCGACCCTTCCGACCGCCGCCTCGCCCGCCACCGCCGGGGCGTCGCCGCCCGGGGCGAACGACGTGGCCGAAATCCGGACCACCCCGCCCGAGTCGGCATCCCCCGGAATCGTCTCGGGAGACTCCGCACACGCCAGAAGGCTTGCGCACAGGGCCATCGGCCCCAGGGTCCGCATCAACAGATCATTTCGTCTTTTCATGAATTTGCAGCTTTTTTCGAGGTTGAACGGGTGAAACGTACGGTCGTCCGGACGGACGGGTTATCGGCGTGCCGGCGTGAGCTCGGTGTCACCGCCCGGCTCCCACTCGTCGAACGAGAGATCGAGGCTCACGTCGATGACATCCTTGCGCACCGTGAGCGTGTAGATCTTGTTGCGCTCGAGGGCCATGCCGAGCTGTTTGGTGAGGGTCTTCACCTGACCGTCGATCTCGGCCACGATCTCCACCGTGAGGTTGTCGTTCTCCTGCTCGTAGGCGTAGAGCACGGCGGGGGTATCCTGCGTCAGCGGCTCCGAGATCGTTGCGGCGACATCCTGGCGCGACACGGCTTCGGGCGAAAGATCACCCTCGACCGGGAAGAGGTAGGCCGACTGCGCGGCATTCTTCAGCGTGATGCTGCTTACCGAAGCCTTGCCGGCCGTGCGGATCTGCAGGTCGAAACGAGCCACACCGCGCCGGAGCGTCACCGGAAGTTCCGTCTGCGTGTTCTCCAGCCCGTCGAGCGAGATGCTGCCCGAGAAGAAGTTCGCCGGAGCCTTGCCGGCAGTCGTTACGGCCATCTTCTTCCAGTCGCTCTCGCTCAGGCTGCCCTGCTGCAGGGCATCGAGATCCAGCAACACCTCGGTGTTGGCCACCACGTAGAGCGTTCCGGCGTGGCGTTCCAGTTGCACGCCGCGGCCGGCATCGGGCGTCACGGGCAGCGTGTAGACCTTCGCCAGCGTGCCATCCACGAAGAGGCAGGCGCGCAGGTCGGTCAGCGTATTCTCACCCTCGAGCGCCTGGCCTCCGCCCTCGAAGGCTGCCAGCTGCGCCCTCACCACCGGCAACAGCGCCGGTGCACCCGGCGTTGCCGGAGTCTCCATCCGCTCGGAGCAGGAGCTCAGGCCCAGGGCCATGGCGGCGGCAAAAGCAATCGTCTTCACAGTCGTCATCTTGTTCGTTTTCATGGTCTTGTCTTGTTTAACGTTTTGTTTACTTAAGGTTATGTGGTTGCTTGTTCGATGATCAGTCGTAGATGTATTCGACGGGCGTCTTCACGCAGCGCACCAGACGCGTCTTGGTCGTATTCTGGGCCATGAACTTGATCCAGTTCTGTCCCGGGCGGTCGGCCGCGGCGTAACCCTCCATGACCCACGTCTTCGAGGCATTGCCCCAGGTGGCCAGCAGCAGCATCATCGGCGAGATGCTGCCCGCCGTGGTGTTCCACTGATGGCCCAGCCCGGCCAGCACCCACACGGCATCGCCCGAGCGGAATTCGTAGACGGCAATCGTCCCGTAGGCGTGGCCCAGGAATTCGGCCTCGCGCTCCTGGATGCGCACTGTGATCGACTCGCCGGCGGCATTCGTATACGTGCGCTCGCCCACTCCGCCGATGTTGTAGTTCTCGTTGCGCGTAAAGAAGGCATAGTCGTCGTAATCGGGGATCCGGTAGCCGTAGGGGGCCATCTCCGCCGGATCGAGCGTTCCGTAGTTCTGCGTCGTGGAGACCATTCCCTCGTGGTAGAAGGCCGTGCCGTTGTGGCGCAGCGGAAGCCCCTCGGGGCTGCACGCCTGGTACTGGTCGCCCAGCAGCGTGAGCAGCTCCTCACCGTCGCAGGCGATCAGATGGTCGGCCAGCGCACCGTCCGCCGCAGGATCGCCCGCAATCGGGACCTGATCCTCGAAACGTTTCGCATTGCCCCGCAGGTTGTACTTGCACCACCACTCGCCGCCGATCTTCACCACCGGAAGACCCCAGTTGCGGCGCCGCACGGTGTAGCGTTCCGCGTGACCGCCCGCCGCATCGGTGATGACCAGCTGTCCCTCCTGTTCGCGGCCGTCGGCCGTCGGGTCGTTGGGCTTCCAGCCGCCGAGCAGGCGCCACGCACCCTCCTCCGTTCCGGCCAGATCCATCCACCTCGACTCGCCGTCGGCAAACTCCAGCCGCAGCTGCATCCCCTCGGGGAGCGTGATACGGGCCAGTTCGCCCTCGATGTAGCGGCCGAAGTCGCAGAGTTCGGCATCGTCGAACGACAACTCACCCTCGACCCGCACGGGGTGGGCCGCAAAGCAGAGCACGACGCGTCCCGAGGTGACCCCGTCGCGCCAGAGCGTCAGACCGACGTAACCGGTCTTCGTGCCCGGAACCCGCAACGGGCTGCTCACCTCCACGGCCGCCACCTGCTCCAGTCCGCGGGTCAGACGCTGCGGCGTGACCTCGACTCCGCGCACCGCGCCGTCGACCGTCACCTCGGAGCCCGCCCCGCCGCGCAGCACGACGCGCAGCCGGCTGGGCGTATGGGGAATATAGAGCGTGTCGCACGCGGCATTGACCCGTACGTCATCGGGAAGTTCCGACAACGCGACGTCGATCAACCCCTCGGCAACAGGCGTCGACTCCACGCCCGGACCTGTCTCCCAGCTGCCGGAGATCACCTCGATGCCGGCCGCGGCACCGTGACCGCGCACCTCGAGCGTATAGACCGTATTGCGACGAATTGCGGCCGGGAGCGTACTCCGCAGGCGGTGCCAGCCACCGCCGAAACGGGCCGTCACCTCGATCTCCATGGCGTCGTTCGTCTGCTCGCAAAGGTAGAGCAGCGTCTCACCCGCCTCCGTCAGCGGTCGGTCGCCGTAGTCGCGACGGAACTCGTCGCGGGCGGCCGAGGAGGGCGAGGCCGGGGCTGACGGCTCCCAGAGGTATCCGCGGTCTGCCACCCGGCGGATGACGACCGAGTGAACCTCGACCCCGGCCTCGCGCGACCTCAGGTCGATGCGTGCCACGCTGCGGCGCAGCGTCACGGCACGCTCCCCGGCCGCCCCTTCCGCCGCGTCGAGCGTCAGTTGGCCGGTCATCGCCAGCCCCTCGCGGGTCATCTCCCCGAGCGAGGCTTCGAGCCGTTCGAAATCGGCAAGAGTCGTAACGCCGGGGAGCAGGCTCCCGAGCGCCTCAACGCCGGCGCCGTTGGCCACCAGGCGGAGTTCGCCGCGCAGCGTGGCCATCGAAAAGGTGTAGAGCCCCTCGCCGGCAGCGGCAACCCCCGGAATCACCTCCTGCAGCCGTCCCGCCTCGAAGCGGCAGGCCGTCACGGCATGGATCACCGACTCGGCATCGGAAGCCTCCGCAAGCCCGCCGTCGGGGCTTGCGGCCGACAGCCGCAGGGCCAGCGTCGACGCCGCGGGAGCGGACATCGGGAGCACCTCGTCGCGCGAACAGCCCGTCGAGGCAAACAGCGGCAGCAACAGCGCGGCTGCCAGGCGTATCGTATGTCGCATCTTCATCATCGGTTCAATATAAAGTCGGATTCTGACTGCTGTTCAGATAGGAGGGCGAGTCGATCGGCATCTGATCGAGGTGGTTGACGTAGAAATGGTTCATCAGCTCCTGCGCCCAGGGTCCGTAGGTGAACGAACTGCTGTGGTTGTAGCCCATGACGTGTCCCAACTCGTGGAACATGATCTCGCACGAATAGGTGTTGAAGTAGTGCTGGAGCCACGCCTGCTGGTAGGCGCCGTACGACGAACCGCCGCCCAGACCCACGATGCCGTTGCCCGGATAGACCAGCCCGACATTCAGGCTGCGGCTCTGGCGCATCTGGCTCAACACCCGCTCGGGGGTCACCTTGTCGTTGACACCGCCGTTGCCGTAGAGACGGTCCTGATTCTCGCGCAGGATCACCTCGTGTTCGGGCATGTCGATCATGTAGGTGAAGTTCAGGAAGAAGGCCACCGCCTCGCGGCAATGCACGGGCCGGATACCCATCCAGTTGCCCGAGGGACCGCCGTCCGGACGGTCGGGATCACCGTTGAAAAGGCTGAAGGCAATGGTCCAGCCGTGGATGATCTGCCGCAGTTTCTTCCAGTAGGGGTCCTCGCACTCGACGGCGAACTCAACCCCTTCGAAATCGGCCGCCGTCAGCTGCGGAAGGTCGACCCAGCGGCCCGACTCCGACAGACACTGCGTCGGACGTTCGAGCTGCGGCAGCCGCTCGCAGAAGTCGGCAAAGGGCGGTATGCTGTCGAACCAGGCCAGATCCAGATACTCGCTGTCGACACGCGGAATCCGCGCCCGGACCAGCACCCCCGAAAGGGGGCGCGGCGAGTAGAACCGCGCATGGAGCTCGCCGGCGTCGGTCACCGAGAGCTGAAGCGGCGCCGCCGTATTGAAACGCCGCTGCGCGGGATCGGTGTAGACCGTCTTCGGCTCGCCGTCCTGCAGAATCTGTCCATGCGAGCCCTCGGCGTAAGCCTGCGGCGTGATGAACATCGTACCCGACGTATTGTCCGGATGGACCACCGGCGTATGGATCCGTTCGATGCGGTTGGGCTCCAGATCGGCGAGCTCGTAGGCAAACGTGCGGCGCACTTCGCCTCCGCGGTAGGTGCGCGTCACCAGTTCGATCTCGCCCCGCAGCGACGTTCCCCCGACCAGAGGCAGGAAACAATAGGTGGAGACCTCCTCGAGATCCGTCTCCAGCGAGAGCTCGTCGCTCTCGCCGGTGAACTCCCCGGCACCGGTCATTCCCGTATGGAAGCGGGCCCCGCCGAGCGTCGCACGCGACGACACGAGCGCCGTGCGGATATAGGGATTCTCGTAGGCGAAGGTGAAGTCGGCACGTCCGATGATCCGCTGCTGGAGGGTCTCCGTGCCCGTCACCTGCGAGGTGACGATGCCCTCGGACGAAATGTCGGTCCGCACCGTGAAGGGGCTCTGCGAATAGAAGTATTCGGCCGCAAGCGGCTCGCCCAGATCGGCCGGAAAGCTCACCCACTCCTCGTCGATGTGCGAGATCGGGTGCACCTCCACGCCGTCACGCGACCAGTCGCCGCGGATGCCCAGCACCAGCAGCCGGTAGTCGCCCTCGCGAAGCCCCTCGATCCGCAGTTCGGAACCGTCGGGGTGGTAGAGCCCCCTCAGATCGCCGATCGCATCCCCCGAGGCGGCGTCAACCACGCGGAACTCCACGCGGTCGTAATCCGTACGGAGATCCTCCACGCGGGTCGCCGCTCCGTCGTAGGCCCCGCCGCGGAGACGGAACACCGCCGCATCGCCCGCCGCAGCCGGTACCGACGGACTCCAGTCGTCCTGCCGGCACCCCGTCAGCAAGAGGCTGCTCCATAAAACAACAGTCAAAAATCTGCTCATTTGGCCTTTTTATTGTTATCTTTGTACGTTCGTTCGTGTTGGCGAAGGGCAGCACCGTCGGATCCTGTCCCGAGGAGAACGCCCCTTCGAACCGGGTGCAAAAGTAGAACCCCCGAACGACGTTTTGCGTAACCCATGTTACGCCGGATCCACAACTGCAAAATTCGACCCTCGATGGAGTGTGAAATTTACGACATGCCCCTCTTCCGCGGGGGCGACCGGATGGTTCTGGAGGCGGTTCTGCAACGCTCCCCGGGCCGATACGCCTCCTACCGAAAGGGGGATTTCATCGCCCTGCAGGACGATGTCTGCCGAACGTTGTTCCTGCTGTGCGAGGGGAGCGTCTACGCGCAGATGACCAGCGCCGAAGGGCGCGAACTGACCCTCGACACCCTCTCGGCCCCCGATACGCTCGCCTCGGCATTCGTCTTCGGAACCGAAAACCGCTATCCCGTATCGATCATCGCCCAGGCCGACTGCCGCCTCTGGGTCCTCTCCCGCGAAAGCCTGCGCGAGATCCTCGAACAGGACCGCACCGTACTGCGCAACTTCCTGACGATCATCTCCGACCACAGCCTCTTCCTCAGCCGGCGCATCAACGAATTCGCCCTGCAGAGCCTCGCCTCGCGCGTGGTGAGCTATCTGAAGGACAACCACTCGATCCGCAACCTGCAGGAGGTCGCCTTCATCCTCGGCGTGGCGCGTCCGTCGCTTTCGCGCATGATCGGCCAGATGGTCGAGCAGGGAACCGTCTGCAAAACCCCGGACGGCTATACCTTGAAATAGGAGAAACGAGCCCCCGACAAACTCTGCAAAGAAACGCAACAGGAGGTCTGCCTCAGCAGAGGAGCATCCAACGCAAATTGACGCAAAAAAATCCCCGATCCACAGATGGATCGGGGATTTTTCATGGACTCAAAGCGTTCCGCTACTGGTGCTGGGGACGCAGCAGGTCCTGCACCACCTTTACGGGCGAGAAGGTCGTGATCGGAACATCCACGAAGACCGTGTTCCAGCGCGCCATGGCACCGTTCCACAGCCCGGGCAGCTCCTGGGCCCGCAGTTCGCGACCGCCGCTCGACTTCGACGAGATGAAGCCCGTCGAGGGGTCGGTGTACTGCCGCAGGTCGAACTTGCCCCCCTTGGAGGTCTTCACGCCGCAGACCAGATCCACCGGATTGAAGTGCGTGGCCGACTTCATCAGCGGCTGGTCGTCGGGACCGATCTGGCTCGACTCGGCAATCTGCAGCGACTCCGTGCCGTCGGGATTCCCCACCCAGAAGGGTCCGCCGCCCGGCTCGCCCTCGTTGCGGACCATGCCGCAGACACGGATCGGACGGTCCAGCACCGCACGCAGCAGCGCCGTGTTGTAGTCCGCGGGCAGCTTCACGCACAGCCGCCGCTCGATGAACTCCGCAATCGGGGCCAGTTCGCAGCCGTCGACATCCAGCGCCCGCAGGTACTCGAAGACCCGCTCCTGCAGGTCGAGCAGCACGCCGGCCAGCACCTTCTTGAAGCGGATCGTATCGCCGCGCCGCGCATCGGTCGTCACGTTGTCGATGTTCTTGATGAAGATCACGTCGGCGTCGATCTCGTTCAGGTTCTCGATCAGCGCCCCGTGGCCCGCCGGACGGAACAGCAGCCGCCCGTCCTCCTGCCGGAAGGGGGTGTTGTCGGGGTTCACGGCGATGGTGTCCGTCGAGGGCTTCTGCACCGAGAACGAGATGTCGTAGCGGATCCCGAAGCGTTTTTCATAGAGGGGCACCTTCCGGGCCAACAACTCCTTGAAGCCCTCCATGTGTTCGGGCGAGACGGTGAAGTGGATGCGCGCCACGCCGTTCGACGAGGCGTAGGCAGCCCCCTCGACCAGGTGCTCCTCAACGGCCTTGCGAGCCCCTTCGGGGTAGGCATGGAAGGTCACCAGCCCTTTGGGTTTGTGGCCGTAGCCCAGGCCGTCGTTGACGATGGCGTTGACCGTCGCCCGGTCGTCGGCCCCGGCCGGAAGCACCGCCTTCAGTTCGGGCCAGAAGGCAAAGCGTTCGATGTTCTCGAGCAGCGTGTCGATGCCCGGACCCCGCTTGCCCTCGTTCACGAAGGCGAAGAGCTCCTTGAACATGCGCGTGGCGGCTCCCGACGCCGGAACGAACTTCACGATATCGAGCCCTGCGGCGGCCTTCTCGTAGCGTGCCGCCGCGGCGTCGGCCGCTGCCGCGTCAAGCATCACGATGCCGTCGCCCGGCGAGGCGGCCCGCACCACGTTCAGCCACGGAAAACCGCGGCGAAAATTCTCCAACTGCGCTTCGACCCGGGCCGGGGTCAGCCCGTGGTCGGCAATTTGCTGTAAATCCTGTTCGGTAAACATATCGGTTAGGGGTTTCATGCAATAAAGTTACGCAAATTATTCGTAACTTTGCACATCATGATCCGAGAATTTCACCACATCAGCCTGCGCGATCGAAACAGCTTCGGCGTCGATCAGCAGGCGGCGCGCCTCGTCGAGTTCGAAAACCCGGACGATCTGCGCGCGTTGTTCGCCCACGGAGTGCCCCCTCGCTGGTTGGTCCTCTCGGGCGGCAACAACATTCTCTTCACGCAGGATTACGACGGGCTGCTCGTGACGCCCGTCGCCCGGCAGATCTCGCTCCTCTCCGAGCAGGGCGATACGGTGCGGGTACGCGCCGAGGCCGGCGTCGAGTGGGATGATCTGGTCGAATGGGCCGTCGAACGCGGACTCTGGGGCCTCGAGAACCTCTCGCTCATCCCCGGCCGGGCCGGTGCCGCCCCCGTGCAGAACATCGGCGCCTACGGGGCCGAGGCCGCCGATACGATCCGCCGCGTCGAGATGTTCTGCGTCGAAAACGGCTCGATGCTCACCCTTGACGCCGCACACTGCGCCTTCGGATACCGCGAAAGCGTCTTCAAGCATACGCTCCGCGGACGGGTCATCATCACCGCCATCGAACTCGAACTCTCCCGCACGCCCCGCCCCCGGCTGGCCTACGGCGACGTCGAACGCGAGGTCGAGGCCCGCGGCGGAGCCTCGCTCCGCAACATCCGCGAGGCGATCTGCGCCATCCGCCGCGCGAAACTCCCCGATCCGGCCGTACTGGGCAACGCCGGGAGCTTCTTCAAGAACCCCGTCGTCGAGGCTTCGGTGGCCGGGAAGCTCCTCGAACAGTATCCCGACATGCCCCACTACCCCGCCCCCGAAGGGCGCGTGAAGCTGGCCGCCGGCTGGCTCATCGACCGCGCCGGGCTGAAGGGTCACCGCGAAGGGGCGGTCGGCGTCCACGAACGCCAGGCCCTGGTGCTGGTCAACTACGGCGGAGCCACGGGCAGCGAGGTGATCGCCTTCGCCCGAAAGGTCCAGCAGACCGTCTGCGACAAGTTCGGTATCCGGATCGACACCGAGGTCAATCTATTATAAGGAGTCATGGCACTGATTGAAGCTTTTCAACACTACATCGACGAGAACAACCTCGCCACGCACGACGACCGCATCCTGCTGACCGTCTCGGGCGGCGTCGACTCGATGGTCATGCTCTCGCTCTTCGTCCGCTGCGGGTACACGGTCGGGGTCGCCCACTGCAACTTCCAGCTGCGCGGCGCCGAAAGCGACGAGGACGAGGTGCTCGTCCAGAAGGAGGCCGCCAAATACGGCGTTCCGTGCTACAACCGGCGATTCGAAACCGCCGCCGAGATGGAGCGCACCGGCGAGTCGATGGAGATGGCCGCCCGGCGGCTCCGCTACGCCTGGTTCGACGAACTGAGCCGACAGGAGGGCTATACGGTCGTGGCCATCGCCCACCATGCCGACGACTCGATCGAGACCTTCTTCATCAACCTGCTGCGCGGTACCGGCCTGCGCGGCCTGACCGGCATCTCGACACAGGTCGGAAAGGTCATCCGCCCGCTGCTCTTCGCCTCGCGACGCGAGATCCTCGAGTATGCCGCCGCCAACCACATTCCCTACCGCGAGGATTCGTCGAATCGCTCGACCAAGTACCTGCGCAACAAGATCCGCCTCGGGCTGATCCCCCGCATCCGCGAGATCAACCCCAAGTTCACGAGTCTGATGTGCCGCAACCTGGCCCGTCTGACCGACGCCCAGCTCTTCATCAACCACGGCATCGAACGCATCCGCGCCCTGGCCGTCACCTCCGACGCGGGCATCGACACGATCCATCTCGACCGCATCGACCCCGCCTTCCCGCACGAATTCGTCATCTACGAACTGCTCAACTCGGCCTACGGATTCAAGGGCGACGTCATCGACTCGCTGTGCCACGCCCTCGAGCAGGGCGCAACCGGCCGCCGCTTCTACGCCCGCGACCATGTGGCCACGATCGACCGCGGACGCATCCTCGTCTCGCCGATCGCCCCGGAAGATCCCTGTCTGGTGAGCGTCCCGAAGGGCACGCAGCGAAGCTACTGCGGAAATGCCGTCCTCTACTTCGAATACTGCGACATCGACACGATCAAGAACTTCGGCGTCCCCGAGCAGATCGCCCAGCTCGACGCCGACCGCCTGCAATTCCCCCTCACGCTGCGCCGCTGGAAGGAGGGCGACTGGTTTATCCCCTTCGGCATGAGCGGCCGCAAGAAGGTCAGCGACTTTCTGATCGATGCCAAGGTCTCGCTGCCCGAAAAGCAGCGGCAGTTCGTCCTGCTCTCGGGCGACGACATCGTTTGGCTCGTCGGCCGGCGCATCGACGACCGCTACCGGCTGACCTCCACCACCGAAAACGTGTTGCGAATCACCAAAGAGATCGTCTGAAATGGCCAAAACGACGCTGAAATTCAAGGACTCCGTGGCCGACTTCGAGCGGATCATGGGCGATATCGCCGCCCGACGCTTTGCGGGCATCTATCTGCTCATGGGCGAGGAGAGCTACTTCATCGACCGGATCGCTGACCGGCTGGCCGCGTCGATCCTCGACGAGGCCGCCCGCGCCTTCAACCAGATCACCGTCTACGGCCGCGATTCGGACGCCGGGCAGATCGTCAACCTCTGCCGACAAATGCCGATGATGGGGCAGTACGAGGTGGTCATCGTCAAGGAGGCCCAGCAGCTCAAGGGAATCGACCGACTCTCGCTCTACACCCAGAAACCCTCGCCCACGACCATCCTCGTCATCTGCCACAAGGAGAAGAGCGTCGACAAGCGATCGGCCTTCTACAAGGGATGTGCCGCCAACGGCGTGGTGCTCGAATCGGTCCGCCCGCGCGACTACGAGATCGCCTCGTGGCTCCAGCAGTTCATCCGACGCCGCGGCCTGGAGATCGACCCGAAGGCCCTCTCGATGCTCACCGACCACCTCGGAACCGACATCTCGAAGATCGCCAACGAACTGCAGAAACTCACCGTCTCGCTCCCCGAAGGAACGAAGCGCATCACGGACCGCGACATCGAGGCCAATATCGGCATCTCGAAGGATTTCAACAACTTCGAGTTGTGCAAGGCCGTCGTTACGCGCGACATGAACCGCGCCCTGATGATCGCCGACCACTTCGCCCGCAACCCGAAGGAGAATCCGTTGCTGCTGACCGTCATGGCTCTCTTCAACCAGTTCCGCGACCTCTTCGTGGTGAACTACCTGCGCTGGCTTACGCGCCACCGCAACAAGCCCTTTCCCTCGGATCAGGAGCTGATGCGCATCCTGCGCAAGAGCAACACCTTCATTCTGGGCGAAATCAAGCAGAACGCCTCCCGGTGGGACAATCGCAAGGTCTTCCAGATTCTGGGGCTGCTGCGCGAATACGACGCCAAAAGCAAGGGACTCGGATCGGGCGGTGCGTCGGACGGCGAGCTGCTGCGCGAACTGCTGCTGAAAATCTTCCTCCAGTGACCGACCTCTATCTCTATCAGACCATTCACCTGGCCCGCGGCCGGGCCCGCCACGTCGCCGAACATGCGGCGACGCTCGATGCCCTTTCGCGCGAATGGTTCGGGCGTCCGTACCCCTCCGCCGCCGAGGCGCTTCAACGGCGGATCGAACGCCGCGCCCGGGAGGAGCACTACCCGACCGAGGTCTCGGGATTTATCCGCCTCGAGCTGCTGGCCGACGGTTCGGAGCGGCTGCTGCCGGCCGGCATCTCCTACTACGACGGCTACGGCTACCGCAGCGTGCAACCCGCAGCCGTCGCGCTGCGTTACGACCTGCCGCTGACCGAGGCCCCCACCTCGGCCCATGAAGTGGCCACGCTGCTGGCCCGCCGGGCGGCCGAACGCCAGGGGGCGGAGGCAGCCATCCGCTGCGATGCCGAGGGGCACTTCCGCGAGGCCGAGGGGGCCCCGCTCTTCGCCGTCGCAGGTCGCACGGTACTCGAAGCGCCGGGACCGGAGAGTGTCGAGCGCTCAATCACCCGGGAGGCCGTCCGCCGGGCCGGGATGGAGCTGCGCAAGGAGGAGTTCGGGCTCGGGGATCTGTCCCGCATCGAGGAACTCTTCTTTACGGACCATCGCGGCATCACCTCCCTCTCGCGCTGCAACGGAGTGCCGCTGATGACCTTTCTGGCCGAACGAATCGCCGCGGCGCTGGAATAGCGGAGGGGCCAGCAGAGGAGGGGGCAGCGGAGAGGGAATCGGAACCCGGCACGCCGGCATAGGCACGATCCCGCCCCGGGGAGGGCCGTTTCCAAAAAATCTGGAAACCGAAACGCCGGCCGACGACCTATCTTGCGCGTTGAACCAAACCCGTCAATCCATGAAAAAATACCTCATGCTCTATGCCGTGGCGGTCACGGCTGCGTTGATGGTCGTATGGCGCCATTACCACGGCGAGAATCAACGTCTGGCCCGGAATCAGGAGGCGCTGGCCTCCGAAATCACCCTCTACCGCACGCAGGCCGGCGAAGAGGCCGCCTCGGCACAGGTGCTCCGGCTGCGCTGCGCCGAATTCGAACGGCTGCGGGCCGAAGATGCCGAAGAGATCCGACGGCTGGGCATCCGGCTCCGTCGGCTCGAAGCCTCGGCCCGGACCGCCACCGCGTCGACGCTCGAAATCCGCACCCCGCTGCGGGACTCGCTCATCGTGCGGCGCGACACCTCCGAGATCCTCTCCCGAAGCTTCGGGACGCGGCTCGACACGCTGCACTCCTTCCGCTGGAGCGACCCCTGGGTCCGCATCGAGGGGATCATCCGCCGCGATTCGGTCCACTGCCGCATCCACAGCGTCGACACCCTGCGCCAGATCATCCACCGCATCCCCCACCGTTTCCTCTTCATCCGCTGGGGCACCAAGGCCCTGCGGCAGGAGATCGTCTCGCAGAACCCCCACACGCGAATCGTCTACACGGAATACATCCGGATCGAACGCTGACCGCCGCAACCGGTCACCGGACCCACCGGCCCGGCCGGCCGCACCGCCCGTCCTGAAACCCTCTCCGCGATGTACGCCGGCACGCCGTCCGGATCCGAAACCGCGAATAAAACACCGAAAACGTACGCGGTTTGCGTTTTTTTTCTACCTTTGCCGAATATGGAGCGCACTGCAATATTCCCGGGGTCGTTCGACCCCTTCACCCGCGGTCACGCCGCGCTGGTCGACGAGGCGCTGAATCTCTTCGACCGCGTGGTGATCGGCATCGGCAACAACACCGCCAAATGCGGCCTGCTGACCGTCGAGAACCGCAAACGCCTGATCGACGACGTCTACCGTCACGAACCTCGCGTCGAGGCCCGGATCTACACCGGACTGACCGGTCAGTTCGCCGAAGAGGTCGGCGCCTGCGCCATCATCCGCGGCGTAAGGAACACCACCGACTTCGAGTACGAACGCACGATGGAGGCCACCAACCACCGCATCTACCCGGCTCTGACCACCGTCATGCTCTTCACGCCGGCCCCCGTGGCCGACATCTCCTCGTCGACCGTCCGCGAGGTCCTCTCCTTCGGACGCACCGTCGAGGAGTTCCTCCCTCAGGGAATCGATATCAACCAATACCTCTAACAATATCCCGATTATGATGGAATTTACGGCCGAAATGATCGCCGGCTTTCTGGGCGGCGATGTCGTGGGCGACAAAAACGCCGCGGTGCACACCGTCTCCTCGATCGAGGCTGGTAAAGCCGGATCGCTGACCTATCTGACCAATCCCAAATACGAACCCTGGCTCTACACCACACAGGCCTCGATCGTGCTGGTCGACCGCTCGTTCGAACCCTCGCAGCCCGTGGCCGCCACCCTGGTCAAGGTCGACAACGCCGCCGCCTGCGTCGTGAAACTGCTCGAAATGTACAACGCCGCAAAACCCCGCCGTAAGGGGATCAGCCCCCGCGCCTCGATCTCCGAAAAGGCCACGGTCGGCGAAGAGTGCTACGTCGGTGACTTCGCGGTCATCGAAGAGGGCGCCCGGATCGGTAAGGGGTGTCAGATCTATCCCCAGGTCTACGTCGGTGCCGGCGTCACCGTCGGCGAGGGCACGACGCTCTATCCCGGCGTGAAGATCTACGAAGGCTGCTCGGTGGGCGCCGACTGCATCCTCCATGCCGGGGCCGTCATCGGTGCCGACGGCTTCGGATTCATGCCCAATGCCGAGGGCGGCTTCGACAAGATCCCCCAGCTGGGCAACGTCGTCATCGAGGACCACGTCGAGATCGGAGCCAACACCTGCATCGACCGCGCAAAGACCGACTCGACGATCATCCGCCGCGGCGTGAAACTCGACAACCTGATCCAGATCGGCCACAACGTCGAGATCGGCGAGAATACCGTCTCGTCGGCCCAGACCGGCATCGCCGGCACCTCGAAGGTCGGTCACAACTGCTTCCTGGCCGGACAGGTCGGCATCGCCGACCACGTGACGATCGGAAACCGGGTGAAGGTCGGCTCGAAGAGCGGTATCGACAAGAATGTCCCCGACGGCGAGATCCGTCTGGGATATCCTGCCCTGCCCGGCATGCAATATCATCGCTCGTCGGCCGTTTTCAAGGACCTGCCGGAACTCGCCCGGCGCGTCAACGAACTCGAAAAACAACTCAAAGAACTCCAAAAATAGGAAACCATGAAAAAAATCCTCATTTTCGCAGCCTGCGCCACCCTGCTGGCCAGCTGCGGCAGCAAGAACCAATATGTCATCGAGGGTAAGGTCGACGGAGCAAATCCCGTGGTCTATCTCTTCGACCAGGAGGAGAACCTGCTCGACTCGGCAACCGTCAAGGAGGGCGCTTTCCGCCTCAAGGGCGAGGCTCAGGAGCCTCAGATCGCCATTCTGCGCGATGCCCGCGATGAAAACGCCACGTTTACCGCCATGCTGCTGCTCGAACCCGGAACAATCCAGATCAGCGACGACCCCGACAGCCCGATGCGCAAACGCGTCACCGGAACCCCGGCCAATGATGCCAGCACGGAATATGCCGATGCCGGCTACCGCCTGATCATGGAGTACCGCGACAGCTCGACCACCGAAGAGCGCCGCGCCGCCATCGAAAAGGAGTATGAGGAGCTGGCCCACCTGGCCGTCGAGCAGAACCGCAACAACCTCTTCGGCGCCCTGCTGCTGGCCGATCAGATGAGCTACGAACTCTCGGGCAAGGAGCTGCTCGACGAAATCGCCCTCTTCTCCCCCGAGATGCAGCAGACCAAAGTCCTCGTCAATCTGAAGGCGCACGCCCAAGCCAAACAAAAAACCGACGTGGGTCAGCCCTTCATCGACGTAACGGCTCAGGATGCCGACGGCAAGGAGCTGTCGCTCAAATCGGTGGTCGAGAACCCCGCAAACAAGTACATCCTGCTCGACTTCTGGGCTTCGTGGTGCGGTCCCTGCATGGGCGAGGTCCCCTATCTGAAGCAGACCTATGACGAATTCCACAAGAAGGGTTTCGAGATCTTCGGATACTCCTACGACAACAACCGCGACAGCTGGCTCAACGCCGTCAAGGAGAACCAGATGAACTGGATCCATGTCAGCTCGCTGGATGGATTCGAAAACCAGTCGGCCAAGGATTACGCCATCCAGGGAATTCCGGCAAACTTCCTGATCGACCATGAGGGCAAGATCGTCGCCAAGAATCTGCGCGGCGAGGAGCTCTACAACAAGATCGCCGAACTGCTCAAATAAGCAGTCCGTCACGACAGCGCCCCTGCGGATCCGGTTGACCGGCTGCAGGGGCGTCTTCGTTCCAGCCCCGACGGCACCCATCGGTCCCGCCCCGGAGTGACTGAAAAACACCGAAAACACCGAAATGCTCCATAAAGACATGAAACCGCAGGAAAAATACCGCATCATGGGCATTGACCCCGGCACGAACTACATGGGTTACGGCGTGCTGGAGGTCAAGGGACGTACGATCCGCTCGGTCGTACTGGGAGCCATCGACCTGCACCGCCTCACAGACCCCTATGCCAAGCTGCGTTATATCTTCGACCGGGTCGGCAAACTCGTGGACGAATACGGCCCGCGCGAGGTGGCCCTCGAATCGCCGTTCTTCGGTGAGAACGTACAGTCGATGCTCAAGCTGGGACGTGCCCAGGGGGTGGCCATGGCCGCAGCGCTGAGCCGTGACCTGCAGGTCTTCGAATACGCTCCGATGCGGATCAAACAGGCCATCACGGGGCGCGGTTCAGCCACCAAGGAGCAGGTGGCCTCGATCGTCTGCCGGCTGCTGACCATCGACGAGCCACCGCGACGACTCGATGCCACGGACGGCATGGCCGTGGCGCTGTGCCACTATTACGCCACCTCCAGCCCGCTGAATGCCGTCCTGGGCGACGAACGGGTCAAGGGACTCGGAGGCAGTAAAAAGGCGGCCTCGAAGGGCGGAACGCAGAGTTGGGAGCAGTTTCTGAAGAAACACCCCGACCGGGAGATCAAATAGCGGAGGAGCGGAAGGCTGTAGGCGGAAGACGGGAAGCTGAAAGCGGGAGACTGTACACACGGAGGTGGAACATACGGAGGCCGACTTTCAACACTCCGGCTGAAACGGGAAAGAGTTCCGGGAGATTCCCGAAGGCGATTCGGAGGACAGACCGGAGTCAAAATGTAATCGGCTGACAATCTGGAAGGAGCAAGATAGAGGCAGAAAACAAGGGAGAATTTATAAAATTTTTTCAACGAAATATTTGCACAGTTCGGAAATTTGCCCTACATTTGCACTCGCAATCAAGGAAAGGCGCCGTAGCTTAATTGAATAGAGCATCTGACTACGGATCAGAAGGTTACAGGTTTGAGTCCTGTCGGCGTCACTGAAGAAGGAGAGTCCAAAAGGCTCTCTTTCTTGCGTTTAGGGAGGTTGTCATGTGCATGGCAACCTTTTTTTGTGCCCTGTCGCGGGCGGTTTTTCGGAGGATTTTTACCCAGTTGTGTAAACCAGTGTGTAAACCGAAAAAACGATGAACACTACCATCGAAGCGGTTCTCTACACCTCCAAAACTTTATCTAACGGCCAGCATCCCATCCTGTTACGATTGACAAAGAATCGGAAGCGGAAGTACATCAGCCTGCATATCTCCCTTCCGCAAGAGCAATGGGATGCAAAAAAGTGTAAACCACGCCACAACTGCCCCGACCGAGAGCGAATTGAAGCCCTTATCCAGCAAAAAACACAGGAACTCCAGCATCAGGTCATGGACTTCAAGACAAGCGACAAGGAGTACACATTGAGCACGCTGGTCGAAAAGGCATCCCGCAAGGTCGTGCGCCAAACCGTCGGTGACTATCTGAACGCCTACATCGACCGTCTGCTGGCCGTGAACCGTGTCGGAAACGCCAAGACCTTTCAGGAACTCCGCACCTCACTGACCCGATTCTGTCATTCGCTGGACTTCTACTTTCTCGACATCGACACCGAATGGCTGAAACGCTACGAGCAATGGTTGCGGGTGGAGCGTCACTATTCGGATAACTCCATCGGCATCCGCTTCCGTTCGTTGCGCGTTCTTTACAACAGTGCCATCACCGACGGTCTCATCAAAAAGACGGACTACCCTTTCGACACGTTCAAGGTAAGCAGATTCAAGGAGGCCACAGCCAAACGATCGCTCACGAAGGAGGATATTCGGCGGATTATGGATTGTGAGGTACGGACGCTGACCAAGTACCCCAAACCGTTCCTGCAACTGGCCAAAGACCTGTTCCTGTTCAGCTACCTGTCTTGCGGCATCAATCTGACCGATATGCTGCACATCCGTTATGCCGACATCGTGGACGGGCGACTGGTTTTCAACCGTCAGAAAACGGGCAAACTCCTCTCATTCCAGCTACAGCCCGAGGCCCTTGCCATTCTCGACAAGTACCGTCAACCGAACGCTCATCCGCAGGATTACATCTTTCCCGTACTGAAACGAACCGTCCACATCACTGCCCAGCAACAGTACGGACGGGTGCAACGAACGAACAAGCGGATCAACCGTTATCTGAAACTCATCGGTGAACACCTGCACCTGCCCATCCCGCTGACAACCTATGTTGCCCGCCACAGCTTTGCCACCGTGCTCAAACGTTCAGGGGTAAGCGTGGCTCTGATTTCCGAATCGCTGGGACACAGTTCGGAAAAGATTACGCAAATCTACTTGGATTCATTCGAAAACAGCCAGATCGATGCGGCTATGCAGCATCTACTGTAAGAATCGGGAGGTCGGCGGCCCTGTTGGGAACCGACCTCCTTTCTTCTGATGACGTATCGTGGCTTCATCGTCCGAGGTATTCGATAAGATTGCCTATAATTAATTGTTCCCGCGTTATCATCCCCTTGGGAGGATTCATAATTAGCTGGGCCTGCTCATCTGTCAATTGCTCGATCCTGCTCTCGATTTGAGCGTAAAATGCCGTAGGGTCTTCCGCTTCACGCCCTTGATCTATAATGTACCCTATCAAATATTTCTTTGCGAGGAATGTTTCGCTGAATTTCTCTTGGGCCACACGATACCAATTGATGCTTCTTTGATACCATGCAGTATCCTCAAAAGCCTTGGGCAGTTTTTTCTCCTTTATGGCAGTTACGAAATCCCGAGGCTTCAAGGAGTTCTTTCCGAGACACCACAACGAGATAGTCGAGAGAGGATAGTTCTTTCGTCGTAACTCCAATGCAAATTCGAACACCTTATTCTCTTTCATTTCGAGAGCCATACAGGGAGCAGCCATATAGTCCGTGCCTTTCCATGCGGTTGTGCAGATATTCATCTCTGCAATTAATGCCACGATGGACATCTCGGCGTTCAAAGGTTCGGTAATTACAAGGTCGTCCAAATTCAATTCCAGTTTCAAGTAAGCCATCAAACGATGCTGACCATCCAGTACCGCATAATAATTTTCAGTCTGCTCGTCGGGAATATCGTTCCCGTCCAGATCAACCAAGTGCCCTCCCGAGAAGAAAACATCCTCTCCTTTCACGATCGTGATAGGGGACAACTGACCATATTCTCGGATGGATTTAACTTTGGCGGCAACTGCCTTGGCGTTGATCTGACGATTACCTTTAACAAAGGCGAAATTACGATTGAGTTCTACAGATGAGATTACTAATTGCTTCATATATTTAAGTGCGGGTTGACCTCATACCACCCGCGAGGTGTTAATAGTGAGTATTTTTTAACGGTTTTCGTTTCTCGGCGTCGGGTCTAACTGGTGAGCTCTTGCCAGCTCGTAGGACGGGCGGAGGATGGCTTGGGCGAACTCCCATCCTCGTTCCATCGTTCGATTCGACCTTCGGCCTTTCGGTTCGGATACTCCCTCCCAACCGAGAAGCGGGGTGTATGTCAAGGAACCTGTGTTCGCGTTTTCACTATTAACACCTGCTAATTTTATACCAATCTGTCTTTCAGCTAATTATGTGTTTTCGACCGTCAATCACATCTAAAATACATTTTACTCTTTTACCCATGAAATGGGGATAGGATTACCTTTATAGGTCTTTTTACAATTTTGAAGCATATCATATGTGTTTTTATAGGACAGGTCCTGCTTTGACACATTGTCAGAACAAGCTGTCAGATAATCGCAAATGAACTGGCACAACTCCTGAGGAACGAAGGACTCAATATGGAGGACTCCATGGAGAAAGAGAAGCGTATTGTACCCAAGAAAATTCATGAAGGTCGGTCGTCTCTTGGGCAGTTGGACGTCAACAGGCAATAATTTATCCAACGGAAACGGATTTTTCAAATATGCCTTCTCGATCATCTCCACCAACCAATTCTGGGAATTGGATATGGAAACACTTCTCTGCCCGTTGGCCGTAAGTAAAAATCTCTGGTTGGGATTGAATCCATCGGCCTGAATGGTTTTCAGGAAACGATAGGCGTTGGCAATATCTTTACGCCGTTCTGCGTCTTCCAATGCCGCAATTTCTTCTTCCGTATAGGGGTGTAAAACGGGATTCACGTAAGGAGCAAGCAAGAGAACATAGAAAGGCAGGTGGTTCTCGTCCAAAAGCGTGGGATATTTATTCTGTAACTCCAACAATTTTTCGTAATGCGGCATATCGAAAATGATTTTCAGATCCTCTGGGAAAACATCGAAAGTACGGGACTCCCAATATTTCGGCAGTACATCGACCACTAAATCATTATCGTAACAAGCCCTTTCAAGATTCTCGTTGATGCTCCAGCACGAAAATTCATAGTATTTTTCAAGATAAGGAAAGGCTTGCTTGATGAAATCAAGCGGAAATGATACGAGGCTCATAAGTTAACGAGGTTTATGATTCTTTCAAAATTACGAATTTCCCCTGAATTATTTTCACAATTATTTATTCAACAATTTGATTTATTGTAAAATATTTTATATATTTGCATAACTTTTCTACGAAAGGCATCCACCGTTCAAATAGGGCTAATTTTGTTAAGGCAGATTCGTCTGCCTTTTCTTTGTGCTGTCTTTCCACATTTTTTGAGTGTGAAATGAAAGTCTCCTTTATAAATATAGATTCAAGATTCAATCCATTCAGATAGTAGGCAGGCAGTTGCTCAAAACTGTCCTATGATAACTGCTCAAAAGTGTCCTATATATACATTACCTACTTATACACTACCTAATAAAGTCGTTCCGACCATGTACTACCACATTAAAGACCGCAAGTGATTCGAGAACCGCAAGCAGGCGAAAGAGCACTATGGCGTAGCCCGTTTCCGAAAACTGCTGCATTTAAAAGAGATTCTATTTACTAACCCTCAAAATTCCATTGCTAACGATGAATTATACCGCTATACCCAAATCGATCATCACGTTTCAGACGGGCAACAGTAAGCCTGTCGATGTTTATGTATGAGCCACCATCAAATGCTGCTCCGACCACAAGACAAATATTTCTCACATTACCGAAGAGAAACTGGCCCTCCTTACAGGGCTGGATGAACGAACCATCCGCCGTGTTATCAAACGGCTCAAAGAGGCTGGTTGTCTTACCGTGCAAACGGCCATTAAGGAAGATGCCGTCCGTGGATTTATCAAGCGGAACAGTTACCAGATAAAGCCAGTCAAAAAGGATTTCTTCCTACTGGATAATGGCTTCTTTACAAGGAACTATTCCGCCAAGATGGCGGGATTCCTGCTTCTATTAAAGGCCATTTGCCTGAACAATACGAATACCATCCAATGAAGCAAGAGCCAGATTGCCCAGGCACTCGGTCTGTCTCGCAACACCGTTTCGGCATTATTGGAAGAGTGCCGACAAGCTGGACTTATAAAGCCACAGGCAAAGGGCTATGAGCTGACAACGGATTGCTTTATCCAGCCAGTCATTAAGCAAACAGAGGCTGCCATTTATAAAGAGCTATGCGATTTCTGTAAAGCCAAAGGAGTGGCAGCGCCCAGACGTAACAAGGTGGCATTATCGGTTCTGCTTACCAAGTACAATGCCGTTGGTGTTCCATGTACGGAACCAATAAGTCTGACCTACCAGCTCAACAAGCGTTGCTTGCAATTACCCGAGAAGGTTTCCATCCCCTACTTTATAAAGGTGCTCGATATGCAGGAACAGTATCGGGAGGTGGTGGAGAGACACAAACATAGCCAAGAGGAGTTTGGAGGGTTTGAGTTTTAGAAATATAATTTGAGTGAATGTTTTTATACCCTCAAAAGATAATTTTTCGATTAACTTTGTAAAAAAGACAGATTATGAACAGAATAGTATTAATCGGGAATGGTTTTGATTTAGCTCATGGCTTGCCAACGGGCTATGTTGATTTCATAAATAATTACTGGGAGGATTTCCACTGTCATGTACTCAATGGATACGCTCAGTACCTATTAAAGCATTTCGGAGTTGCTCCCATTAAGTCATACTCGGACAATTTTGCTGACCTTAAATTAATAAATAAAGGGAGTGGCGAAATCACAGAATTCACAGTCACAGATAATGAACAAAATGCATTTAATGAGTGGTGCCGATTCATTAATGATTACAATCAAGTTGGAAGATTTACAGAATCTCTCCAATTAACATTTAAGAATCCGTTTTGGAAACACATATCAGCGCAAGCCTCGTTGGAGAATTGGGTAGACATTGAGAACGAATATTTTCAATCATTAAATAGGCTAATACATCAAGACCGAGATTTAGGCTATAAATCCGCAAAAGAGCTAAATATAGACTTTCATAGCATCCAAAACTTATTAATAGAGTATCTGCGCAAAATTCAAGAAGAAAAGATCTCGGATGGACTTTTCAACGAAAGGATCAATAAAATAATATTTGAGCCTATTAATCGACAAGACATATCTAAAGGAGGAGAAGATTTATTCTGGGATGATATTCTTTCTCAAGTAGCAAGTTTGCCAGGAGGTATGATAGGTATGATAGAGGAGATGAATGAAGAGTTAATACAGCATCCTGAATATGAATTAATCGGGCAAAATAAAGGATATCGGGAAATAATGAATGATGAATTTGACAAAGGACAGCGAATGGAATATCTACAGCCTAATCGAATTCTTTTGCTTAACTTCAATTACACAAATACGGCTCGTAAATTATATGTAAAATCAGACGATTGTCCCAAATGCGAATTGATACATATTCACGGGAAATTAGATGATAAGAATAATCCAATTATTTTTGGATATGGCGATGAAATGCACGAGGATTATAAAAAAATAGTCGATCTGAATAACAATGCCTATTTAGAAAACATCAAATCAATTCGCTACCTTGAAACTGATAATTATCGGAGACTCTTGGGATTCATAGATTCTGCACCTTATCAGATATATATAATGGGGCACTCTTGTGGCAACTCTGATCGGACCTTATTAAATACCCTTTTTGAACATAAAAACTGCTTGTCTATAAAGCCGTATTACCACCAAAGAGAAGATGGAACAGATAATTACATTGATATTGTTCAAAATATATCCCGAGACTTTAAGGATATGACATTAATGCGAGATAGAGTTGTTAATAAATGCTATTGTCAACCATTAGTAACTCCTTAACATATTCTGTCCTCGTACAAACACCCCGTAAAACACCCCTCCCCCTGTTCGGTTTGGAAAACGAATTTCGGGGAGGGATTTTTTATGGCTGACTGTCGGGAATTTTTCCAGACTAACAACAAAAGCAACAGACAGATGATGAGTGTATTTATTTATTCATCATCTAATTTGTAGCTTTATGCAATTACGTCCATCCATGCGCCGTGCAGCCAAAATGAGGCTGGCACTGGCTGGAGCCTCGGGGTCAGGCAAAACCTACTCCTCGCTCCTCATCGCTTACGGCATGACATCCGACTGGTCCCGCGTGGCCGTCATCGATTCCGAAAACGGCTCGGCCGATCTCTATGCCCATCTGGGCAATTATCAGGTCCTCACCCTGCCCGACTACTCTCCCGAGACCTACATCGAGGCTATCGGTATTTGTGAACAGGCGGGTGCCGAGGTCATCGTCATCGACAGCATCTCTCATTGCTGGGACTACCTGCTCGATTTCCACGCCAACCTGCAAGGCAACTCCTTTGCCAACTGGGCCAAGGTCACGCCCCGTCAGAATGCCTTCATCCAGCGCATTCTCAACTCATCGTGCCACATCATCTGCACCATGCGTTCCAAGCAGGATTATGTTCTCTCGGACAAGAATGGCAAGATGGTGCCCGAGAAGGTGGGCCTGAAGGCCGTGCAGCGCGATAATGTGGACTATGAGTTCACCGCCGTGCTGGACATCGCCATGAACCACAAGGCCACCACCTCCAAAGACAGAACGGGGCTTTTTACAAGTCGTCCCGAGTTCACGATAACTCCTGCCGTGGGGCAAGCCATCCTCAAATGGTGCAACATGACGCAGACCGCACAATCGAATCCTTCCACGCAAAACCTCCACAGCCATGCTTCCAGCCTTTCAGCCTGAACCCGAATTTGCCGCAGGGTTGAATCTTCCCATTGAGGAAGCGACCATTGTAGAGGAGCGTCCCGTAACTCCGATTGTATCGCTGGGAACCGCACCGCGTACCCGTCACTTTATCGAGGCCAACACCAAGCCTGTCGATATACCCCATCTGAAGAACGATTGTGTCGTTCCCGTATTCAGTAAGGACAACGAGGTGACCATCTCCCACCAGAGTTTTATCGAGACCGTTTGGAATGCTGCCCATCGGTTGTTCCCCCAGGAGTCCATCGACACACCCGATATTGTCGTTTCACATATCATCAAGGGACGGATTCCCGAGGCTATTCACAAGCCCGTGAATCAGCTCCTGGAGACGGACAAGACCATCTATTACGAGCGCATGGCCTTCTGCTTTGAGGTTCCTTCGATTTACGAGGAGGTGGCAGGCAATCGGCTCAATCTTTCCATTGGAGGGGTAAGGGCCTACAACCACGAAAATCTCTATTCGAAAAAGACGGTCGAAAAGTTCAAGGTCTTTATCGGCTTCAAGAACCTCGTCTGCTGTAACCTGTGTGTATCGACCGATGGATTCAAGCGGGAGTTGCGGGTGATGGGTGTGCAGGATCTGTTTGAGGCTTCGTTGCAGTTGTTCCAGCAGTACGATGCCGAACGGCATATTCGGCAGATGGCAGCCTTACAGCGGCAATCGCTCAGTGAACGTCAGTTTGCCCAGTTGATCGGCAAGGCACGCTTGTATCAATACCTGCCCACAGCCGAGAAACGGCAGCTTCCAGCCATGGAGTTTACCGACTGCCACATCAATGCCGTGGCAAAGGCTTACTACACGGACGAGAACTTTTCCAGAGGGGACAATCCAGAGATTGACTTGTGGAAGGTCTACAATCTCTTTACGGGAGCCAACAAGTCCAGCTACATCGACACCTTCCTTGACAGGTCGCTGAATGCAACGGAGCTGATTGCAGGAACCGGTCGGGCCTTGGAGGGAGATTCCGAGTACAGTTGGTTTGTGGAGTAACGCTTTACAGAGACGAATACCCTTGCTGTCTTATGACGGCAGGGGTATTTTCTTATGTTCCAGAACAAAACGTACTAATACATAGTAAGATAGCTATATTTCTCACAATCTACACGTTACGATCTGCTGCAAAATCTGCAACTTGCGAATATGGAATTTATGTTGACGTAAAGTCGGAATCCGAGGTTTTCAGGGTTCTGAAAGTACATATAAAAAGTGTTTGAGAGAAGAATGAGGAAAGTTTACTGGTTATCAGCTACTTTCCTCATTTTGGTTAAAAGTGGCGAGGACAGACGAAGACGGGAATACGACAAGATGAGACAGAGGAACGTTACCTATCCGTAACCTATACCTCAAATGGGGAATGTTGAGGTTCGGAAGAATGAGGAAGGTTACGAATTGAATTTGAATACTCTGATTTATAGTGAGTTACTGATGAGCAACGTAAGTTTTTTGGTTACGAACCAATTTTGCCGTGTTCTGCCGTGAAATGCGTAGCAAGAAAAGACTCTTCATGTATTAATTTTGAACGCAAAAAAGAATGACGTTATGAAGAGTACATTTTCAATTATCTTCTACCTCAAAAGACAGGTAGTAAAGAAAGATGGTACTGTTCCAGTTATGGGACGTATCACAGTGGACGGAACACAGGCGCAGTTCAGTTGCAAGACAACTGCCAATCCAGATTTGTGGGATACCAAGGGCGGACGCATGATAGGTAAGAGTATGCAGGCTTTGGAAGTGAACCGCAAATTGGACAAGATGCGTGTGAATATCAGTAAGCATTATCAGGAGATTATGGACAGGGACAACTTCGTCACTGCCGACAAGGTGAAGAACGCCTTTCTTGGCTTGGAGTATCGTTGCCATACACTGATGAAAGTCTATTCTCAAAGCCGTGATGAAATGGAAAAGCAATATAAGGCTGGCATGAAATCTTTGAGTACATACACGAAGTATAGAATCGGGTGTGCCTATGTTGGCGAGTTCTTGCAGACGCATTACCATGTGAAGGATATTGCTCTGAAAGAGTTATCGCTGCCTTTTATCACAGACTACGAGACTTTTCTCAGAACCGACAAGCACTTGAAGATAAACTCTGCGATGGTGTTTGTCCGCAATCTCCGTGCAATGGTATTCCGTGCCATAGATAATGAATGGCTCGTAAAAGACCCATTCAGACGATATGAGTACAAGGAAGAAGAGACCACAAGAGAATTTCTGAGCAAAGAAGAGATTCACCTGTTGATGGAGACACCTATCACAAGAAAGAAGATGAGTATGGTGCGTGACTTGTTCCTGTTCTGTTGTTTTACAGGTCTCGCTTTCATTGATCTGTACAACTTGAAGGAAGAGAACATCAAGGAATTTTTCGATGAAGGTGAATGGATCGTTATCCATCGACAGAAGACTGGAACGGAAGCCAACATCAAGTTGCTTGACTATCCCAAGCAAATTATGGAAAAATACCGTGGATTGTGTGAAGACGGCAGGGTGTTTCCAGTACCCAACTACCAAAGTTGTATGGATTCGCTCAAAAGACTGGGAAAGAAATGTGGTATCACCAAGCCGCTGTCCTGGCATGTCTCCCGTCATTCGTTCGCAACCTCGGTTTGCCTCTCCAACGGAGTTCCAATAGAAACCGTGAGTTCAATGCTTGGTCACAAGAACATAAAGACAACCCAAGTGTATGCCAAGATTACCAAGGAGAAATTGAGCAAAGACGTGGAAAAGTTGTCTCAGCAGATTAATAACATTGAGGAATTCACGTTTGGAAATGTTTGCAACGATAATACTAACACTATAAATGGCAGAGTATGAAACGACAAGTGATAACAATACAAGAAGATATGGTCATCTACGCCCCACATCATGGTGAGGTGTGGATGACAGTTTGGGAGATTGCCGAACTGTTGAATGTAACAGGGACAGCAGTGAAGAATACCATCAAGCGCATTTGGAAACAAAGTGTGCTGAAAGATTTCCAGCATTCTCAATACATCAAACTTGAAAATGGATATTCTGCGCATGTCTATGATATGGAAGTGATTATCGCCATAGCACTTCAAATGGATACATACCAAGCCTTGTTGTTCAGACAATGGTTTATCAGTAAGGTAGTGAACCGCAAGGATTGCCAAGCAGAGCAAGTAAAACACGAGTATCCGATGATTATTGTGATGAACGGAACGATGCCAAGAGGTGCAAGTTAGAATTTCTCATCTTTTAATAAGATTCCTACACCTTTATATAGCGTACAGGAGGAACGATTTTTGTCGTTGTACCCTGTACGCTATTTTTTGTTTCGCTATTATGAAGCAGTACCCTTCTCTTGTGAAACAGTGCCGTCGATTATCGGCTTGCGGTAATTACCAGTGAGAAGTGCTTGTATCTCGGATTCCGGATAGAGGGTTTTGCCACATAATATAATGTAGGGCAAGATGCCTTGCTTGCGATATTCCTGCAAGGTGCGGCGACTAAGCTTCAGGAGCTCGGAGAGTTCCTTGTCGGTGAGGTATCGCTCCCCGTCCAAAGGTGGGCTGTAGGACTCGATGAATGAGGATAGCCAATTGTTGGCTTTCTTCAAGGATTGCATGGCGGTGTCTATCGACTTGCTCTCATGCGTAAGAAGTTGGTTCATGTTCATTGTTTACAATTTGGATTAAGTGGTGAATATAAAATGTGTTGGCTCGCCCAGGGTAAAGTTTTCAGCCTTGCCTTGGGCGAGTTTGGTTTTATGCTATACCGATTTGATTCTGGCGATAAGCGGAACGATGGCTTTGACCTCTTCGGGGCAGTAATAGAATTGGCGACCTATCTGGGTATGTCCTAGGAAACGGCGGTCACGAAGTTTTTGTAAGGTGCGCTGGCTGATGCGAAGTTGCTGGCAGACCTCATGACCTGTAAGCCATTTGTTCAGACGCTTGCCGTTAGCCTTATGCTTCAACAACTCCACTTTCTTTACCAGGGCATCGTATCTTGCCATCATCAAGTCGAATGCCTTCTTTTCCATTGTTACTACTTCCATATTCTCTGTTTTATTGGTTCAACAAATTCGGATGCAAAGTTAATGTGTGTATGTTGAAAAACAATGAAAATGAATAACTGTGGCAGTGCTTTTCTGGGGTTTGCCGACCGCTTGGCAAGAAAAATCAAGAAAATTATACGTGGGTCATTAATGAGTTGTTAAACGGGTATTTCGCAAATGGTTAATTTTGCCGCCGAGAAATAAAAACAACGAATTATATAACATTTCAAACGGAATTAGAATGGAAGTAATAACAATGGAAAGTGCAGCCTTCAAAAAGCTGACAGAACAGTTGACAGAAATAGTCCAGTACGTGCAATTGGTAAAAATGGCATTTCAAGAGAACTTGACGGGTAAGGGATTGAAGCCGATGTTGACCAATGACGATGCAGCTAAGATGCTTGGTGTGAGCAAGCGCACCTTGCAGCGAATGCGCTCAGAGAACCGCATTGATTTTATTAAAATTGGCAATCAATGCCGATACCAAGTTGAAGCCATTGAAAGAATGGTTGAGGAACGAACAATAACAAAGGAAACATGAGCATGGAAGATGGAACATTGAGAAAACTGGAGTTATATCTCCATGACCTACACAAAAAGATAGACGGCATCTACGACATGCTGATGTTGAGACACGAACGAGAGACGGAGCAAAAAGGAAGTTCTGCCATCAATGAAAAATTGCTTGACAACCAAGATCTCTGCCTCTTATTTCAAATCTCCCCTCGTTCCCTTCAACGCTATCGCAGTCTGGGAGTGCTTCCCTACAAGCGTTTGGGGCAGAAAACATACTACACGGAAGAGGATGTGATGCAGTTTGTAGAGAATAATGTAAAAGAATTCAAGAAAGAGAATGTGGAGCATTACTTGACTCGCATTCATCAGAAATTCAAATAACAACAGTATTCACCATTAAAAATTTACAATTATGGTACAAAAGAAAAAGAGTGATGAACAGGACGTGCTGGTAGTCCGTGACGAGAAGACGGGCGAGATCAGCGTCGTCGCCGGACTCAGCAGAGACGGCACCCCGAAGCGAGCGCCCGCCAAGGCGGAGAACACGCCCGACTTCCTGCGTTTTGACCGCAACAGTGACCTGATGGACAGTTTCTTTAGAAACTTCTTCCGCCAGTGCAAGGAGCCAAGCCGATTCGGATTCTACCGCATAGCGGCAGACCAGGTGGAAAACCTGATTGGCGTGATGAAGGAGTTGCTGAAAGATCCGGAGGCTAACAAGGAGATTCTTTCCGCCCACAAGGTTGACACCTCCAATTATGAGAAAGAGGCAAATCAATCGGAAGGTCAGGCGAAAGAAACCGCATCATCGGACGATGCGTCCAAGACGCAAGCTAACACAGAAAAAGAGAATGTATCATCTGAACAAACCAACGAAAAAGAGAACGACATGGAACAGAAACCAGAACAGACCGCAACCGAACAGCAGGCACAGACCGCTCCGGGTGTAAAGCAGAATCTCATCAGTGGTAACGATGTGAATCTGCAGGAACTTGGTGCCAAATATGGCATAGACTTCAACAGTATGAATGAGAAGGATATGAAAGCCCTGCTCAACTACGGCAAGACGGGGCTTGTGGTTGTGAAGCCGACCTTCGGCGGTGAACAGATAGAGATACAGGCCCGTCTGTCATTCCGCAAGGACGATAACGACCAGTTGCAACTCGTGCCGCATTTCGTGCGCAACGAGCCAAAACTCGATATCGCTTACAAAGGCTATACCTTCACTCCAGAGGACAAGAAGAACCTGTTGCAGAACGGTAACCTCGGAAAGGTTGTGGATTTCCCCGACAAGAATACAGGTGAGCTGCGTCCTCATTTCATCAGTATCGACCGTCTCACCAATGAGATTGTTGACATCCCTACCAACAAGGTGCGCATACCCGATACCATCGGCAAGACACCTATTACCAAGGACGACAAGAGAGTGCTCTACTCAGGTATTCCGCTTCGTAAGGAGATTGAGCTTGCCAACGGGCGCAAGTTCACACCGCTGCTGCAGGTGAATGTGGAACAGCGTGGCGTGGAGTTTGTGCCTGGCAGCACAAGACAGGCGCAAGGTCAGAAACAGAATGGAGACAAGAAGCAAACCGCTGACAAGCAGGAGCAGAAGGCAGAAGGTGATGCGGGCGGTCAGAAGAAGCAGCAAGATCCCAACCACTGGCTCAATGAGGACGGGACCATCCGCCGACTCAACACCTATTTCAAGAAGGAACTGACCGAGCAGCAGAAGGACGACTATGTGGCAGGCAAGACCATCGAGATCAAGGAAGTGCCCAACAAGAACGGCAGCGGTACCTATACCGCCTACGTGAAGTTCGATTTCGACAAGATGCAGCCACGTTCCTACCGCAACAATCCAGACCTCAAACAGGCAAAGGAACAGATTCCGACCAATGAGAACAAGGTACAAGTCGCCGTCAACGAGCAGGGCAAGACCCATGAGGCGACCAAGCACACCAAGGATCCGCTGAGTCCGGGACAGTCTGCGCCAAAGAACGAAAAGCAGCAGAAGGAACAGAACGCCGAGGGACAGAAGCCAAAGAGAAAGGCAAGAAGCGTGAAGATGTAGTTGCCGCCACTTGATCCACAGAGTTAATCATCCATCATAACAACCGACATCTGCGACCGTCTATCCCACGGTTGCGGATGTCACAAAAACAACAGACAATGAAGACAATCATCGCAGAGAAACCAAGCGTAGCCAAGGAAATCGCCCACATTGTAGGAGCTGACAAGCGTGAGGAAGGCTATATGCAGGGCAATGGCTATTATGTGACATGGGCATTCGGACATTTAGTGCAGCCAGCCATGCCGGAAACCTACGGTATGAAGGGATTTCATGCAGAGAATCTGCCTGTGATTCCCGACCCATTCGTTCTTGTTCCCCGACAAGTCAAGACAGAGAACGGCTACAAACCAGATGCAGGTGTGCTTGCCCAGATTAAGATAATCGGCAAGCTGTTTGACTGCAGTGAGCGCATTATCGTAGCAACCGATGCCGGACGTGAGGGAGAGTTGATTTTCCGATACCTCTATGCGTATCTCGGTTGCAGGAAACCTTTCGACCGTCTCTGGATCAGTTCGCTTACGGACACCGCCATCCGTGAGGGACTTCTGAACCTCAAGGATGGCAAGGAGTATGACAATCTCTATCATGCAGCCAAGGCACGAAGTGAGGCAGACTGGCTCGTCGGCATCAACGGCACACAAGCCCTGACGATAGCCGCAGGACGTGGCACCTATTCCGTAGGTCGTGTGCAGACTCCGACCCTTGGCATGGTGTGCGAACGCTATTGGGAACACAAGCGTTTCGAGTCAAAACCGTTCTGGCAGGTACACTTCGGTGTGGTTGATGCAGACAGTGGCAATATACTGAAGTTCACATCAGTCAACCGCTGGACAGACAAAGCTACCGCAAGCGATATATATAATAAGGTGAAAGAAACAGGTTCTGCCATCATCACAAAGGTCGCAACCAAGCGAAAGGTGGAGAAGGCACCGCTCCTTTACGACCTCACCACCTTGCAGAAAGAAGCCAACTCCCAGCATGGCTTCACGGCAGAGCATACACTCTCCATCGCCCAGAAACTCTACGAGGCAAAGTTCATCACCTATCCAAGAACATCAAGCCGCTATATCTCGGATGATGTATTTGCCACCCTTCCCAAACTCTTCAAGAATCTGGAGAATCATTCGGAATATGGAGAGAAAGTGAAACTCTTGCCTGGCAGTGAGGACTACAGCAAGAACAGCGTGAATGCCGCCAAGGTGACCGACCACCATGCCCTGCTCATCACAGAAAATGCAGCCATTGGTCTTTTCAAGGACGAGAAAACCGTTTATAACATGATATTGTGCCGGATGATTGAAGCGTTCTCAGCAGACTGCATCAAGGACATCACATCAGTATCGGCGCAAGTGGATCATGAAGTTGAGTTTGGCATCAGTGGCTCCATCATCCGACAGACTGGCTGGCGAGCGTTGTCGCTCAAGGAAAAGAACAACAGGCAGGACAAGGATGCAGACGCAACAGACAATGAGGTCAAGGATCAAGTCATTCCCAACTGGCAAGAAGGACAGCATATCACTCTTTCTGGCTGCACCATCACGGAGGGCAAGACCAAACCGAAGCCTTTGCATACGGAATCCACATTGCTTGCTGCTATGGAGACCGCAGGCAAAGAGATAGAAGATGATACGATGCGCCAGGCAATGAAGGACAGCGGTATAGGTACACCAGCTACACGTGCCGCCATCATCGAGACCCTGCTCAAACGAGAGTATATGGTGCGCCAGCAGAAGAAACTTATGCCGACGGAAAAAGGACTCGCCCTGCATTCCGTGGTGAAGAACATGGCGATTGCCAATGTGGAGATGACGGGCAAATGGGAGGCGGAACTTGCCAAGATTGAACGAGGTGAAGCAAGTGCAGACGGGTTCACCCATAGTATCGAAGGTTATACCCGTGAAATCACTGCGGAATTGTTAGGTTGCGACAGACTTTTCAGCCACAGGGATTCCGGCTGCCAGTGTCCTAAATGCAAGCAAGGTACCATGCAGTTCTTCGGAAAGGTAGTAAGATGCAGCAACAAGGAGTGCGGTATGCCAGTGTTCAAGCAGGTAGCAGGAAAGTTGCTCACTGATGCCGACATCACCGACTTGCTCACCAAGGGCAAGACCAGAACGCTCAATGGTTTCACCAGCAAGCAAGGCAAACCTTTCTCCGCAGCCATAGCCTTTGACGAGAATTTCAACACGAAATTCGTCTTTGCAGAGCGCAAAACAGCAGAAAAGCGAGGAAATGTGAAGAGATACAAGAAATAGTTTGTACCTTTGCCACCGAAACATGGTTCATAAATGGTGTCTTTATTTAGGATGCTTTTATTTACTGTGGATTAAGTGGCGGCACTCGGAGGGATACCGAGTGCCTTTTTCTTGCTTTCACACAAACACCAACCGCCATCCACGGTTTATTATTCACCACTTAATCCATTCAACAGACAAATGAACAGAAAGAAACAGACACAGACAGAGCTGTCCTATTACGGACTGTACCTCTTGAACCACCTCAGAGAGAACCGTTTTCCACAAGCCAACGATGCGGACTTTATCCGCGAACGTGCTGACCATGCCGCAGAAGTATATGAGCAGGCACGGCGTGATGCCCTCTTTGCCGATGCGGCACAAGAGCTTGCCATGTCAGCATTGCTAAAAGGTCTCCGCTTTTCCAAGTACAGCATCCTGTATGATGTTGTTGACCGTGAGTTTCCCCTGGAGGTAGCAGTAGAAGACCAGGAAGCGTTTGTCAAGAACCTCCTGCCTTTGGTTGATAACGTGTATTCCATTTACGACCTCACCGATGACGATTTTGCCCAGTCACCGGACTACGACCAGCTCTATACAGAGTTGACGGGAGCCGTAGCTCTTTTCATAGAGTCAAATGGCGTACAATAGAAAACAACGTCTGAACGACAACATCAAGGCGATAGAGACGGCATTCATCCTTGACAGGGAACAGCGCACGCCGACTGCCCGTGAGCGTCTCCTTCTGGAGCGTTATTGCGGATTCGGTGGATTGAAGTGCATCCTGAACCCTGCCAGGGAACTGGCGGATGCCGTCCATTGGGCAAAGTCAGACCTTGAATTGTTTGCTCCAACAGTGGAGCTGCATAGACTTATCCGTGAAAACAGCAAGAATGAAAGCGAGTACAAACAGTTGATGGACAGTCTGAAACAGTCTGTCCTCACGGCATTCTACACGCCGTCAGCCGTTACGGAGGCTCTGACGGATGTGTTGAAAGAGCATCAGATTATCCCCGAAAAGGTACTTGAACCCTCGGCAGGCATCGGTGCCTTTGTCGATTCCGTCTTGGATAACAATCCCAAGGCAGACATTATGGCGTTTGAAAAAGACCTGCTTACGGGAAAGATACTACGCCATCTGCACCCGGAGCAGAAAGTGCGCATAGAGGGATTCGAGAAGATAGAAAAGCCTTTCAATGACTACTTCGACCTCGCCATCTCAAATATTCCCTTTGGCGATGTTGCCGTATTTGATCCGTCCTATACAGCCATGAAAGGCATGAGGGCACTTGTCACCAGACGCATACACAACTACTTCTTTGTCAAGGCTCTTGATACGGTAAGGGATGGTGGGTTGGTTGCCTTCATCACCTCACAAGGCGTATTGAATGCCAAAAACAACAGTGCCGCGCGTTTTATGATGCTCTATCATGCAGATCTCGTGTCAGCGATTCGTCTTCCCAACAACCTGTTCACGGAAAATGCCAATACGGAAGTGGGCAGTGACCTCATCATTCTGCAGAAAAATACCCAAAAGGAGTCGCTGCGAGGAGACGACAACCTGCTTGACACTGTCTATAATGACGAGAACCGCATTCCGACAAACAACTACTTTCTGGAGCATCCGGAACGCATTATCCATACAACGGCAAAGTTGGACACTGACCCATTCGGCAAACCTGCAATGATATACACGCATGAGGATGGTGTGGAAGGCATTGCAGAGGATTTGCGAAAGATGCTCCATGAAGACTTTAAGAGGAACCTCAAATTGAACCGATACTTGGGGATAGAGGAAACAAAGGCTGAGGAAGTTAAGGAGGTTGAAGAAACAGAAAAGATAGAAAAAACAGAGAAGATGAAGCCTTCCATTGAGGAAAAGCAGAACGATACGGTAGTATCCTTGCAAAAGCAGGAAAAGCCTACTGATGATGCTGAGCTATCCCAAAAGTCCAATCATCAGCAGCCACCAGTCCAAATGACGCTGTTTGACCTTTGGGGAATGGAAGAAGAAAACCGTCAAGCTGTCCATTCTACGAAGAAGAAAGCAGAGGTAACAATGGGTGCTGCCGCCAAGAAAGTGTCAAGGAAGAAAGCAAGTCCGTTGGTAAAAAGCGTCAATCCGACTTTTGAAGTTGTGACAAAGCCTGTGGAAAAAGAAGAAAAGCCTTTGTTGACAGATGCAAAAGAGCAGGAAACAACACTGGAGACAAAACCAATCCTGCCTGGTGATGAGCCATACGCAAGCATCTCTTGGGAAGAGAATCCGCCAATCAACGGCTTTTACGAGATGATGATGACCATGGCTCCCGAAGACAGGGTGCTGCTGCGCCAAAAGGCGGAACTGCACCGTCAGGAACAACTCAAGGCTCTGGGCGTTGAAGATACGCTTGATCCGAAGTTTAAGCCACCTATGGAACCGATAGAAGTTCTCAAAGTTCAAATCGGGCATGGACAGTCGAAAGGGAATGAGGCAAAAGAAGATTCCAAGACTCAGAGCACATTGAAAGAAACAAATCATGAGCGGGAACAACAAAAAGAGCAAGAAAGAAAGCGGGAGGAGCTGGCAAAGAAGAAAGAGGATGCTATGAAGCCCCGTCCGTTTGATGAGAAACTGGAAAGTTTTCATCGTGAGGGTTCTATGGTGCTCGACTCTGACAGAAATATCGGTGTATTGAAAGACCTTACCAAGTATGGTGCTACCTTCATGCCGTTGGATCTGAATATGGAGCAGAAAGAAAAGGCAGTCTTGTATATCGCCCTCCGTGATGCCTATCAGAAACTTTACACCTATGAAGCGGAAGAACAGACGGAAAACAAGCAGATGCGTGAGAGTCTGAATGTCTATTATGACGCTTTTTTCATTCGCTTCGGCAACCTCAATGCCAAGCAGAACGTGAAGTTCATCCTTATGGATGCCTCAGGGCGCGACATGCTGTCGTTGGAACGGGTAGAAAACGGACAGTTCACAAAATCAGACATCTTCGACCACCCGGTCTCTTTTTCGCTTGACGAGGTCAGTCATGTCGATTCCCCGGAGGAAGCGCTCACCGCCTCGCTCAACAAGTTCGGCCGTATCGACTTGCCGTATATGACTGAATTATCGGATATGCCGGAACAGGAACTGACGGAAGCGCTTAAAGGGCGCATCTATTACAATCCGCTCATAGACGGCTACGAGATAGCCGACCGCTTCATTGCTGGCAATGTCATAGAGAAAGCGGAGCGTATAGAAGAATGGCTGAAGGAAAATCCCGACCATGCAATTGTGAGGGAGTCGTTGGAAGCCTTGAAGGCAAGCATTCCCGAACCGATAGCCTTTGAGGACCTGGACTTCAACTTCGGTGAGCGTTGGATACCTACAGGTGTGTATTCCGTTTACATGAGCCACCTCTTCAATACACAGGTCAGCATCGTCTATTCCGACAGCATGGACGAATATTCGGCAAAATGCAGTATGAAGACCATGGCCATCACGGATGAGTATATGGTGAAGGGATATTACCGCCACTATGACGGCATGAGTCTTCTGAAACATGCCCTGCACAACACCTGTCCCGACATGATGAAGAGCATCGGTGAGGACGAGAACGGCAACGACATCAAGGTGCGTGACAGCGAGGGCATACAGCTTGCCAATGCCAAGATTGACGAAATCCGCAACGGGTTCACTGAATGGCTGGAAGAGCAGTCTGACTCCTTTAAGGAACGCTTGACCACGATGTACAACCGGAAGTTCAACTGTTTCGTGCGTCCGAAGTATGACGGTTCTCACCAGAGCTTCCCCGGCTTGGACTTGAAAGCCCTTGGCGGAAAGTATGGTGTCAAGAGTGTGTACCCAAGTCAGAAGGACTGTGTATGGATGCTTTTGCAGAACGGAGGCGGGATATGTGACCACGCCGTAGGTACAGGCAAAACCCTCATCATGTGCATGGCTGCGCATGAGATGAAACGTCTCGGTATGGCTCATAAGCCGATGATTATCGGACTGAAAGCCAATGTCGCGGAGATTGCTGCCACCTATCAGACAGCTTATCCCCATGCGAGGATACTCTATGCCTCGGAGAAGGATTTTTCCACCAAGAACCGTGTCAGTTTCTTCAACAACATCAAGAACAACGACTATGACTGTGTAATCATGTCGCATGACCAGTTCGGAAAGATACCGCAATCGCCAGAACTCCAGCGGCAGATATTGCAGGCGGAGCTTGATACCGTGGAGGAAAACTTGGAAGTGATACGTACGCAGGGCAAAGACGTGTCACGGGGAATGCTCAAAGGACTGGAAAAGCGGAAGTTCAACTTGGAGGCAAAGTTGCAGAAGATAGCCTACAGCATCGAGCAGCGCACCGATGATGTGGTGGATTTCCGCATGATGGGCATCGACCACTTGTTTGTGGACGAGAGCCACCAGTTCAAGAACCTCATGTTCAACACCCGTCACGACCGTGTGGCAGGACTCGGCAACAGCGAGGGGAGCCAGAAGGCACTCAACATGCTCTTTGCTATCCGTACCATACAGGAGCGGACAGACAGAGATCTGGGAGCGACATTCCTGTCGGGAACAACTATCAGTAACTCACTGACAGAGTTGTATCTGCTCTTCAAGTACCTGCGCCCCAAGGAACTGGAGCGTCAGGACATCCGCTGTTTCGATGCGTGGGCGGCAATCTTCGCCAAGAAAACTACCGACTTCGAGTTTAACGTCACCAACAACATCGTGCAGAAGGAACGTTTCCGATACTTCATCAAGGTACCGGAGCTTGCTGCCTTCTACAACGAGATAACCGACTATCGCACGGCGGAGGCGGTTGGTGTGGACAGACCACAGAAGAACGAAATCCTTCATAATATACCGCCGACACCCGAGCAGGAGGACTTCATCCAAAAGCTGATGGAGTTTGCCAAGACGGGCGATGCTACCATCCTCGGCAGACTGCCATTGTCGGAAACAGAGGAAAAGGCGAAAATGCTCATAGCCACAGACTATGCCCGAAAGATGGCACTCGACATGCGCATGATAGACCCGACTTGTGAGGATCATCCCGACAACAAGGCGAGCCATTGCGCCAAGATGATAGCGGATTATTACAAACGCTATGACAGTCATAAGGGTACGCAGTTCGTATTCTCAGATCTTGGCACATACAGACCTGGGGAATTCAACGTGTATTCTGAAATCAAGCGCAAGCTGATAGAGGATTACGGAATACCTTCATCTGAAATCCGCTTCATTCAGGAATGCAAGAACGAAAGAGCGAGAAAGACGGTGATAGCTGCCATGAACGAGGGTTCGGTACGAGTATTATTCGGCTCCACATCCATGTTGGGTACAGGTGTAAACGCGCAAAAACGGTGTGTGGCGATTCATCATTGCGACACACCCTGGCGACCGTCAGACTTGGCACAGCGTGACGGTCGAGGTGTGCGTGCTGGTAACGAGATTGCCAAGCTGTATGCCGACAACAAGGTTGATGTCATCATCTATGCGGTGGAAAAGTCGCTTGACTCGTACAAGTTTAACCTCCTGCACTGCAAGCAGACCTTCATTTCACAGTTGAAAAGCGGTGCCTTGGGAGCGAGAACCATTGACGAGGGAGCGATGGACGAGAAATCGGGCATGAATTTTTCAGAGTATATGGCTATTCTCTCCGGAAATACCGATTTGCTTGACAAGGCGAAGCTGGAGAAGAAGGTTGCTTCTCTGGAGGGTGAGCGCAAATCGTTTAACAAGGGCAAGCGTGACTCAGAAACAAAATTGCAGTCAAAGACGGCAGAGCTGGGCAACAACAAAGCCTCTCTCAAGGGAATGACCGAGGACTACGGCAAGTTTATGGGCAAAGCCAAGAAAGACAAGGACGGCAACATCCTCAACCTCATCACTCTTGATGGTGTGGAGTCCACGAACTTAGAGGTTATAGGAAAGCATCTGCAAATGTTGGCAGAGAAAGAGACAACTGGCGGACAATACAAGCGGATTGGAGAAATCTACGGATTCCCTGTCAAGATTGTCAGCAAGACAAGTTTCGAGAATGGTCTTCCATTTGTTGACAACCGCTTTTTTGTCGAGGGCAATTACAAGTACCAGTACAACTACGGTCACATTGCCAAGTCGGACCCGATAGCAGCGGCAAACAACTTTCTGAATGCCTTACAGAAGATACCAAGTTACATTGAGCAGTATGATTCAAGATGCAAGGCTTTGGAAAAGGAAATACCGCAACTGGAAGAGATAGCTGGCAAGACTTGGAAGAAAGAGGAAGAACTGAAAGGTCTGAAAGCGAAACTGGCGGCGTTGGACAGGAAAATACAGTTAGAATTGGCACCACCACAGGAGCAAGATACTGCAGAAAAACACGAAACAAAGAATATAGAAACAGAACAAAGCATAGTTGGAAAACAAGCACGCTCCGTCTGTCGGTTATGACACCTTATTATATATAGGGGTATCTTGATGTTTTTATCATAATAAGATACCCCTGTTTTTCTAAAAATGGCGAAATCTTCAATAAATAGCCTTTAAAATAAACTTTTTGAAAATATCACAGCAATATTTAGAATAATTATTGTATTTTTGCATACGAATTATATATCTATAAAAGTATGGCAAAGAAATATGTAAACAGATTGAAGATAATGTTGGCAGTAACCAGGCACTCAAACAAGTGGTTGGCAGAAATGTTGGGTAAAGACCAAGCAACCATTTCTAAATGGTGCACCAACACTTGCCAACCAGACTTGGAAACCTTAATACGGATTTCTGATTTGCTGAAAGTGGATGTAAACGATTTGTTGAACAAAGAATGTATCAAAGAATGATGGACGATATATTGAAACAGATAAACGCTGGCGAGGTATCGTGGGTGCAGTTCAAGGAACGCATTCTCGACAAATATGATATTGCCTGTGAGTTAGTGGCGTTCAGTAATTCACATGGTGGAAAGTTGGTAGTTGGTATAAAGGATAAGACTGGAGAGATCAATGCCTTGTCGTATTCTGAGGTACAAGAAACTACCAACTTGTTGAGTGACATTGCTTCTGAAAACGTAGTGCCATCCATTCTGATAAAGATAGATACTGTTGAAGTCGAGGATGGCAACTTGGTTGTTGCTACTGTGAAGGAAGGACTCAACAAGCCTTATCATGACAACAAGGGAATCGTATGGGTGAAGAATGGTGCCGACAAGCGTAAAGTGTTCGATAATGCAGAACTTGCAGAAATGATGACCGACTGCGGTAGTTTTGCACCAGACGAGGCTGGTGTTAGGGATGCAACTATCAACGACCTTGATGCAACGACCATCAAGCAGTTTCTTGGCAACCGTTTTGAGAGAGTGTTGGAGAAGAAAGGCTTGACAGGTGACGCTTTTAAAGAAGCATCACTTGATATGATATGCTCTGCCATAGCTAAGGGACATGACTGTGAGAAGATACTTCGTAACCTGCGATTTATCCGTCCTGATGGTACACTAACCGTTGCTGCCATGCTTCTGTTTGGCAAATACACCCAACGTTGGATGCCAATGATGACAGCCAAGTGTATCTGTTTTGCAGGCAACAGCGTTGGCAGCAAGGTTTTTCGTGACAAGGTGAATGATGCAGATATGGAGGGGAATCTGCTTCATCAATATGACACTATCATGGATTTCTTCACTCGTAACCTACATAATGTGCAGGTGGGAGATGAATTCAACAGCATGGGTAAGTTGGAAATACCTTACACCAGTTTGGTTGAGTTCACAGTAAACAGCCTTGTACACCGTTCGTTGAACATGAAAGCCCCTGTTCGCATTTTCATTTTCGACAATCGTGTTGAGATTCACAGTCCTGGTGCATTGCCTAACGGACTCACTATTGATGACATCAAGGCTGGAACTTCTATGCCTCGCAATATGTTCCTTTTTAACAATGCCATATACTTGCTGCCATACACAGGTGTGGGCAGTGGCATCACTCGTGCACTGGACGAAAATATCAATGTCACGTTTATGAATAATGACAAGGCACAGGAATTTGTCATCACGGTTTGGAGAGGAGAAAGTAACCAAGTCGAAGACTTAGACACTGGACTTAGACACTCTGACACCAACTTAGATACTGGACTTAGACACTCTGACACCAACTTAGACACCGGACTTAGACACTCTGACACCAACTTAGATACCGGACTTAGACACTCTGACACCGACTTAGACACAAAAAGGGTAACATTGACGAACAAGGAAAAGGATATTGTAAACTTCTGTTCCGTACCTCGTACAACCAAAGAGATACTTGACAGAATTGGTGTCAGTATGCATTCCAAGAACCGTGAGCGTTACATCACATCCCTTGTTGCAGCAGGGTATTTGCAGATGACTAATCCAGATAATCCTACAGCAAGTAATCAAAAATACAAGAAAGTAAACTTAAGATAAGAAGCCTATGGATTCATTATTTCTTTTTCAGTTTGCATGTTTCATATTCATGCTTGTCAATGCCTTCTTCGTGGCACTCTCTCATCTGCATGTAAGATGGGAGAACAAGCGGTATGAGCGTTCACGATGGATGATTGTTATCGCCTTAATAGGATTGGCGATACAATATGTCATTCAGATGGGGTTCGGCTTCCGTGCTGCTGACGACAGTCTTGGGGCAGTCGTTAACATTCTCGTCTATACGCCCTGTTTTTCGCTTATCTCCATGGGAATCTACAACATAGAGGCCACACGTTCCAACCTCAGAAAGATGATACTGATGTGTAGTGGCATTTATACTGCCATCATTGTGGTCTTTTGCGTGGGTATCAGTCTTCATCATAGCCTGTATATCAGAGAGGGGCTTTATCTGATGCTGACTCTGTTTTGCGTAAGTGTTTTCTATTGCATATACATGATTATTCAGGAGATGATTAGGCGTAAAAATATGTTGGAGACAATGGCGGCAACGGATTTGTTGCCTTACGTAAGATATTCGCGTGCAAGTGTAGTCATTCTATGGCTCGCAGTTCTCGCTATGCCAGTTGCCATCTTTTCTACTACCTTGTTATATATAGTAGGTCCTGCCGTATTGCTTGCCTTGTTGTTCTTCAATCTTACGTTTATAGCTCTCGGCAGCAGTTATATTCCAACAGAAGAGCTATTGGATAAAGAAGAGGAAAATCAACGAAGCGGAGAGAAGAAACCTTTACAGCAATTGTCTGAGGAGCGCAGAAACTTTATCCAAAACAGTCTTGACCAATGGTGTATGGATTTGGGCTATAAGGATTGTAATGTAAACATGTTGACGCTTTCTCGCACACTTTGTATATCAAAGAACGAATTGAGCCTGTTTTTCGATCAATACTTGCACTCTAACTTCCGAATATGGCTCAGCGAAATACGTCTCAACGCTGCAAAAAAGATGATGTTGGAATATCCAGATTATAACAACGACATCATTTCAGCCGAGTGTGGATTCTCTTGTCGAACTCATCTTTACCGAATCTTCAAGACAAAAGAAGGCTGTTCTCCTACAGAATGGAGAGACTTCCAATCTACAGATGTAGCACAAAATGATTCAAATTCAGCATAATCATTTTTTCGTAAAGCACCAAAGAAAAAGCAAAAATTTTATCGAAAAACAGCCAAAAAGGTGTCGCATTCCTACGAATGCGACACCTTTTTGGTAGGAATGCGACACTTGTACAGTGAAAAACTGCACCTTCTTTCGGAAAAATTCACTATATTTGCAACATGAAGGAAATAATAGAAACTATGCCAAGGATAGAATTAGCCCTGATCATCATCGGGGTGTTTGTACTCATATTAGGTATTATCTTGGGATATGCCATGATACATGAGTACAGGATGTATCTTGAGAATCATTGGAAGGCTCGCTATAGCTTTCGTGACTTCATCAAGAGAGAACGCTTTTATATCTATTTGCTGTTGGCATCCATATTTATCTTCCTGACAAACCTCTTGTATTTCCTGGAGTGAGTTTCGGTTAGAATGGATGAATTAGCTTTATGGTGGATACCTGTCTTGTAATTGGAGACAGATCCTTACCTTTACGATAAAAAACAAATGAATGATATGGTAAATTATTTGACAACAAAAAATCGGTTGCTGGTAGCAATACTTGCATTTATTCTTCCATTTTCTTTTGCGAAAGCAGAAGTAAAAGAAGATGGAAAGACTATTTCGCAAGGCTGGTACGTCGGTATTGAGGGTGGAATGCCTTTCGGTTTCTCTACTTTCTCAAGTTTCGGACATGACAAGACGCACCTCGGTTGGGCTGCTGGCTTATATGGGGGCTATCGTTTCAACTCCATATTCTCGGCAGAGTTATCTGCCAAGTATGGAGAAATGAACTTGTCTGCACAAGACTGTTGCGTAGAACGTAACTATTGGTTGGGTAGCGACGGTATGCTTTACAACGCAGGTGTCTTAGGCATGGACAGTTGGGAATATGCCAATCTGAAAAGCCATGTCAGGATGGGTTGGTATGGGGCAAGAGTGAACGTTAATCTCCTTGGACTGTTCCACAAGACAGCTAACAGCCGATGGGATTTGGCTGTTTCACCTCATATATATGCAGTAACGACCAAGGCTGATATCCAGACTATAGCCGATGATGCCAAGGTAATGAAAGGTTCTACCAACTGGCATTTGGGTTATGGTGCAGACTTGCAGGTGGGTTACCAACTGACTTCATGTCTGAAATTGGGCATCTATTCCGGTTTGACTCGTCTTACTGGCGAACGTATTGACGGAATGCCAGAACATCTGCATAAGAACAACTTTGTTTGGGAAAGTGGAGTAAGATTAGGGATTAACCTTTCTAAAAAGAAGAACAAGGTAGCAGAAACTCCATCAGTTCCACAAAAGGAGGTTCTACAACAGGAACCAACTTCTTCGGAGGAGGTCAACCTGAAAGAAACTGTGGATAAGGCTGAAACAAAAGTTGTTGAACAGGACATAAAAGAATCTGCAAAGGTGACTTTCCCTGTTATATATTTCACCTTCAATAGTATCGACATCCAACAAAATGAAGAGACTAAATTGAATGATATTCTCAAAACATTGAAAGAGAATCCGAACATGAAGGTGACGGTAACAGGTTGGTGTGACACAAAAGGCAGCGTGACTGTCAATAAACGTATATCTCGCCAGCGTGCAGAAGCCGTAAAGACTTGGCTTGTGAAGAATGGCATAGAGGCTAATCGCATTACTGCAATAGGAAATGGTAGCGATGACACCCAAGATGCGGATAAGGCTCGCCGAGTAGAGACTAAAGACAATCATAAGTAACCCATAAAACAAGATAGAAAATGAAAGCAAAAAGAAGATTTAATATTTGGTTATGGGTGCTGTTATGCGTCCCATGCCTGTTGGCAAGTTGCGACCATAATGTTCATGATGGTGAGGATGAGGGTGGTTTGTCAGTATCGCTCACTTGGGCGGATGAAGCCGACCAAGGTACGGAAGTGAAGGACGTGAAACTCTGGATATTCAATGCCGATGACGGTTCATTAGTAGAGGAAAAACATTATGGCAGTGCGCAGGAGGCGGCAAGCCAACGCTTCGCTCTTCCTGAAGGGCATTATCAGATATTGGCTATTACCAATCTCATAGAGCCATTCTTCACCACTGACCAGACCAGGGCTTTGACTAATTGGAACAATATCCAGATAGGCTTGACCAATCCTAAGGATGTGAACCATAATGCTTATTTCGGAGTGACCGACGTGAGGATTGACAACAAGGAAGGCAACTATGTGGTGCAAAATCCTGTCAAAAGCGTGCTTGCCGAACTGACCATCATCATAGAGAATGTACCTAAAGGTACAGAAATGAGTGGTAAGGCATTAGATGCAGCCTGGTGTCTGTTCCCTACACAGAAGAATGGTGATGGCGACTATGGGTTGCCGAGCATAAAGCCAACGGAAGTGGAAATGCCTACTATCTTGGCTACTGAGTCAACTTTGCAATCAGAAGTCATCCGGCTGATGCCGACCATACAGGGAAGCCCCGCCTCTCATTTTTATCTCCGCCTCTTGCTGCCTAATGGGACCTTGCAAGAGTATGACATCACCGCTCCTGCGATGAAGGTTGGAGGAAAGTATGAGTTGCGACTCAACTACAACCAAATGCAGCCAAAGATGAATCTGGAAGCTACCATCAACGGTTGGACGAACCTCAACAATGAAGTAGAAATAAAATAATAATAACTTTTAAAATATTGATAATATGAAAAAGATGACTAAGTTTTTCGCCCTTGCACTCTTGGCAGGTGCAATGGTTTCATGCAGTACAGAAGACACCGCACCTTCTACCCAGAACGATAAGGTAGCCGTGCAGTTTACTGGTGGTATTAGCGTAAACACCCGTGCTGCTGGTGTAGCTTGGGCTGATGGTGACAAGATTGGTATCTTCATGACAGAAGCAGGCAAGACACTCTCTGCGGATGTAATCAAAGAGGGTGTTGACAATGTTTGCTATCAGTCAAATGGAAGTATAGCCTTTTCACCTGTTTCTGGTGGTAAGACTATTTTCTTCCCGATAGATGGAGATGTGGACTTCTATTCTTACTATCCAAAGACCACTGTCAATGACTACAAGGTAGCACTTGATGTAACAGACCAAGGGAAACAAGAAGCTATCGACTTTATGTATGCCAAGACTACTGGATGCAACAAAGCTACGCCACAGGTAGACTTGAAGTTCTTCCATAAGTTAAGCAATCTTATTTTGGAGGTTCAACCAGGTAACGGTCTCACGCAAGAAGACCTTAAGAAAATGACTGTGACAGTGAAAGGTCAGAATACCAAAGCCACTTTCAATCTTGTGGATGGAACTATCTCTGGTGAAGAAACTCCTGCGGACATCACGATGAAAACTACCGAAGCTGGCAAGCTGTATGAGGCAATCCTGCTCCCTACAGAAGAAGCAACCCGAGTGATAGAGTTTGACCTCAAGAATGGTTACGACGCTCCTTTCGTATGGACAATGCCTGTAAAACTTGAGGGTGGAAAAAGATACCACTATACAGTAGTAAAATTGAGTCGTTCTGCCGTAGATATTTCTGGAACCATTAAGCCTTGGACAGAGGCAGGAGACAATAATGAACATATAGCACAATAACAACTCTTAAATAACAAGATATATGAAGAAATTTAGATTCTTATACATTGCTGCCGCAGCATTGCTGTTTGCAGCTTGCGCTAACGAAGAAGACGGTATCGGCAACAATGGTCCTGTTGCTGCTACCGTACAGGCGGACATTTCCAACAATATCAAAACCCGTGGAACTGCAGACAACAACAGCTGGACAGCAGGCGATGCCATTGGCGTATATGTCACATCATCTGGCTATACAACAGGAGACAACAAAAAATATGTAACAACAAAGGGGGATGGTACTTTTGAAGCTGCTGACAATGATAACACCATCTATTTCAAGGACAACAAAGAGACAACGTTTAGTGCATACTATCCTTACAAGAAGTTTTTGACAGATGGTAAAATGAATTGGATAATGGCTGAAGTAGAAGCGAACCTACCTTGTGAGGCAGATGTACTTTTTGCCTCAGGGGCTACTGCAAGTAAAGCATCTCCAACTGTGAATTTTACAGATGCAGAACATCGCTTTAAGCATTGTATGAGTTTGGTTGAATTCAAAATTAAGCCAGGGCAGGGTGTCAAAGATAACAATTATAAATTCAATCGCTTGAATATGAAAGGAATATTTACAAGCGGTAAATTTGACACAAGAACAGGTTCGGTTGAAGCTGCTGGTGACAGAGCTACTCTTACTCGTGTTTTTAATGATGTACCTTTTGAAAGTGAAGAAAGTTTTGCTTATATCATGTTGCCGCAAAGCCTTGAAAGCAATAAAATGGATATAGAGATTTACTTGTTGTTGAATGATAGCGAAGTAAAATACACAACCCCTATAACACCATCCACCAATGGACAATTTGAAGGTGGCAAAAAATATACATACAACATAACTGTTAAAAATACGGGGATTACTATAGAAAATGCTAATATAGTTCCTTGGGGAAATGGTGATTCAAGTGATTTAGATGCAGATATAGCTTTGTAATGATAAATAAGGTACTAAAATAGGAAATACAGGGTTAGTGAGCTTGGCCGCTCACTAACTCACTAACAATAAAAAACTGAAGATTATGAAGACGATAAAACAAAGAATTTCCTATGCGGTAATGGGCCTTATGGCTATGGGCTTTACAGCATGTACGCAAAATGAAGATATGGCTCCTACGCTGAAAGGGCAGGAAATCAATGCAACTTTCTCTGTTGGAGGTATGCAGACTCGTGTCAATACATTAGGGGCTGGCAACATTTGGGAGAATAAGGACCGAATAAGGGTAATGCAAATTTTCGGTGATGAAACTACTAAAACTGGTGAATATAAATATGTGGAAGAAAATGGGTTATACCGTTGGGAACCTACCGTAAGACTTCGCTGGGAAAAAGTGGGAAGATGCGAATTGATTGCTTGGTATCCTTCTGATATAGACATTCCTCATATCTATAATTTGCATACAGACCAAAGTGATGAGACTAAGTTGAAAGCTGCAGATTTAATAAACGGATATTGGTACGATGTCCCTAAAGATTATGTAGACATTCCTATGAAGCATCGTATGTCTATGGTTACAATAGTATATCATGTTGGTACTGCAGATTATCCTAATATGGATATTAGTGAACCACAAGTGTATTCTAAACACAACAGTGTTAGATTTGGCAGAGACCAAATCCATGGGCAATTTGAAATGAGTACACCTACAGGTAATCCAGATTGGGTACAAGCCTGTAAGCATGACGGCGATATGTTTTCAGCAATCGTTATCCCTGGTTCATACAAAACTGGCGAGATTTTCTTGAAATTCAAGATAGGCGATAAAAACTTCCATGCTAAAATGAAGTCAGATACAGACTTTAAAGAGGGCGAGCGCAACACCTATAAACTCGATGTAGGAAAAGACAAAGTGGAACTAACCCGAATCAGTGTAAATGATATGACTGGTTGGACAAATGAAGAAGAACTCAAATAAACAATGGAGGATATAACTATGCGCAAGATATTTCAATACATCATGCTGGCTGTCGTTACTATAGTAATGGCGTCATGCACAAGTGATATAGAAGAAACAACCGCAACAACGGGCAAGAACAACGTACAGTTGGTTGTTGGTGAATTTCCGGCATTCGGAGATTCACAAACTCGTGCTATAGGTACACCTGATGAAGGCAAGACTTCATGGGCTGAAGGAGATGAGTTGCTTCTGGAGATGACAAGTAAGACTTTCGGGACTAAGTATGCTGCTTTTAAATATAATGGCAGTAGCTGGGAATTGGCAAGTGGAGAGCTGTCTTATAAAGAAGACGAAGTGCCAACCTTTCCTCATGTATATTATGCCCCTAACTACAAATGGGAAGCCGGCACATTAGTTTTGAAAGAAGGCAAGGCTGTAGGAACGGATGAATACATCGAGGGAAAAGCCAATATCACCCCTAATGGTCAGGGTATAAATGTATCTTTTGCCGATGCAACACGCAAATATTCACGATTGCGCATTGCAACTATGCCAAATATGCCAATAACAGTTGACATCGATAGATACACTCCTGCGGGCAGCAGCGATATGAAATGGGATCAAAATTATGCCCTTACATCTGATGAAAAGGGCAATGCCTATTTATATGGTACTTTTGAAAATAATTCCGAAGTAACAGTGAAATATAGAGAAGCAGCTTTGACAACTCATACATTCTCGCAAGCAACAGAGAGTGCTAAGAGTTATGCTCTGGATGCTACTGTTGTTTCGCTGACTGACGAAGATATCACTTACGATCAAATTGTGGAAGACGTCAAGAAGGAATTGTATGCGGGCAAGACTTACATCAATCTCATTCTTGCTCCCGATGTGGATGAAGAAACATTGAAAGCAATAAATATCGGACTTAAAGATGCAAGGGATGGGAGTATAAACCTTACTTTGATAGGATGTAAGAAGATTCCTTCAAGAGGATTTATGTACTGGGCCATGCTGAAATCCATAGTCCTCCCAGATGTTACAGAAATCGGGGAAAATGCTTTTTCAGATTGTCCAGGACTTCAAAAAGTAGTTTTAGGCAATCTTACAAAAGTATATGGTAATGTCAGAAATAATGGTATCTTTGATTATTGTGAAACCCGGTTCATCGATTTGGTTTTGTCAAAAGACCAGAAAGTTATGAATGATGGCGAAGCCGAAGGTAGGTATTGTTGGACTGCTGATATTATTACAGATTATGATCTTAGTGATGAACATGTCAGCAAAAAATTCCTTGGGTATGAATTTAAGTCCATAACGTGTAGATATAAATTTGAATAATAAAGTAGATTGTTTAACTCCTAAGCTGGGCAAGGAGTATAAGTTGCTCAGCAACATATATTCACCCGCACTTCACGGGAAAACGACAAGGGTCTATATGCCACGATGAGAGGTGGGCGTATAGACCCTTCATCGTGTCTTGATACCTGTTGGGTGGATGATATGGCAGTGTGGTGGTTTCGTGCTACCTGTTTTCATGGTTTGAAGTACCTTTGCGTCAATCGTGAGGTGCTCAAAACAAAATCGTTATGAAAACAGAAATGAAAGCATCAAACGAGTGTTTGTACCCTACCGATGTATTCTTGATTAGTTGCGGTATGGGATGCAAGCGAATCACCGTCACTGACATTGCTTATATTGAGGCAATGAAGGACAACTGTATTATCCACATGGTTGATGGAAAACGTTACACTCAGTCTTGTCCTATGGGTGACATTGAGCCAGAGTTGAACCCGGACATGTTCAAGCGCATTCACCGTTCTTTCATCGTTAACATTAGCTACATCGACATGTACTATTATGGGCATGTCGTTTTGGAGAATGGTATGGAAGTACACATCGGTGACAAGTACCGTGATGCCTTGAAGTCCTCGTTTCACTTTTGGGGTTCAAGAAACAAAAAAGAATAGAAAATTGGCTCAACACAGGATATGGACAACGAACACCCGCGGGGGTTCGGTCACAAGAATACGCACCCTCCCGGACACGGCCCCGAATGCGGCCGGGCCCGGAAGGGTGAGCGGTAGTTATCTGTCAGTCATTGTATAAGGTCTCTCTCACAAATCACTCACACACACATCACTCGTAGAAGGAATCCGGAAGATCGTTGCTCTTCTCGCCCGTATATTTCTTCACTTTGCCCTTGTACTGGATGTAAATCGTATTTTTCTTGCAGTAGCTATAGGGTCCTTTTGCCGAGATATAGTCTTTCATCGAGAACTCGATGTTCCAGCCGCTGCCATCCTTCGAAATCGAGACGCTGGCCACATCCGGGCACATACTACCGGAAGTACCCACACTCCAACTCTGATCGTAATAATACTGGGAATATCCAAGGTAGTCGCTGTTGTTCATCTCAAACTTCCATTTGAAATCGGAGCCCAGCAGTTTGTCCACACTGACATTCAGAGATTCGCCCTCCTTATATTCTCCCTGCACACACAGCACCGGAGTACCATTGGGCGAATCAACTCCTCCGACCTGGCCGTCGGTCTGGGGCGTTACGAAGTAGAAGAAATAGGCCGGGAAGGAATTTCCCTGGAACGAGTTCTTGGCATCGTGACGCACCTGAACCTCGAGAATCTCCCAGTCGTTAACCACGGAGCCATCCTCGGCATAGGCAACAAACTGCGGCTTGTAGGGCATAACCGGCGTCAGCACTCCGGTCATGTCGTTATCGTGGCGCGTAAAGGAGCCGTACCACTCGGCCTTCACCGACGGACCGGTCGGGAACTGCACGTCGACACTCACATAGTAGGTAGCCGTTCCGACGGCAATCGCGCGGACCGTACCCGTGGCACCCTTGCCCGAAGCCATCATCGGATCGTAGGTCGTATAGGTATCGTAATCGTATACAAAGAGACCGATCTTTTCGGCATCGGTTGCCAGATCGAACGTCTTGCCCATATCGCTTCTGGCAATGTTCAACTGTACGGCATAGCCGCCCGTAGTCAGCCCGGCAAGACCCTCCTGCGGCTCCTCGGCATCCGGATCGGGCACGCCCAGTGCAAACTGATAGCTGGCTGCATACTGGTTGTCAAAGCGATAGATCGTAGCCAGATCGGCATCCACGACTGCTTCTTCGTTGACCGTCACCGTCATGTGGTTCGTGCTGGCATAACCTACACCGATCGTATTGTTGTCATAGTCGGCGCGCAGACGCGAATCGGCATTCTCAATGTCGAGCGACACGGTGAGTTTCGCAGCGTCTCCACGGTCCTTCTTCAGCGTGAGCTTGCCTGTCGTCCCCTCGGCAGTCTCAAACTCACCGCACTGAATCGAGACCTTCGACAGATCGGCCGTCGAAAAATCGATCTCCAGCGTCGAACCGGCCGTCAACCGTCCGTTGACAATCTTCCCGGCATCGAGAGCCGACTCAAGCTCAATGGTCACCGCAGCCGGATTCTCAGTCGCAGGTGCACCCGTCACTCCCTCTGCTTCATAAAGATAATAGGTCGTTGTTCCGGCCGTCAGATCGGCCCACTCCACAATACTGCCGATCTTCTTGACCGCATCGTCCAACGCATACTGATTGCTCAGAACCGGCAGTTTGTATTGCACGCACTCGTTGTTGTAACGCGCCAGCAGCGTCTTGCCCGATTTCATCGTCACATCAAGGTAAAGAACAAACTGGTTGCTAAGCTCCAGCAGGCGCGTCGACAACTGAATTTTCTCCACGTCTGTGGCCAGCGTCAACTTGTTCACCGAAATATCCTTGTAGGCGACAGAGAAATTCTCCGAAGCGGTATCAACCTCTCCATGAGGCTTTTTCACAACGATTTTCAGATAGTCATCAGCATTCTCCATCCCTTTGACTGTCGAGATACCCTCGCTCGGAGAGAGATAAAAATTATAAACCTCGGAATCGTTCTCGTCAATCTCATATACGACCGATTTGATATCAATCGGATCACCACCATCGTATTCGAACTGATCGGTCAGCGACACGGGAGGAGGCGTAGGTTCTCCCCCATTTCCTCCGTTATCGGCATCGTCCTTTTTGCAGGATGTCGTGATTAAGGCAGCACTCAGAGCCACCCACGTCAGAATACGTAATCCTGAAGGGAAGATTTTTTTCATAGCGTTGATTTTAAGAATTAAAAGGGATAAAGAAGGCACAGGGAACGAGGGATTCCCCGTGCCTTCATCGAGAATTCTAAAATTGGAAGTACCAAAAAATTGGGCGTACTAACGGAACAAGAGCTTGCCGTTGGTATTGTAACGGGCCTTAACCGCCGACAGAACCTGCGAGGCATCCTTCTTCGAGGGCACCTTCGACAATTTTCCGGCACTGGTTACGACCGGTTTGTCATTACCGTCCAGCTCCTTGCCCGACGAAACGACCGGCGTATCGGAGTTTCCAAGGTAAACCGGACCCGTCCACTTTCCGGTAATCTTGTGGTGGAGCACATCCTCTCCGTTAATCGTGAAGGTGAACCAGTTGTCTCCGCCTTCAGCCTTCTCCACAACCACGGTTCCGGTGTAGAGGCTGGCGTAACCCGCCATCGAAGCACGGTTGGTACGACACTCTCCCTGCGGACCACGCTCCAGAGTAAGCGTATCTCCGACAAAGCCGTACGGCCAACCCATACCCCAGTTATCATCCACATCAATCCAGCGCGTTCCGATATGGCCCTCGCCCGACTGGTATCCACGCAGGCAGACTCCCGGATACATCGAGGCCGGATAACGATTGGCCGAAACCGTGTAGGTTCCCGGAGTAATCTTGTCTCCGTCGCCCTCCTTGACCAGCAGGTCGATGCGGAAGATATCGCCCGGAACGAGCTTGCCCACAACGCCCTTGGAATGATCACTCTCATCGATCCATCCCTGATAATCCGGATCGGTCTTATCGTAGGTACCAGTCTCCAGACCGATGTCGATATACTGATAGCTGCAACGGTATTCCGGATTGGAGGCTCCCGGAGCAGCCGGGGAGCCGGTATAGATCTCACTGATAGGCTTGAAGCCGTATGCTCCGATATAGATCCGGTCGTCCGAGGGATAGCAGTTGGCGCGTTTCTGGTAGTCCAGATCCAGCTCGAGATCCGACTCCAGGGTCGACGAACCGTCATCCTCATTGTCGTCCGACTGGTCCTCGATATAGATCTTGCCTTCATACGAACCCGTGACGCTGTAGCCGTCGGCCGTGATCAGGTCGAACGTGATGCGGTAACCACCGTCGGCCGCATTGGCAATGACGATATCTCCGGTTGCAGGATAGGTAGGGACTGTCGTAAAAAGAATAAAACTTTATAACGAATTGATTGCCAATGTAATATAAAATTTGTATCTTAGCTAAAGATAAAAAGAATACCTCCAATTGCCCTAGAAAAGCCAAATTTGGAGGTATCGCAAAAATTAATCTGCATGGCTAAGGTACAAAATTTCTCTGAAATATCACCCGATCTTCCTTTCACGGAGTTCGATTTTTATGAATTGTATAGGCGGACGTTCGAGACTAGCGAGCTGGGAAAAATCAGGAAGAGGCTGCCGCTTGGTGAGATGGCAGAGAACTTTGGACTGATAAGCAAGAGCATGAGAGCGAAGAAAGGGCGAAAAACATACTTCACCCCGGAGGGCAAGGTTGCGCTGATGTTCCTGAAGATGTACACAGGTCTGAGCAGCCCGAGGTTGATGGAGCATCTTAACGGCAACGTCCACTATCAGCTCTTCTGCGATGTGAGAATAGACCCGATGCATCCTCTGACGAACTACAAACTTCTGGACGACGTGTTTTCGGAGCTGGCCCGCGGGCTGAAGATCCAACAGCAGCAGGAGATACTGGCAAGAGCCTGGAAACCGTACATGAAGGACCTGGATACGATGTATACGGATGCAACCTGTTACGAGAGCGAGATGCGCTATCCTACGGATGCGAAGCTTCTGTGGGAAGGAATAGAGAAGTCATATGAGATAATGTGCACTCTGAGTGCCAAGCTGAATGTGCACCGTCCGAGGACGAAGTACGTAGACGTAGAGAAGGCCAACCTGTCGTACAGGAAGCGGCGCAGGCATACGAAAGTCCAGACCAGGAAACTGACCAGACGCCTGCTCAACCTTTTGGGGAAGATACTGAAGGAGACCCGCACACTGGAGAGGGAGAATGCAGGCGCGGAGAAATTGCTGACAGCCAGACAGAAGAGCGATATTGAAATCATCACAAGAGTGTACCGCCAGCAGAAGGCCCACTTCGAGAACAACAATCCTCGCGAGAGTGTCAAGGACAGGATAGTGAGCATCAGCAAGCCGTATGTGAGGCCGATCGTGAGAGGCAAGGAAGTGAAGAGCGTAGAGTTTGGTGCGAAGTGCAACAACATCCAGGTTGACGGACTCTCATTCATCGAGAAGCTGTCATTCAATGCCTTCAACGAGGGAACCAGGCTTACGCACTGCCTGAAGATGCACCGAAAGCTCTTCGGTGTGGAGGCGAAGAAGGTCGGAGGAGATGCAGGCTATGCCGGCAGCGCCAACAGGGGGTACTGCAAGGATAGAGGAATACAGACGTCATTCGTCAAGCGTGGCCGTCCGTCCTTGGAAAAGAAAGAGAACGACATCATCCGCAACGAGCTGGCGAGGGTGAGGGCAACGAGGATGGAAGGCTCGTTCGGAACGCAGAAGGAACACTATGGCCTGAAACGCATCAAGGCAAGGACGAAGTTGACCGAAATCCTGTACATCTTCTTTGGCATCCACACGGCGAATGCAGTACAGCTCGTCCGGCGGGAAGTCAACGAAATTGCCCAGGCTGCCTGATGTTCGAGGTGAGTGAGAAACGGCCCTTTCACTGGAGTATTGGCTCCAGTTGGGTCCAAAAATGAAAAAAGGGGCTCCGAAACGGAGCCGAAAATATAAAAAGATGAGTTCGATCGGAAAAATTACCGGGACAGTCTGCCGATTGACTCATAATGACGGAATTAAACGACTGTCCCTAGGTATACAGACCCGACTGTGAGCCGTCGTCGTAGAGCGCATAGGTACCGAACGGGAAGACCATACCCATCACCGACAACTCGGTTCCCGGCAGCCAGGTACCCTGCTCGAGCGTCTGAGAGGCGGAATAGGTAGCCGGCTCGAGGCAGATGTCGTTCGGATCGTTGAACTTGCGGCCGAAGATATCCAGCGTGATACCGGCTCCGCCGATCTCGCCGTTCATGATCTTCCGGTCCTGGATAACGATCTGCATCATGCCGCTGCCCGTCGAGAAGTAGTCGCCCATATAGATGGCCTGGCAGTCGAAGCCCTCGATCGTCAGATCGCGGCCCAGCTGCGGCAGGGCGGCATTGAAGGTACCGTTGGCAATGGTCAGCTGACCCTGGAAGAGGATCTCGTGCTCCTGATAGTCGGCATCGAGATAGGTGGCATTGATGGTCACCTCGCCACTCTCCTCGTCCTGAAGGATCGTCACGTCACCGACCAGCGGCATCGTCCGTTTTTCACCCTGGGCGTTGACATAGATCACCGAACTGTAATCGCTGTAATAGGTATGATCCTCGTTGCCGGCACTCTCCGAGAAGACTCCGACGGGCATATCCATCCACGAATCGCCGGGAGTGCCGTAAAAATCGAGAACCAGGGCGTAACCCTCTTCCGTGAGGTCGAACGACGTGCCCGATCCCGAATATTTGGTATTGGTAACGGCCAGATAGTAGTTGTTGGTGCCGGCCGCCTTGATCGAACCCTGATAACGGGCGAAGATCTGGGTGTCGAGTGTCGGCGTCTGATCCACGGTGTCCTTATCGGTGTGGCGCACACACAGGCCGTAGTAGTCTCCGACAAGAGTGACTCCGGAGCCCGAAGTCACATTGAGCGACATTTTCAACGTGGTGGTGGAGGTCAGAAGAATATAGAGGCTCGACGACGAACGCGTAGCCAAATCGGCCGTTGCTGCCGAAATATCAATATCCTTATACTTCAAGGAGTTCATTCCGGTCCCGAGCTCCACGTCTCCGGCAGGAGTTTTCGTCTCGATCTTGATGTAGTCGTCGGCCAGAAGCATGGCGTCGAGACTGATCAGACCCTTGGTCGGCGAGAAATAGAACGTATAGACACGCTCCTCCTCATCATAGGTATAAACGACCGATTCGATTTTGCTCTGAGCACCCGCATAAGAGAAGGTATTCTCGGCCTGCGAGACCGCGCCCTCCGACTTATCCGAGGTACAGGAGGTTGCAAATCCTCCTAAAACAAGCACCAAGCAACTGATAAACAACTGCTTAAACCCACAAGAACAAAGGGAAAGGGGGGGGTAATTGGGCAGAATTTCTTCATAGGAGATATTTTTTTATTTTTTCCGGACCGTCCGGAGATTTTCTTGAATTTTTAACGTCTTTCGATACTTCACCATATATTCCAGCACTCACTCAATCAATCGGGGAAAACACACTCTCCACGAAACGGCATCCGTTCCAAAGGTTCGCCACGATGATTCGCACACGCGTTTTTACCGAACGGAAAAGAGAACCCTGCAACCTCCGACCAAAGGGCCGCACGAGGGGTGCACTCGATTCCTCTCTCACACTTTTGCCTCTGAAATCGCGTCCAAAGGTAAGCATCTCGCAGAAAAAAAACAAGAACGAGTACCTTTTTTTGCAACGGCTGGAATCCGATCCACATAACAAAAAAAGCCGAAAAAGCAGTCCTCTCTAATGAAATGAAATTCGAACACGGCGATTTCTTTTGATTTGTCCGAATCCGAAGATTTTTACTTATGATTTTTTTGACCGTTTTCTCGGGTTAACAAGGGGCATTCCACCCCACCATGCTTTCGAATCGGCACCGTGTTCCACACGACAAGCCATCAAAAAAGGCTTCGCCGTCCTTCCTTCCGTCATTACACCCACCGTCCCGTTCCGGCATTCTCCGTGGCTCTTCAGACAAGCCATCCGGTGAAAACAAAAAAAGCGGACAACTCTTTCGAATTGTCCGCTGTGGTAGCGGGAGAAGGACTCGAACCTCCGACCTTCGGGTTATGAGCCCGACGAGCTGCCAACTGCTCCATCCCGCGATATATCTTCTGATCCTGCGACGACCAACCGGCCCTCGCCCGATCCCTTTCTATCGCCTTTGCGAGTGCAAAGATAAGTCAAAAAAAAGTCTCCTGCAAATTATTTTTTCCGTCCGGTCCGTCGAAACGGGCTGAACCGGTCATCAATCAGCGATTTAGACGTCGAAAATTATTTTAGCGAGGCGGCCACGATCTCCGAAAGATCGCGCACCTGGCTCCGCGTACCGCGTCCGATGGCCTTCTTGCAGAGCGGGCAGGCCGTGACGATCACCTCGGCCCCCGTCGCCTCAAGTTCGGCCGCCACCGAGCGGGCTATCTGCACCTGCTGGCCGTCCGAAATAGCTGTATTGGCCACCGACGAACCGCAGCACAGGGCATTCTCACGCGTCGAGGCGGGTTCCAACAACTCCCCGACCGCCTCGATCACGGCGCGCGGTTCGTCGTAGATGCCGCTGCCGCGTCCCAATTCGCAGGGATCGTGGTACGTAAAGCGCGTCGAACCGTGTTCGAGGGTCAGACGCCCGGCACGGATCAGCCGCAGGATGTACTCCGAGTGGTGGAGCACCTCGATGCCCGGCAGGTCGTAATCCTCGCGGAAGACCTTCAGGCAGATCGGGCACGACGTGACAAGCGTCGTAATGCCGTGTTTGCGGAAGAGATCGGCGTTGTATTTCATCATCTTGCGGGCCGAATCGGTCTCGCCGGCCAGCTTCAGCGGGCGTCCGCAGCAGACGCCTCCCTCACGGTCGGCCCACCAGACCTCCTCGCCCGCCGCCTCGAAGATCGTCGACATGGCCGTCAGCGTACGCGGCGTGAGCAGCGTCATGCACCCCGCAAAGTAGCCCACCTTGCCCTCGCCCGACGAGCGGTCCTGCCCCTTGAAGTAGTCGTAACGGCGTTCGTCGGGGACGTTGTGCATCTTGTCGCGCGAATTCAGACGCAGCGTGTTGAGGTCAATGTCGACCGGGCACCGCTCGGCACAGCGGCCGCACATCAGGCAGTTGTCGGCCACCTGCAGCCGCAGATGGTTGTAGCGGCGGTCGCGCAGGAAGTAGACCGACTGCACGTCGTTGATCCCCAGCACGCTCTGCAGCTGGCAGGGGTCGATGCAGATGCCGCAGCGCGAGCAGGCCTCGACCTGAAAGTGGTCGTACGACGACTCCTTCTCCGAGGAGCGGATGCCGTAACGGCGCAGGAAGATGAGCGGGATCTCCGTGAAGATGTGCATGTAGCGCGAGAAGGGAAGCGCCACGAAGAAGAGTCCCAGGCACGAGGAGTAGAACCACCACGCCACGGACTCCATCGTCAGCAGCGGCATCGTCCCGATGTGGGCGGCCATCCAGCTGCCGATCGAGCCGGTGAGGAATCCCCCGCCGCCGTAGATGGCACACGTAGTGCTCTCGGCCACCAGACGCGCCGGGAAGATGAACCACAGCGCCGAGAGGGCTATGCGGTCGCCCAGGACGTGTTTCGTCGTGCGTTTCAGCCCCATGGCCTGCGAATAGAAGCGTTTGCCCCAGGCCAGCGTTACGCCCGAGAGGACGAAGAGCAGCAGCAGGTCCATCAGGAAGTCGAAGACCGGCTTGTGTTCGAGCCCCGTGGCGAAGTATTTGAAGAAGACGTGGCCCTGCAGCGGCACGTAGCGCAGACCGAGGTAGGCTACGGTCTCAATCCACCCCACGGCGATGAGCAGGAACCACCCGAAGGCCAGCGACATGTGCATGTAGCCCAGCAGCGGGTTGACGCGGAAGATGCGGCGGTGGAGCAGCGATTCGCTGATCACCTCGCCCACGGCTCCGAGGGTCTTCCGCGTGGGAAGGCCCCGCAGCAGACGCATCTTGTCGCGGCGCGGAAGCTCCCAAAGCCAGTGGCCCCACTTGCAGAACAGCGTGAGGAACATCACCGCGGCGCCGAGGATGAACGGCAGACAGAAGGGTGCGTAGAATGTCATCGTCAGAAATCTCCCAGTTTACGTTTGATCAGCATCACCACCCCGCGCGTATTGATTCCCCGCGGGCAGACCAGGCGGCACTTGCCGCACAGCATGCACTTGTTCATCTCCTCGTAGGCCCCCTGGTACTCGCCGCGGCGGACCAGCGTATGCACCCGCCGGAAGTTGAACGACGTGAGGTTGCCCGCCGTACAGATCGCCGTGCAGGCCCCGCAGCCGATGCAGGTCTGCAGTTCGGGCATCTCGCGCAGGATCTCGTCGCTCTTGCGCAGGTTGTTGCGGTCGAGGTCGATCACCCGCGGCTTGGAGATCGTATATCCGAAATTGATTGCTGCCATCGCTCTATGCCTCCACGTATCGGGCCGCGGCATCGGCCGCAGCGGTTGCTTCGTTCAACGATTCGCCGATGGTCTTCGGCGCCGTCACGGTCCCGGCGTAGAAGATTCCCCCGACGTTGCTGGAGACGTTGCCCAGGAAGAGGTCGCGGGGTTTCATGAACCCGCTCGCGGCACGCTGCAGCCCGGCACCTTCGGCCAGTGCGGCGTTGTCGTCGTTGGCCCGCATGCCGATGAGCAGCACCAGCAAGTCGACGCTCATGCGCAGCGGACGCCCCGTGAGCGTATCTTCGGCCTTGATCTGCACGCGCCCCTCGAGCGTGGGGCTCGCCTCCGAGATGCGCCCGCGCACGAAGTGGATGTTATAGGTCTGCTGCGCCTCGCGATAAAGCTCCTCGTAACCGGGTCCGAACATGCGGATATCCATGTAGAAATTGAAGACGTCGGCCTCGGGGAAGAGGCGCTTCATCTCGATGGCCTGCTTGACGCCCGTCACGCAGCAGACCTTCGAGCAGTGCTGCTGGCAGACCTTCTCGTCGCGCGAGCCGACGCAGTGCAGGAAGGCGATGCGGCGCGGCGCCGTACCGTCGGCCCGGGCCACACGGCCTTCGTTGAACATCCGCTCCAGATCGGCCGACGTCAGCACGTTGTCGTAGATGCCGTAGCCGTACTCCTCCTTGATCGAGGCGTCGAACAAGGTCGATCCCGAGGCCAGCACCACCGCCTCGCACGTCAGCCGTCGGCCGTCGGCGAGCGTCACGCTCTGCGGCGTGAAGTCCTTCACTTCGGTGGAGGTCATCACCTCGATGCCGTGCTCGTTGACCCGCCGCCGGAGGTCGGTCAACACCTCCTCGGCCGGGGTGAACGAGGGAAACAACACGTGCCAGCCCCTCAATTTGCCGCCCAGTTCGGGCTCCTTCTCGACGATCACGGGCTCCATGCCCTGTTCCACGAGGCGCAGGGCCGTCTGCATGCCCGCTACGCCGCCGCCTATGACGATGATGCGTTTCTTCATTACTCTCTGATGTCGTATATCGTATCCGTCGGGCAGCAGTTGACCACCGCCGACGCGGGTTTGCCGATGTATTTGCCGTTGCGGCCCAGGTATTTGGCCGCCGGGTCGTAGTCGATGCCCATCTTGTCGAGCAGCGGCTCGACGTCGACCTGGTGCATCTGGATGCCCAGCGTCCAGGGGTCGTAGCCCAGCACCAGCCCGGCCATCTCCTCGTAGGTGAGCACCGGAATGCCATGGCCGTTCTGGCCGTAGGTCGTCCCCTCCATCTCGGCGATGGCGTACTGCCACTTGTCGAGGAACATCGCACAACCCGGGCAGTTGGCCACGATGAAGTCGGGTTTGTAGGGGGCCATGCTCTCGAGCTTCTTGTGCGAATTGGCGATCGAGTAGCCGCGGTTGGCCTGTACGAGGTAGTTGCGGAAACCGAAGCCGCAGCAGTGGCGCCGTTCGGGATAGTCGACCACCTCGCCGCCCCACGACTCGATCATGCCGGCCAGCACGTAGGGGAACTCCGAGCCGCCGATGCCCGATTTGGGGAAGATCTTGGCGTAGTGGCAGCCGATATGCTCGACCACGCGCAGCGGTTCGCCCGTAACGGCGTTGACCAGCCGATGCTTGGCCCGGCGGGCGATCTCGTCGCGGAAGTGGAACATCACGTCCGACGTATGGGCCACATTGGCCGGTTTGCGGAATTCGCGCCCCGTGGCCTTGAAGAGGTTCTCGCGCGTCTTCTCCTCGGTCTCGGGAAACTCTTTCCACGTGGCCAGCACCTCGGTGTAGATGCCGAAGGAGGTGATGCACGAGGTGACGAAATTCTCGTAGCCCGCCTCGTTCATCAGCGAGAACTGCCGCGCCACCACCGTCATGATCGTCTCCAGGGGCACGATGTCCGAATGGTAGCCGATGCCGGTGCACGACGAGTGTTTCGGATCGTCGAGCAGATCCTTGCCCAGATCGTTCGTCAAGATATCGATAAAGGCCTTCTCGCTGCCCGGGAAGAAGTTCTGCCGGATGCAGCTGCGGGCATAGTAGTAGTGGTCGTCGGCAATCTCCTTCTGATACTCCTGCCAACTTCTGCGTTTCATCATCTTTCTAATAGTGCTCGTTGCTGTTGGTGGTGAAGACGTCCATCATGTACTGCTGGTCGGCACCCTCTTCGTAGCCCATTTCGCGGGCCTTGCGGTCGGAGTGTTTCTCGATCGTATCGAACATCTCGCTGCCGCCGCTGACATCGAAAATGCGGCGGATCTCATCGAGGGACTCCTCGTCGATGCGGCGCAGGGCTCCGGCGCCGTGACGCATGTAGGCGGGTGAGAACTGCCCGTAGACCTCCTTGTCGTGGTCGTAGATCCACTGCCAGACGGTTCCCTGTTCGGGGTGGAGTTCGGGTTTGACCAGCCGCGGCACGATGCAGTAGCCCGTGCGGAGGATATTCTCGCCGATGATGCGCTTCAGAGCCAGCTGCTGGCGGCCCTTCTCGCTCTCGACGAAGAAGCCCAGCTTCTGCGACAGCGTACGCAGCGCCTGAATGACGTAGCCCGGCGTATTGCCCCGCGGACAGCGCGGACGGCACGACATGCACTCGCCGCAATACCAGATCGTGTCGCTCTTCAGCAGGGCCTCGATGGCGTCATCGTCACGCGACTGGACGATCGAGACGATCTGCCGCGGGTCGTAGTTGTAGAACTCGGCCGCCGGGCAGACTCCCGTGCAGACGCCGCAGTTCATGCAGGCGTTCAACCCCTCGCGCATGCGCACGTCCTCCATCAGCATGTCGAAATATTTTCCCATACCTTTTATACAAAAAAACCTTTGCACTGCAAAGGTAGGGATTCCGCATCGGTTGCGCGGTGGTATAAATGCGTAATTTTCCGCTTGGGGTCGCTTTGTGATGACTTCGGGATGCAACGTGGAGGGGGAAGGTACGGCGAAGTCAATCCGGGACGGGGAGGAACGAGGTACTCGGCCACGGCGGGACGGGTGTGGCGGGACGGGTGTGGCGCGGGCCTCAGCGAAACAGACCACGGTCCCGGCAGGGCGCCCGCTTCAACGGCGCTCCCAGCTTTCGAAGGCAAAGGGCCAGGGATAATCCTTGCCGTGAGGGAAGGATTCGGAGGAGGTCAGACGCCATTCCGCCTCGTCCCACGCCGGAAAACACGTATCGCCCTCATAGTCGTGAAAGACCCGCGTCAGGTAGAAACGTCCGGCCCGGGGCAGCGCCTCGGCATAGATCTGCGCCCCGCCGATGATGAAGATCTCCTCGTCGGCGGCGAACAACGCCATCGCCTCTTCGAGCGAATGGACCACCCGACAACCCGGGATTTCGATTGCCTGACGCGTGATGACGACGTTGGTGCGGTTGGGCAGCGGCCGGCCCAGCGACTCCCAGGTCTTGCGCCCCATCACGACGGGATGCCCCGTCGTCAGCGTCTTGAAGTGTTTCATATCCTCGGAGATGTGCCACAACAGGGCATTCCGGTCGCCGATGACGCCATTCTGCGCTACGGCCGCAATGATGCTGATCATTCCCAGTAACTTTTTTTATATCCGAAGGCCCGGCAGACCCGACGTCGCAGGCGCTTCCATTTCGAGGGTCGGGGGACTTTGCGGGCCTCGTCCTGCGCCCGGCAGACCGACTCCTGCGCCCGGAAGCAGAACTCCGCATCGAATGCCGCCGAGTGTCGGTAGCAGGCCCACCAGCAGTCATAACGCGGACAAAACTCCTTCCAGGGCTTGGGCCCCGTATAATGGACGGTCCCCCGCCATTCGGCCTCGTCGATCTCGCGGCTGCAAGCCTTGATGTAGGCGGCCGGACCCGTATGGGCCCACCGGTAAAGGGTATAGGTGTAGTTCCAGCGCATGGGCAGCAGCTCGATCCGCCCCCGACAGACCACATTGATGATATCCTGGTCCTGAAACGTATACTGCCGGTCGGCATGCTCCAGAAAACGGGCCACAATCCCCTCACGGCGCATCGCCCCGAGATTCATCACCAGAAATCCGCCGTTGACATAGCTCTCGACTCCGCAACCGATCGAACGCAGGTACTCCTTGTCGCGATCCGTGGTCTCGTCGTGCAGAAAGTCGTTCCACTCCCGCACCCCGGCCACCAGTTCACCGCCGGCACACGCCTGCTCGTAGAGGTCGGCCAGATCCGAACGGAAGATCATGTCCACATCGGCATAGATCATCCGCTCATAGGCCGGGAAGAGGTCGGGCATCAACAACCGGTAATAGGTCGCCACGGTAATGCCGCGTATCTCGTAGGCCTCGGCAAACGCCCCGCCGACATCGACAAACGCAAGCGAACAGTTCTCCGAGGCCAGTTCGGCCCGGCGCGCCTCGTTGCGCAACTCCTCGCCGAGCTCCTCACCGTCGCACAGCACGAAGAGTTCGTAGAAGGTATCGGGCCGTGCGTGCTCGAGCAACGACGTCACGCAGACCGTAAAGGGGACAACCACATTCCGGTCGATACTGAAAACAACAGGGACCTTTCGCATGGCGGTACGGATGGATCAGAACGACATCGGGGCCTTGATCGCCGGCCAGGGATCGTACCCCTCGAGCGAAAAGTCCTCGTAACGGAAATCGAAAATCGACCCGACGGCGGGATTCAACCGCATCGTCGGCAGCGGCCGCGGCTCGCGGCGGAGCTGTTCGGCCGCCTGCTCCAGGTGGTTCAGATAGAGGTGCGTGTCGCCCAGCGTATGGACGAACTCCCCGGGGCGCAGTCCGCACGTCCGGGCCATCATCATCGTCAGCAGCGCGTAGGAGGCGATGTTGAACGGCACGCCGAGGAACGTGTCGGCACTCCGCTGGTAGAGCTGGCACGAAAGCCGCCCTTCGGCCACATAGAACTGGAACAACACGTGGCACGGCGGCAGGGCCATCTGCTCGATCTCGGCCACGTTCCACGCCGAGACGACGATGCGCCGCGATTCGGGATTCGTGCGGATCAGCTCCTCGGCCCGGGCGATCTGGTCCACCACCCCGCCGTCGGGCCGCGGCCACGAACGCCACTGGTAACCGTAGACGTGGTTCAGGTCGCCGAAACGGTAACCGTCGATGGGCGACTCCTCGCCCGCCGCCTCGAGAAAGGCCTCGCGTCCGAGCGGCAGCACGCCGTTCTTCACACAGAGTTCGTTATAGTAGCGGTAGGCGTCATTGTCCCAGATATGGACGCCGTTGCGCACCAGGTAGGCGATGTTGGTATCCCCCTGCAGAAACCACAGCAGCTCGTGGATCACCCCTTTCAGGAAGACCCGTTTGGTGGTCAGCAGCGGGAAGCCCGCCTCCAGGTCGAAGCGCATCTGGTGGCCGAAGACCCCCTTGGTGCCGGTTCCGGTGCGGTCGCCGCGCACGACACCTTCCGTGAGGATCCGCTGCAGCAGATCGAGGTATTGTTTCATGATTCAAGCATTTTCAGGGTGAGCTGCCCCCCGTCGTCCAGCACCGCATAGGAGGGATTCTTCTCCCACCCCCCGAGGTTCACCACATGGAGATCACCCTCGCGGAACTCCCGCGCGAAGTGCATGTGACCGAAGACGAAGTCATCGACACGGTGTGTGGCGGCGTATTGGCGGGCATAGTCGATCAGCGGTTCGGTGAGCCGGGCGTCGAAGCCCTGGCCGCGGCCCGTCAGCCGGGCCCGTTCGTCGGCCGCGTTGTGCTTCCGGCGCGACTTGCGGCTCCACCAGTGGCCGAACTTCAGCGCCAGGTCGGGGTGAAGACCCCACGAAAAGAGGTATTTGAGCGTCCGCGAACGGAACGTCCTGTTCAGCAGCTTCAGCATCGGCTGATCGTCGATGTTCATGTTGTCGCCGTGGGCCACGAAGATCCGCCGGCCGTGAAGCGTGAGCAGCTGCGGCGAGGTGAAGATCTCCACGCCACATTCGCACCGCAGATAGTCGCCCACCCACATGTCGTGGTTGCCCGTGAAGAAGACCACGCGGATGCCGCGGTCGGTCAGTTCGGCCAGTTTGCCGAGCGTGCGCACGAAACCCTTGGGCACCACCCGCCGGTATTCGAACCAGAAGTCGAAGATGTCGCCCACCAGAAAGATTGCCTCCGCATCCCGGGCCGCGCGGTCGAGCCATCCGACAAAACGACGTTCGAGCAGCAGGGCCTCCCGTCGGTCACCCGCCCCCAGATGGACATCGGAAGCGAAATAGATCATAATCCGGTCAGTTCATCCAGTTTCTTCTCCAGCTCCTTGCCGTAGATGTCGCGGGCGACGATCACGCCGTCCTTGTCGATCAGGAAGTTGGTCGGGAGTTTCTGCACGTTGTAGAGACCCAGCGATGCCGAGCCGCGGCCCCGCAGATCGCTCACCGAAACCCAAGGCAGTTGCTGCTCCTGAACGGCCGTGATCCACAGGGGTTTCGACGTGTCAATGGCCACCTGATAGACCTCGAAGCCCACCGGGGCATCGGCATATTTGCGGTAGATCTCCTTCAGTTCGGCATTGAGCTGATTGCTCGACCCGAGTTCGGCCGACCAGAAATCCAGCAGGACCACCTTGCCGGCCAGCGACGAAAGGCGGATCTTCTTGCCGTAGATGTCCATCAGCTCCAGATCGGGATAGGGCGACTCGCTGATGCGCGACGAGAGGCTCATGCGGGCATCCATGCGGGCGATCTCGGCCTGCAGCGACTGCAGGTAGGGCGATTCGGGATAGCTCTCCTCGAGGGCGTCGGCCACCGTGCGGTAGTAGACCACGTCGCTGTCGCCGTTGAAGAGGTAGGCATCACCCGGCAGCCGCTGGTAGAGGGCATAGACGGCCGCCAGCGAGGATTTGTTCTCGATGATGAAGCGCAGCTGTTCGCGGCGGATGCGGTAGTATTCGGCCGTATATTCGGCCGTAAGTTCCTTGCGCTGCTCCTCCGTCAGGGAGGGTTCGGCAAAGCGTGCGGCGAGGACGTCCAGCTGCTGCGCCCCCTCGACGAAGGCCTGGTAGAACTGACGCAGCAGATCCGATTCGACGGATCCTTCGACCGTATAGTTGCGCACGACGCTGCCCACCGACGAGACCGTCAGCCGATCACCGCCTGCCACCAGCAGCGGTATGCGTTCGCCGTTATAGATCAGGTTGTAGAGAACGGGGGTCCGTGCGACCTCCTTGAGACGGAATTCATAGCTGCCGTCCGCGGCCAGCGTCGTCGAATCGACGACCGAGGATGCAAGCGGAGTCATCTGTTCCAGATAGACCTCTCTGGCTTCGTTTCCGACGAAACGGCCCGAGATTTTCACTTTCGACGACTGACAGCCGCACAGCAGTGCCGCCGTCAGGAGCGTTCCTAAAAGCGTTTGACGATTCATGGATGAACTTTTACGCGTTTTGATGAAAGTAAAGATAGCACTTTTTTCGGAATTCCGCGCCGTTTATTTCGAAGAATTGCGGTGAGCCCCGTTATTTTTTGCGAAATTGCGGTGTTGCTGCTGGTTGCGGTTTTTGGACCGCTGCTGCTGCGCGTGGGGCGGGCGGTGCTGCTGGGGACCCTTCTGGGGACGTGCCGGAAAGGGCTGTTTGTAGTCGCTTCGGAGATTGTTCAGGGCCACTTCGTCGATCTCGATGTTCCCTCCGGACATGCGCTTGATGTCGCGAACGATCACCTCGTTGTTGGGATGCTCCTGGTTGTATTCGTAACTCTTGGCGCGCATGTAGCGGGCCAGGTTGTCGACCGTCGAGGCCACCGCGCGCGGATCCTTCACCGTCGCGAGCGACCCGATCATCCGCTCGACATACTTGCCGTAGTGCTTGTAGGCGATGCGGCTCTGCGTGTAGGCCATGTGGCGGGGCGAGACGGTCAGCTCCTGACGCGTGGGCCGCGGATAGGGCGAATCGACATCCAGCTGAAAATCAGACATGATGAAGAGGTGATCCCAGAGTTTGTGGGTAAAGTCGGCCGTATCGCGCAGCAGGGGGTTCAGATTGCCCATCACGGCAATGACGGCCCGGGCCTGACGGTTGCGTTCGTGCCGGTCCTCGATCTCCATGAGCGAGTCGATCATCTCCTGGATATGGCGCCCGTACTCGGGCAGGTACAACTTGCGTCGTGTGTAGTTATAGTTCTTTTTCATATTGTTGCATGCGGTTCGACATCGTGTTCCGAAACGTCCGCCGGAGAGTCCGCGCGGCCTGCGGCAATGAACCGAATCAAGAGGTTTTCATCCGAAACGCCGGGCTCCGGGTACGGCTTGCGAAATTGGTTTTACGCCGCAGAAAGCCCTACCTTTGCCTCTGAAGCCGTGCAAAACAGAGGCATGACCGGAGTTTGTCTTCGGCAAAAGTAGTAAAATTTCAGCAAAAACAAACTATGGCAAAAGTTTTAATTCTGGACCGTTCAAAAAGCGTGCGAAACGTCTTGCGTGAGCGGTTGGAATACGAAGGTTTTTCGGCCGAGGCGGCCGAGGACGAGGCCGAGGCGACGGCCCTGTGCGGGAAGATCCCCTTCGACGTGATCATCTCGGACGCCGCCTTCCGGATTCCCGAGGCGGGCGTTCCGGTCATTGCCCTCTCGTCCGACCCCTCGATCGACACGGCCGTGAAGGCCGTACGCAACGGTGCGCAGGACTTTCTGACCAAACCCGTCGACATGAACCGTCTGCTGCAGTCCGTCCACCGGGCCGTCGACCACCCGGATCCCACCCCTTCCGCGGCGGCTGCCGCACCGCGCCGCAGCCGCCGAGCCCATCCCGCACAGGCCGAGGCGATCATCGGACTCTCGCCCGAGATCGAACACGTCCGCAAGCTGATCGAGAAGGTGGCGCCGTGCGAGGCGCGGGTGTTGATCACCGGCGAGAACGGTACGGGAAAGGAGCTCGTAGCCCGCTGGCTGCACGCGAAGAGTTCGCGTGCAGCGGCGCCGTTCGTCGAGGTGAACTGCGCGGCCATCCCCTCGGAGCTGATCGAGAGCGAGCTCTTCGGCCACGAACGCGGAGCCTTCACCTCAGCCATCAAACAGCGCAAGGGCAAATTCGAACAGGCCGACGGCGGCACGCTCTTCATGGACGAGATCGGTGACATGTCGCTCGCCGCACAGGCCAAGGTGCTGCGGGCACTGCAGGAGAGCCGCATCAGCCGCGTGGGCGGCGACAAGGAGATCGAGGTCGACGTGCGGGTGATCGCCGCCACGAACAAGGATCTGCGCGAGGAGATCCGCCGCAGCAACTTCCGCGAGGACCTCTACCACCGTCTGGCGGTGATCGTCGTGCGGGTCCCGGCCCTCCGCGAGCATCCCGACGACATTCCCGCGCTGGTCGACCACTTCATCCGCACGCTGGCCGAGGAGTACGGCAAACCGCCCAAAGAGATCGACGCGGAGGCGGTCGCGCTGCTGCGCGGAATGCCCTGGACGGGCAACATCCGCGAACTGCGCAACGTCGTCGAGCGGCTGTTGATCCTCTCCGGCGAGCGCATCACGGCCAACGACGTGCGTCTCTACTGTCAGTAGCGCTCCGCAGCCGGCTGCCGCCTTTCACCGCCTCCAACCGCCAGGCAACCATCCGCCGCATATCACAGCCACCACGGCCGCATGCCGCAGCCGCAACGACCTCAGCCGCAGCCGGCCGTCACCCATTCGCCGTGCCGCCCTTACAGCAGCGCCAGCAGTTCGTCGGGACGGTCGATGATCCGGCAGGCGCCGGTCGCCTCCAGCTCGGCACGGTCGCGGAAGCCCCACGTCACCCCCACCGACTGCAGGCCGGCCGCACGGGCCGTCTGCATGTCGACCCCCGAATCGCCGACATAGAGCACGTGTTCCTTCGCCACGCCGCTGCGGGCAAGGATCTCCTCGACGACGGCCGGATCGGGCTTCAGCGGCACGTCGGGACGCTGTCCGAAGACTGCCGTAAAGGCCACTTCGGGAAAGAAGCGCGCGATGAGTTTCGAGGTCCCCTCCTGGAACTTGTTCGAGGCCACGGCCAGCTGCACGCCGTGCTGCGCGAGTTCGGCCAGCAGCTCCGGAATGCCGGCATAGGGTTTCGTATGGCAGTCGATGTGGTCGACATAGTACTTCACGAAGTCGGCACGCGCCGCCGCCACGTTGTCGGGCGTACGCAGCTCCTCGGGCAGCGCCCGCTCCACAAGGCGCAGGATGCCGTTGCCGACAAAGTGGCAATACTCCTCGTAGGAGTGTTGCGGAAGCCCCCGCAGGGCCAGCATGGCGTTGCAGGCAACGGCCAGGTCGCCGATCGTATCGAGCAGCGTGCCGTCGAGGTCGAAGATGACTAATTGGGTATTCATTGCTGTTTTTTGATCTTCCAGCCGATGGCCGCCACCAGCAGCGACATCAGCGGCGAAACGATATTGAAAATGCAATAGGGCATGTAGACGAAGGTCGAGACGCCGAGCACCGTGGCCTGCGTCATGCCGCACGAGTTCCAGGGGATCAGCACCGAGCAGACCGTGGCCGAATCCTCCACCGAACGGCTCAGCAGCCGCGCTTCGAGTCCCCGTTCGGCATAGAGATCACGGAACAGGCGCCCCGAGAGGATGATCGAGATATACTGGTCGGCCGTGCAGAGGTTGAAGAAGATCCCGGCGCCGACGGTCGAGGCCACGGCCGAGAAGGTCCGCCGCACCCAGCGCAGGAAGATCTCCGTCAGCGAGCGCAGCATGCCGCTGCCGGTCATCACCCCGCCGAAGCACATCGCACAGATGATCAGCCACACGGTATTGAGCATGCCGGCCATGCCGCGCGTGGCGACCAGTTCGTCGAGCTGCGCCACGCCGGTCGGGATGGCCGTGTGTCCGTAGCAGGTCGTGAGCACGCCGCGGAAGGCCGTCATGGCGTCGAGCTCCGCCCCGCCGCCGACCTGCATCACCAGATGGGGCTGCGCCGCCAGCATCGCCACACAGGCGAAGACCACCGCACAGAAGAGCGTCACGATGGCCGGCAGCTTGCGCACAATCAGAATACCCGTGGCCAGGGGTACGAGCAGCAGCCACGGCGAGATGCGGAACGTCGCGGCCAGCGTTTCGGCATAGAATTCGGCATGGGTCGAGGTGCCGTGGGCGAGCGTCAGTCCGGCGACGGTGAAGGTCGCCAGCGCGATGAGCATCGACGGCACGGTCGTGTAGAGCATGTAGCGGATGTGGGTGAAGATGTTGACGCCGACGGTCGACGAGGCCAGCACCGTGGTATCGGACAACAGCGAGAGCTTGTCGCCGAAATAGGCGCCCGAGATGATGGTGCCGGCCACCCACCCTTCGGGGAAGCCCATCGCCCGGCCGATGCCCATCAGCGCCACACCGATGGTGGCGATCGTCGTCCACGAACTGCCGGTCATCAGCGACACGATGGCGCAGATGGCGCACGAGGCAACGAGGAAAAACGTCGGATGGAGGATCTTCAGACCATAGTAGATCAGCGTGGGGACCACCCCCGAGATCATCCACGTGCCGGCGATGGCGCCGATCAGCAGCAGGATCAGGATGGCCGAAGCCGAGGCGCGGATGTTTTCGATGATCGCCTCCTCGAGCACCGACCAGCGGCAGCGGTACAGCCCGATCGAGAGCATCACGCAGACCGACGTGGCCGAGAGCAGCGCAATCTGGCTGCCGCCGTCGATGGCCCCGCCCCCGAAGGCGCGGATCACCGCGTAGAGCAACAGGGTAAGCACCACCAGCGGAATGGCCGACACCCACGGCGAGGGGAGTTTATCGATATTTTCCTTCATGGGATTCAACAAATTTTTTCGCGGGCAAAAGTACGAATTTTCATCAAAAAACAGCCACTTTGTGGCCTCCGCGACGAAACCGGAGGAAAAGTTTTGAACGGAGAGGTGTTTGGGAATTCATTTTTTCATTACCTTTATCCAACAAACGGCACCGTCGGGACCAAATCCGGCGACACCATACGACAACACCCGATATGCTGCGAAACGTGATTCGATTCTATGTGGAGGGATTCCGGGAGATGACGCTCGGACGCACACTCTGGGCCATCATTCTCATCAAACTGTTCGTGCTCTTCGCCGTGCTGAAGCTCTTCTTCATGCCCGATCCACTGGCGGGCCGGAGTTCGGAGGAGCGGTCTTCGCACCTGCTCGAGGAGCTCACCCCGACAGCCCCGGCTACTGTCACCACGGCCCCGGCGATCACAACAGATCCGGCCCCGGCAACTGTCGATCCGGCCCCGGCCGCCGCTGTTTCAGACCCGGCGCCATACGCCCCCGCCGCAGCCGCAACGGATCCGGGCCCAAAAACCGCCCGGTCAACCCCGGCGGCACAATCCTCCCCCGCTGCATGCGCAACAAACCTCAACAACCATTGATAACCTATGTTTAGCGATTACCTATCGACCGTCGACTGGTCACGGGCCCAATTCGCCATGACGGCCATCTACCACTGGCTGTTCGTCCCGCTGACACTCGGTCTGGGGGTCCTCGTCGCCCTGATGGAGACCCTCTACGTGCGCACTGGAGACGAATTCTGGCGCCGCACCACCAAATTCTGGATGCGTCTGTTCGGCGTGAACTTCGCCATCGGCGTGGCCACGGGACTCATCCTCGAGTTCGAATTCGGAACCAACTGGTCCAACTACTCCCACTTCGTGGGCGACATCTTCGGCGCACCGCTGGCCATCGAGGGAATCTTCGCCTTCTTCCTCGAGGCGACGTTCGTGGCCGTGATGTTCTTCGGCTGGGAGAAGGTCTCCAAACGCTTCCACCTGACGGCCACCTGGCTCACGGCCATCGGCGCCAACCTCTCGGCCTGGTGGATCCTGGTGGCCAACGCCTGGATGCAGCACCCCGTGGGCTGCGACTTCAACCTCGACACCGTGCGCAACGAGATGACCTCGTTCGCCGAGGTGGCCCTCTCGCCCGTGGCCGTCAACAAATTCTTCCACACGGTCACCTCGTCGTTCACCCTGGCGGCGCTGTTTGTCGTCGGCGTGAGCGCCTGGTACCTGCTGCGCGGCCGCGAGAAGCGCATGGCCTCGAAGAGCATCGCCCTGGCCTCGGTCTTCGGACTGGTCTTCGCCCTGCTGACCGCCTACACGGGCGACCGATCGGGTGCCATCGCCGCCCGGACCCAGCCCATGAAGCTGGCTGCCATGGAGGCCCTCTACGACGGCGAGGAGGGGGCACCGCTCACGGTCATCGGCGTGCTACGCCCCGAAGCCGAACGCCACTCGAACGACGACGCCTTCCACTTCAAGATCGACATTCCGAAACTGCTCTCCGTCATGAGCTTCCGCGATACGGAGGCCTACGTCCCGGGCATCAACGACCTGCTCGAGGGTGATGCCGAACGGGGCATCCTGCCGGCCGCTGAGAAGATGGCGCGCGGACGGGAGGTCATCGACACGCTGGCCCGCTACCGCGAGGCCCGCAACGCCGGCGATACGGCCACGATGGCCGCCGTGAGCCGCCTGTTCGACCGTTCGACCCCCGAGGGCGAGACCTTCCTGCGCGAAAAGTTCGCCTACTTCGGCTACGGATACATCGACCGCCCCGAACAGCTCGTCCCCAACGTGCCGCTGCTCTTCTACTCGTTCCGCGTGATGGTCGGCGCCGGATGCTTCTTCATCCTGCTGCTGGCCGTCGTCTGGTGGCTGAACCGCCGCGACCGTCTCGCCTCGAAGCGCTGGCTGCTGTGGGTGGCCGTCTGGACAATTCTGCTCGCCTACCTCGCCTCGCAAGCCGGATGGATCGTTGCCGAGGTGGGCCGCCAGCCCTGGGCCATTCAGGAGCTGATGCCCGTAAGCATCGCCGCCTCGAAGATCCCCAGCGGTTCGGTCACCACGACCTTCCTCCTCTTCCTGGTGCTCTTCACCGCCCTGCTCATCGCCGAGCTGAGCATCCTCTTCCGCCAAATCAAGATCGGACCGAAAAACAACTAAACCATGGATACGCTGTCTCTGCTTCAACACTACTGGTGGTTTCTGATCGCGCTCCTGGGCGCCCTGCTCGTCTTCCTGATGTTCGTCCAGGGCGGCCAGGCCCTCCTCTACCGTCTCGGGCGCTCGGAGGAGGAGCGCAACCTGATCGTCAACTCGCTGGGCCGCAAGTGGGAACTGACCTTCACCACGCTGGTTACGTTCGGCGGCGCCTTCTTCGCCTCGTTCCCGCTCTTCTACTCGACGTCGTTCGGCGGCGCGGTCTACGTCTGGATGGCCATCCTGCTCTGCTTCGTGCTGCAGGCCGTTGCCTACGAATACCGCCGCAAACCCTCGAACGTCTTCGGCGAGCGCACCTTCGACGTCTTCCTGATGATCAACGGCATCCTCGGCCCGCTGCTGATCGGAACGGCCGTCGGGACGCTCTTCACCGGTGCGGAGTTTACGGTCGACCGGCTCAATCTGACCGAACAGGGCGGCGCTGCGGTCATCTCGCAGTGGAGTTCGCCCTGGCACGGACTGGAGGCCGTCGCCGACTGGCGCAACGTGCTGCTCGGTGTGAGCGTCACGCTGCTGACGCTGACCCTGGCGTGTCAGTACCTGATCAACGACGTTGACGACGAAACGCTCCGTCAGCGGGCCCGCAGCCTCATGCGCCGCACGGGGCCGGTCTTCGTTGTGCTGTTCGTCGTCTGGCTCGTCGCGCTGCTCGTCTCGGACGGTGCCACGGCCGATGCCGCGGGCCGCATCTCGATGGAGCCCCACAAGTATCTCCACAACCTGCTCGAAATGCCCTGCGTGGCCGCCGTACTGCTCGTCGGCGTGGTGACCGTGCTGTGGAGCATCCGCCTGGGGTGGAGCGGCCGCCGCAGCGCCATCTGGTTCGGCGGTGTGGGAACGGTGCTCACGGTGCTGGCCCTGCTGCTGACGGCCGGCTGGAATCAGACGGCCTACTATCCGTCACTGAGCGATCTGCAGTCGTCGCTCACCATCGCCAACTCCTCGTCGAGCCTCTTCACGCTGCGCGTCATGGCGTGGGTATCGCTCTTCATCCCCTTCGTCGTGGCCTACATCTGGTACGTATGGCGCGCCCTGAACCGGCGCCCGCTGACCCGCGACGAACTGCACGAGGGCGGGCATCAGTATTGATCCCGGCACTGGCAAACCCGACACCCGGGCATGGAAAAAGAGCGGAAGCTGCAGCTTCCGCTCTTTTTCCATTCGGATCGGTTATTCGGTCCGGCTGGCCATACGGGTCGGCCGGCTGGTCGGCAAAGGCCCGACAAGGAAATTCCGTCGTCTGCGGCCCCTCCCTGCGGCCCCTTCCTCCGGCTCCTTTCTCCGGTCCCGGCTTCCAGTCTCCGTCTTCCGGCCCCTTTCTCCGGCCCCGGCTCCGATTACTTCGTCTCCTCGGCAGGACCGCCGCCGAAGGGATACTGGTGCTCGTGCACGTCGTCGAAACGCATCCCCTTCTCGTAGGTCTTCATGGCGCGGCGTGACATGCCCATCGACGAGAAACCGCCGTCGTGGTAGAGGTTCTGCATCGTCACCTTGCGCGTCAGATCGGAGAAGAGCGTCAGCACGTAGTCGGCACAATCCTCGGCCGTGGCGTTGCCCAGCGGCGACATGCTCTCGGCAAATGACATCAGATCGTTCAGACCCAGCACGCCGCTGCCTGCGGTGGTCTGCGTCGGCGATTGCGAGACAGTGTTGATGCGCACGTGCTTCTCACGGCCGTAGATGTATCCGAAGCTGCGGGCAATGGACTCGAGCAGCGCCTTGGCATCGGCCATATCGTTGTAGCCGTACAACGTACGCTGGGCGGCGATGTAGGTCAGCGCCACAATCGAACCCCACTCGTTGATGGCGTCCTTCTTGCGGGCGACCTGAATGACCTTGTGGAACGAGATGGCCGAGATATCGAGCGTCTTGGAGAGATAGTCGTAGTCCAGATCGTCGTACGTACGCCCCTTGCGGACGTTGGGCGACATGCCGATCGAGTGGAGCATGAAGTCGAACTTGCCGCCGAAATGCTCCATGGTCTTGTCGATGAGGTTTTCGAGATCGGGGACGCTCGTGGCATCGGCCGGCACGACAATCGTATTGCATTTTTCAGCCAACTGGCTGATGGTTCCCATGCGGATCGAAACGGCAGTATTGGTGAGGACAATCTCGGCACCCTCTTCCACGGCACGTTCCGCCACTTTCCAGGCAATGGATTGCTCGTTCAGGGCTCCGAAGATAAGACCCTTCTTTCCTTTCAATAAGTTGTATGCCATTGTATTTTGGATTAAAAATTCGGGCAAATATAACAATTTTTTTTCATTCGCCACGAAACGGGGAATTTCGCGGCGTGCCGGGCCCGTTTTTCGATCTCGCACAAAACAAGGGTCACATCGACATGTATTCATGAACGAAGTGGCCATTCGGAAAACATCTGCCGCACGGGATTACCCGAACACGGTGGAGATCACTCCAGCCGTCCGGTTGCACGCAGATACTCCGTCCGGTAGATCTGGTACTGCGTCTCGGCCTCGATCCGGTTGCTGGCGGCCTGCTGCCACTGCGACTGGGCGTCGAGCAGGTCGGTCAGCGGAGCCATCTGCGCCGCGTAGCGGTTGCGCATCACGCGCAGATTCTCCTCGGCCTGGCGCAGCGCCAGTTCAGCGGTCTGAATCATCCGATAACCGTCCTCGACGTTGCGGATCGCCTGCTCGGCCTCGAGGGTCATCAAACGCGTGTTTTTCTGCAGTTCGAGCTGCGCATTCTGCAGTTCGAAACGGGCCTTGCGCACCTTTTTGCGCCCCTCGCCCCAGTGGAAGATCGGAACCTTCACGGCCAGCATCGCCAGACCCAGGCCATCGCGGAACTCCTGCGTATAGGGAACGTAGTTTCCGCCTCCGGCATCGACCATGCTGTTGAGTTTGATGTTGCCATAATAGGTATACCCCAGCGAAAGTCCCGCCGTGGGGAGCATCGCCGAACGGGCGTCGCGGATCTGCTGCTCGCCGATGGCCACCTGCTGCTCAAGCATCCGCAACTCGGGGCGCGTTTCGAGGGTTGCCGACAGTTCGCCCGGCGCCGACGCCCGGAAGAGGGTGTCGGTCGGTACGGGCCGCACGTCGCTCCCCACACCGATCACCCGGCACAACGACATGCGACACAGATCGGCCCCGTTGCAGGCCTTCTGCAACTGATAACGGATCTCACTGCGTTTGGACTCTACGCGCAGCCGGTCGTTCTCGATGGCCATACCCGCCTTGACGGCCGCCGCCGTCTGCGAGTAGAGCGTATCCATCTGTGCTGCATAACTCTCAAGCATGTGCACCTTCCCCTCGACGGCCACCAGCGTCCAATAGGCGTTGTCGGCCTCGACCAGCACCTCCATGCGGATCATGCGCAGCTGCTCGCCGGCCGCCTCCTCGCCGATGCGGGCCATGCGGCGCGCCGCCGCAATCTTGCCGCCGGCGTAGATCGGCTGTGTGAGGGTCAGGCCGGCCATGTAGGTGCCGCGCATGCGCAACTCCATCCCCATCATGTCGATATCGGGGGCAACATAGGCCCCCGTGGCCGACCCCTCGATCTTCGGAAGCGAAGCCGCCGAGGCAATCTGCCGGTCGAGACGCGCCTGCTCGAGGCGGTTGCCGGCCTGCTGCAGTTCCTCGCTGTGGGCAAGGGCCCGCGCGCGGCACTCGTCCAGCGTGAGCGGAAGCACCTGCTGGGCCCGAACGGCCGCCGCCGACAGCAGGAGAACGCCGATGGCCATATATAGCTTTTTGATCTTCATGATTTATGCGTTTTGAGGTTTGCGAATCCGGAACAGGGCCGCGTAGAAGAGCGGCAGCAGAATGAGCGTGATGATCGTACCAACGGTCAGACCGCCCATGATCGTCAGGGCCATCGACCCGTACATCGGATCGCCGACCAGCGGGATCATCCCGACGATCGTAGTCAGCGAGGCCATCAGCACGGGACGCACGCGCGAGACGGTCGCCTCGATAACGGCCGTATAGGGCGGCCTGTGCTCTTCGGTCTGCAGGCGGTTGATCTCGTCGACGAGCACGATGGCATTCTTGACCATCATGCCGATCAGCCCCATCATGCCGATGATGGCCATGAAGGTCAGCGGCTGGCCCGTCAGGAGCAGCGACGGAGTGATGCCGCAGAAGACGAACGGGAAGCACAGCAGAATGAGCAGCACCTTGCGCCAGCTGTTGAACAGCAGCAACAGGATAGCCAGAATCAGAAAGATCGTCAACGGCAGGTACTTCATCAGGTTGCCGATCGCTTCGCCCTGCAGTTCGCCCTCGCCGACCCAGCGCATCGTATAGCCGTCGGGCAGCGCGATGGCCTCGATTTCGGGACGGATCGAGGCGACGACCTTGGCCGGCGTCGCATCCCGGCTGTCGGGATTGGGATCGCACTCGGCCTCGATCACCCGCCGGCCGTTCATCCGCAACACCACATCCTCGTCCCAGTCGAGGCGGATGTCATGCACGGCATTTCCGAGCGGCATGGCGCGGAACATATGGTCCTGCAGCACGCTCATCCCCTGACCGCCGGCCAGCGCTCCCTGCAGGTCCTCGCCCGTCAGCCGCAGGTTCATCATGCTCCAGACGGGGATCTCGTTGAGATTGCGGATGCGGCTGCCGTCGTTGTTGCGCACCTGGAGGTTCAACGTCACCATCCGCTCCTGGTCGTTCAGCACGCCGACCGGCATGCCGTCCGTGGCGGCCAGCAGGGCGTTGGCCACATCCCCGCGGCCGATCCCGGCCCGCAGGGCATCCTGCTGGTTGAACTCGGCCACCAGCGCCTTGCCTTTCGGCTTCCAGTTGTTCTCCACCGAATAGGCATCGACGTAGGGACAGCGGCGCATGACGGCCTCGGCCTGTGCGCTCAGATCGCGCAGCACGACCGGATCGGGACCGGCAAACTCCACTTCGACGGTGTGCGACGTCGAGATCGAGAAGTTGTACTTGCGGATGCGGACGTAGGCCTCGGGAAACTCCTCGCGCAACTGTCGACGGATCGAGGGAATCACCTCAAGAACGGTGTTGTAATCGGGGCAGTCGACGATCAGCTCGCCGTAGCAGTCGCCGCCCGAGGTCATCGGGCGCACCAGGCAGTAGTGAGCCGGGGCGCTGCCCTGGCTGACGGCTACCCGCTCGACACCCGCATGGAGCAGCACGCTGTCGCTCATTTCGAGCAGACGGTCGCGCACCCGGTCGGCATCCGTGGCCGAGGGGAAGAAGCACTCGACGACGAACTGCTTGTAGTCGAAGTCGGAGAAGAAGAGGTTCCTGACACGCGTCATGCCGAAGAGGGAGAGGGCCAGCACGGCGAAGGCCACGACGATCGTCGCCCGCTTGTAGCCGATCAGGAAGGCGATCGAGCGGCGCACGAAGCGGTGGACCGGCGAGTTCATCACGACCGGCTTCTGCGCTCCGGGCTGCAGTTTCTCCCGGGCCGGGAGCCACGACTTGGCACAGATGGGCACCTGTACCAGTGCCAGCACCCAACTGGCCAGCAGGCTCACGCACAGCACCAGAAAGAGGTCGCCGGCATACTCACCCGCCGAATCGGGCGAGAGGTAGATGCCCAGGAAGGTCGAGGCGGCGATGACGGTCGCGCCGAGCAGCGGCAGGGCCGTATTGCGACCGATGCGATAGAGGTATATCTTCGGGCTGAGGCCCCGTTTCCTGTCGATCAGGATGCCGTCCATGATCACCACGGCGTTGTCGACCAGCATGCCCATGGCCACAATGAAGGCCCCGAGCGAGATGCGCTGCAGCGTCGTGCCGCACGTCAGCAGGATCGGGAATGAGACGGCCACCGTCAGCACCAGTCCGAAGCCGATGATCAGTCCGCTGCGGAAGCCCATGGTGAAGATCAGCACCAGGATGACGATCACAACCGATTCGAGCAGGTTCCACATGAACGACGAGATGGCCTGCGAGACCTTGTCCGGCTGGAAGAAGATCTTCTCGGTATGAAATCCGGCCGGGAGCTGCTGCATCGCCTCCGCGAGCCGCGCATCGACCGCCCGGCCCACATCCGGCACGATAGCCGACGACTCCATGGCGATGCACAGAGCCAGCGCCGGACGCCCGTCCACAAAAAATCCGTTACGCTGCGGTTCGGCATACCCCCGTTCGACGCGGGCCACGTCGCCGATACGCAGCTGGCGGCCGTCCATCGTGCGGATCTCCAGGTTGCGGATCTCCTCCACGTCGTCGACCGCCGAATCGACATAGAGCGCGATGCGTTCGTCACCGCTCCGGTACTGCCCGGCATTGACCGTCTTGCCGGCCTGCTGCAGTGCCGACATGATCTGTGTCGGGATCACACCGTTGCGGGCGATCTGCTCCTTCGAGAGGATGATGTTGATTACCTCGTCGCGGTTGCCCGCGATGTTGATCCGCTTGACCCCCTTCACGTCGAGCAGCTCGCGCCGCAGAAATTTGGCGTAGCGGTACATCTCCGGATAGTCGTACCCGTCGGCCGTCAGGGCGTAGAAGATGCCGTAGACATCCATCATGTCGTCGATCACCACCGGATCGTAGCACCCCTGCGGCAGACGCCGGGCCGCATCGCTCACCTTGCGGCGCAGGAGATCGAAGTGCTGCTCCAGATCGCGGTTCAGCACCGTCATCTGGAACTCGACGGTCAGCGTGGCCGAACCGTTGCGGCACTCGCTCGTCACCTTCTTGACATTGGGCAGCGCCCGCAGCTCATCCTCCATCAGCTGGGCCGCCTTCAGCTCCACCTCGTGGGCACTGGCTCCGGGATAGGGAATGACGACCATCGCCTGCTTGACCGCCACGGCCGGATCCTCCAGTTTGGGCATGTAGAGGAACGACAGTACCCCCGCAATGAGGATCGCCCCCATGAGCGACCAGAACAACACCGGCCGCCGCATGAAAAACTCCGTCAACTTCATCTTCATCACAACAGCCCTCCTACGTTGGTTCGACTCGGCGCGGCCACGACACGGACCTTCTCGCCCTCCTTCAGGGCCGAAACTCCGGCCCGCACGATCGTCTCACGGCCATCAAGCCCCTCACGGACGACGGCACGCCCTTCAGCATCCGTATTGTCGAGCACAACGGCCCGGCGCCGTACGGTCGAATCGGCCCCGAGAACCCACACACTGGGGGTCCCGCCCTCCAGAAAGACGGTTCCGAACGGAAGCGCAAAGCCCTGCCGGCGGGTCGTATCGCTCTCGGTGATCCGCACCTCGACGTTCATGCCGGCCGTCAGCTGCCGGTCGGGCTGCGCGGCAAAGGCGAGGGTCAGATGGTAGAGCTGATTGCCGTCGGCCTTGGGCGGAAGCCCCGAAAGTCGCAGCGGAATCGCGTCGGCAACCCCCGCCGCCCGGCAGGCAAAACCGGTGAAGCGGTCACGCCGGAGGTATTCGACAGCCGGAATGTCGACCTCAACCTCCATGCGTGAGACGTCGAGCAGTGTAAAAAGGGCTGTTCCGGCATCGACCATCTCTGCCGGCGAGAAGTTCACCGTCTGAACGTAGCCGTCGGTCGGGGCGTAGAGTTTCGTATAGTCAAGTTTGTTGCGGTTGGCCTGCAGCTGGATGCCCAACTGCCGCAGTCCGGCGCTGGCCTTCTCGAAATCGTTGACCGAGACGCTCCGCTGCTCGAAGAGCTGACGCGTACGCTCCACCTCATCGCGCATCTGGTCATACTGGATCTGCAGCGCCTCGACCGCCAGCCGGTAGTCGGCATCATCCAGTTCGGCCAGCAGCTGCCCACGGCGCACGTAGTCGCCCTCGACAACGTGAATCCGCGCAATCTGCCCGGCGGTCTTGAATCCCAGACTCACCTCGTGGGCCGCACGTACGATGCCCGAATAGGTACGCGTCATTTCGCCGCCCAATGCCACGGGATGCGTCACATACACACTCCGCACGAAGGGAGTCTCCTGTCGTCCGCCCGAACAGCCGCTCAACAGAATCGCTGCCAGAGCGATCCACCATCTGTCTGCTTTCTTCATCGTTCTTGCCTTTTTTGAAGTTTCATGACGACAAAGTTCCCGATTTTTCCGCGATGGGCTTTGTCTCATATTGTGGACCTGTTGTTCGAAAGGATAGCAAAACGTACTTTTAAAGGAGAAATGACCGCAATTTATTGTTTGAATCCGTATATTTACCGACGTAAAAGCAAATGACCATGACTGAATTCCGGAACTTCAATACGCTCAATCTGACGATAATCCCCTTCGACGAACACGACTGTATCTTCGAAGACCAGGTCTTACTGGCCGGCGACCTCGACGACTCGGCTCCGAAGCGCGATCTGAACAACGATCCGACGATGCGCCCCTTTCTCACGTCACCATACCCTTTCAAGATTCAGTTCGCCATGATGCTCCTCTGCCTGGGTGGAAATATGCGTGTGAGGCTGAACCTCAACGAATACGAACTGCACCGCAACTCGTTGCTGATCATCACGCCGGGGGCCATCGGCCAATGCCTCGAGGTTTCGGACGACTGTCGGATTGCCTTCCTGGCCCTCTCGAACGATTACGTCATCCCGGAGGGAAACGCCGAAGGAGCGCTTATCGTGCGCAAGTTTCTGGCACGGCAGATACCGCTCGAACTCACCGACGCCCAAACGGCCGAGATCCTGGCCATCTGCCGTGTTCTGCGCGACAAACTCCGGCAGCCCGACTTCCGTTTCAAGCACGAGATTCTGAAAGGGTATCTGCAGGTGCTCTCCGGCGAGATCTGCCAGCTGATGGCACCTCTGGTCGAAGCACAGGAAGCCCGACAGAGTTCGCGCAAAAAGCTGATCTTCGACCGTTTCCTCGAGGAGCTGCGGCAGCACTACGCCACGCAGCGCAGCGTGCAGTTCTATGCCGACCGGCTGTGTCTGACCCCGAAATATCTCTCGCAGGTGGTTCATGCCGTCAGCGGGCGCCATGCCGGAGATTGGATCCGCGATTATGTGATTCTCGAGGCCAAAGCCCTATTGAAAAGCGGACAATATACGATCCAGCAAGTATCCGATATGCTGAATTTCGCCAACCAGTCCTTCTTCGGAGTCTACTTCAAAAAGGCCGTCGGCTGTTCGCCGACTGTCTACAAGGAGTCATAGAGTGACACGTCGTGCATCCGCGCGTAAGGATGCTTCCTGTAACGGTCACGGATTCTTTGCATCTGGCCCGGCAGCGGAAAATAATCCGACGACCCCGCAACCACCGATTTGTGAGAACCCCCATCGCGAGCGGCGATGGCGGGCAGAGGCCCCGGCCGGAATTTTTCTGAGCCAAAGCAGGCCGCATGACAGCCACACGAAAAAGAGCAGCAAGTGAGCAAAGAATTTTCATACGCTTTCCGTTTTATGCGAACGGGCGGGAAACCGCTTCCCGCCCGTTTGTAATTTCGCAATCCAATCGGACGGACTTATTTGGCTCGGGCCTTCCAGACGGCCAGCGTGCAGACCACCGAGAGGATGGCGGCCCCGATCCAGAACCACGTCACGACCGAGAAGTCGTATGCCGCTACATCGGCCACTCCCCCGCTCTTGCCCTGTTGAATCAGGATGCCGCTCAACAGATCCTGCACGGCAGCCCCCACGTAACTGGCGATTCCGACGACTCCGAGCGCCGCACCGGAGGCCTTCTTCGAGGCGATGTCGACGGCCATCAGTCCGCCCAGGAAGCAGATCAACGCTCCGATGGCCAGGCCGAAGATCACCATGCTCGCGGCGTCGAGCCAGAAGCAGTCGCGCGGCCCCAACAGGAAGAGCGACAGCCCGAGGATGTTCATCAACCCGAAAATCAATGCCGGGAGGTTGCGCCGTCCACCGAAGAAGCGGTCCGAAATCCACCCCGAAGCGACGGTTCCGACGATTCCGCAGACCGAGCTGATCGAGATGACCGAGCTGGCCTCGAGATTCGTGTAGCCCTTGTCGGCCTCGAGGAAGAAGATCCCCCAGCTGTTCACCGCATAGCGCGAAATATACATGAAGGCACTGGCCAGCGCCAGCATCCAGATTGCCGGATTGCGCAGTACCTCCTTCTGATACTCGCCAACCGATTTGTCGTCGTCCGCTGCGGCCTCCTCCCGAGGTTGGTCCCCCTTGTAGACCGCCACGGGCGGCAGACCGTTGCTTTGGGGCGTGTCGCGCATGAAGAGGACGACGATCAGGAATCCCAGGAGCCCCAGCACGCCGGCGCCGCGGAATCCCCACTGCCAGCCCAGCGAGGCGACGATCACGGCCGTCACGATGAAGGTAATGGCCTCGCCGATGTTGTGACTTGACGACCACAGTCCGTAGAAGGTTCCTCGTTCCTTGTTTCCGAACCAACGGGACAAGGCCACGACACACGGCGCCGCACCCATCGACTGCGCCCAGCCGTTAACGGCCCACAGTACGAGAAAGACCCCAAACGAAGTCGTGAAACCCAGCACGAGGTTGATCAGCGCCGTGATGAGCAGTCCGGCCGCCAGGAAGCGGCGGATGTTGCTGCGGTCGGCCAAAAAGCCGTTCGTCAACTTGCCGACGGCATAGGTGATGAACAACCCCGAGCCAATGATGCCCAGTTCGGTTTCGGAGAGGACCCCGGCATCGACGATCGGCTTCTTGATGACGTTCAGGCTCAGGCGGCAGACGTAGTAGAGTCCGTATCCGAGCGTGGCGGAGAGGAAGACCGACCACCGCAACCGCGTATAGCGACTGCGGATCGCCTCGGGATCGGTCAAGGGGTCCGAGGCCGGCGAGGGTGCAAAAAATCGCAGCAGATTCATGGCCTTCTCGGGATTATTCGTGCAACCCGCGCTGGCGGAGGTAGCTGAGCAGGTGTTCGGCGCGGTCGGTCTGGATGATCCGGGCCCCGAGCGTGTCGATCAGATAGCCGAACGCGGCATCGGGATCCTCGAGCGACAGATCGTCGTCATGACCGCCGCAAACAGTGTCCCACAACGTGTTGTACCAGATCAGCGCCTGTCCGCGCAGCGTGTCGCGCATCCGCAGCGGCATGGCCGTATCCTCGGCCTGCGCATAGAGCAGTTCATAGGCTGCGGGCTTCAGATCGGAGATATAATCCTGCATCAGTTCCGCGGCATTCTCGCTGTCAAGGTTCACAATCGGCATGTAGATCACCTCGTCGAGGTATTTTCCATACAGGGCAAGCACCTCATCGGCCGGTTTCGAGCCCTTCATGACGATCTGCCGCGTCGTTCCGGTCCGCTCCAGCACCGGCGCCACCAGGTCGAAATAGCGGTCGGCCTTGTCGAGATTCACCAGCACACGTCCCTTGGCGGCCAGCAACGCCTCTTCGAGTGTCGGAACCGCGTGTTTGGTCCGGATGCCGCAGCCGTTCTTGAGTTTCAGTGTGCGGATCGAATCCAGCGTCCAGTCGGCAACGCGCCCCTTTCCGGTCGTCGTGCGGTTCAGCGTGGCGTCGTGCATGACAATCAGCACGCTGTCGCGCGTCAGTTGAAGATCCAGCTCCACCACATCGACGCCCACGGCTATCGAGTGTTCGATGGCTGCGATGGAGTTTTCCGGAGCGTAGCGCCAGTCGCCGCGGTGCGCCACGACGAAAACCGCGGTCGTATCGCCCGCAAGAAGACGTACCCGGAGCCCTTCGGCCCGGTTCTCCGGAGCGGCGCTCTGAGGGGCCTCTCCGGAGCAGCCTGTCAGCACGACAAGTGCCAGCAGGCAGGCAAACACCCGCTTCATATCAGTTGAGTTTACCGTTTTTCCAAACCATTTTCTCACCCCAGAACGGCATATGAGTCTCTTCGCAGTCAAGCTGCGCAGCTCGTGCAAGTCCCTGTTCAAGGGTCCAGCGCGAGGAGTCGGGATCCGTATGCGAAAGCTCCAGGATATGCGACAGCAGAACGTACTTCGGCGTGAAAAGTTTGCCGATGACGTTGTTCTCGGTCAGTTCGTTGGGGGCATAACGCGGGATATAAACGTCGATCTCCTCCGTCACGTTGAACTGATCGGCCGTGAAATTCGAGTCGCCGGAGTGCAGCAGCACGAAATGGCCGGTATCCTCGCCGCAGTCGATCTGAAAGACCGTCACGGGGACGTTCGTCGAGCCGTTGTTGTGGTTCGTAATGAAGGTGTGGAGCACAAAGCTGCCAATCGTATAGTCGGCCGCCGTTGTCGAGGTATATGCGTATCCCGGTTCTTCGAGGTAGTTTGTCACGACAGGTTTCCCGGCTTCAAGCATCGCCTCGATCAGCGGCAGGCTCTTGTGGTCCTGATGAACGTGTGTCGAGGCATAAAAATCGAGGTACGGAGCCAGCTCGGCAGCCCGGCGGTGGTAGATGTCCACACCGAAGCAACCCGAAGGCGTCTGGATGACATAGCCCATGTTGTAGAGCATCCAGATATGGACCTCTCCTGCAGCCGGCTTCTCTTCGCGCAGACCGTTCAGCACCCGGTCGAAAGCTGCATTGTAGCACGCCAGAATATCTTCGTACTTGACGAGCGACGAAGCGAGCCAATCCGCGCCATTGAGAAAGCTCGAGAAGGTGGCTCCCGAACAGGCATCGGCGTAGCCCTGGATCGTCGCGAAGAGTTCGCGGCGGGTCGTGAGATCAGCATCGAGCGGCGAAGTCCGCCACAGCGTCTCCATCGTTTCAGGGGCCCGGCTGGGCTCCTGCTGCGGAACCGTCCAGTCGGGATCATCGTTCGAGCAGGCTGCAAATCCGGTCAACAGAGCTGCAGCACAAAGCATCTTGAAAGTATGTTTCATGGATTTTATCGGTTTATATTCATTTGTTGGAAATCATTATTCATGCGGTGGAAACTCTCCGCAACGGCTTGGGGCGTCGTGCGGCTGCCGTCACGACGAAACTTCTTCACCTCGTACATCAGCACACCGTCGTAGCCCGCCTTTTCGTGGAGATCCCGACGGAAAGCAGCCCAGTCGATTTGGCCCTCGTAAGGGAGCCAGTGGCACTCGTTCACAAAGTCGTAGTCGGAGATATGCACGGTCCGGATCCGACGGCCGGCCGCCTCGATGAAGTGCGGAATCGTCCCCTGCGTGTAGTGGTTCGTGTCGAAGCAGATCCCGACATCCGGCACCGCGTCAACGATACGCACCAGCTCCTCGGGCGTATTGCCCAGACAGGTGCGGGGCAGGTTCTCGATGCAGAGTTCCACGCCGCACTCGTCGGCAACCCTCTTCAACGTGCGAATCGACGCAATGGCATTTTCGAGCCGCTGTTCACGCAGGCTGTCGGCAATCGGCTCCGAGCTGGGGTGCAGCACCAGTCGCTGCGGCGCATAGAGTTCGCAACTCCAACGGATCATCTTCGCCTGAACCGCCACATTTTTCGCACGCAGCGAATCGTCGGGAACCGAGATGTCGAGCGTCCGCGAAAAGGGCAAATGCACCGACCAGACCCGCATGCCGGCACTGTCGAGGCGTTCCTTCATCTGCCGCATCCGCGGGAACTTTTCCTCATTGGGGACACCCCGGTAACATTGGTTAACGGCAACTTCAACCCACTGGATACCGTCGGTCAGGGCCTGGCGCAACTCCTCAACCGTGGGGATGGAGCCCCACAAGGCGGTGGAGGTCCCGACCTCGGAACGTTGAGCCGAGGCCGGAACTACCGCCGAAAGCAGAAGGAAGCTGGAAAGGATCAAGCGTCTCATCACTTCAACGAATTGGTACCCTGGGTATTGCATCCACGCATCGGCCAGCCCTCCGTAGCAAGGCTGCAACCGATCTCATATGCAGCCACCGAGCCATTAAGGCCATAGTAGAGTCTGTTATCGGGGCCAATGCTGACGGGGCTCATCGTCTGGGCACCGATCGTCATCACCACGTTTCGGGCACCCGAAGCATCGAAGGAGAGCAGGTTGAACGGCGACGCATACTGTGAAATATAGGCCCTGCCATCGGCTCCAAGGACAAATCCCGAATAGATGTAATTCTTGTCGGTCTGGTCGATCCATTTCTCGGAGCCGTTCCTGTCAACGGCATACAGATATCCGCTCTTCTCGCAGAAGTAGACCGTACCGTCACCATCAACCACCGGGTGGTAGCTGTCACCAGCCTGCGAAGCGAATTTCCACAGCGTCCGGCCCGTTGCCGTGTCAATGGCGGCACAACCTCCCTTGGACTTGAGCGTTGCGTAAAGAATCTGACCTCCGATGGCCAGCGAACCGCCTCGTTCAGTCACGGCATGAGCCGTATCACAGGTCCATTTGAGCGAACCACTCTCCGAATAGGCCCAAATGCCCTTCGATGTGCCGAAATAGACCGTACCGTCCCGATCAACAGCCACACCGCCGGCATCACCACTCTGCACGGCCGACCATTTCTCAGCCCCTGATGCGGCATCCAGCGCAAAGAGCAAACCTCCGTTGGCCAAGGCATAGACCACACCGTCCGAGGTAACGGCCGGACTGGCTTTGACAGCGGCGCCGAGCGTCTTCTTCCACTTCAACGCTCCGGATGCCGAAACGGCATAGAACGAACCGTCGCTGTCCTCCGTTCCGAAATAGACCGTACCATCCGCACCAACAGCAGGTCCCGAGCCGTAAGTTGCGGCCGACGTCGCATATTCCCAACGAATCTGCCCCGTGATGGCATTGACGGCAAAGAGCTTCTTGTCGGTCTGCGAAAGCGTGTAGAGGGTTTGTCCGTCGGGAGCGAAGACAATGTTCGAGGACTTCTGATAACCCGTTCCGCTGACCGAACTCCAGGCATAGCCCTCAACCGTGATGCGAATCTCGGCCTGCTCGGTCGCTCCGCCTTTGTAGGTGACGGTCAGACGAACCGTATAGTTGCCCGGCTCGGGATAGCAATACGAAGCAATGGTCTCATCCGAGGTGTTTCCGTCGCCGAACTCCCAATGCACCGAAACAATCTCACCCTGCACAAAGTAGGCCGGATTGTATTCAAAGGTGCAGAGCTCGAAGCGCCGCAGCGTCGTCGAAGTAACCGTAATCGGGTCGATTTCACCCGGCGTAGCCGAGGCCTCGACCGATTCCGAATCGCCGTGGGCGTAGACGCACGTCAGCGTGAAGGTATAGGCCATGCCGTTGGTCAGCCCTTCGATCAGTTTCGAGGTCTCCGACGAAGCAGCCTCCACGCTTTTCACCGGCTCGCCACCGGCCGACACATCGATCCGATACGAATATTCCAGCTGCGTATCGGGAGCCGTCCACGAAAGAAAGGTCCGTTTGTCTCCGGCCATGGCCTTGAAATTCGAGGCCGGCATGCGGGTCGACTTGGGGGTGCAGACGGCCGACACCTTCATGGCCAGCCCGCCGGCGTAACGCGACTGCACCGAAAAAGTATAGGCGCAATCGTTTACCAGCCCCTTGACGGTCAACCGACGGGTGTCGGGCGAAACGCTCTCGGCACCACCCGCCACCTCCGAGTCGTCGGCCGTCCAACTGACGTAATACTCCACGGGGGCGGGCTTCCCCTCCTGCAGGGTCCATTCAATCGTCGCCTCACCGTCGCCGGCCGTTGCCTTTACCGTCTCGACCTGGAAAAGCGAGAAGGAGGCCTCCGGCAAATTGTCATCGCTGCAGCCCGTACCCAGCGCGGCAACGGCTGCCAGCAATCCGAAAAGATATTTTTTCATGGTTGTTTTGCGGATTTGAGATTAATAACCGGGATTCTGCCACAGCAGCTGCGTGTTGTTGATCCGCTCCAGCTCGGTATTCGGAATCGGATAAAGCAGCTGATAACTCTGAATGGCATGTCCCTCCTTGGCCACGGCCTCGGCGGCATACCCCATGCGCACCAGATCGAACCACCGCTGCCCTTCGTAGGGGAACTCTTTTTGCCGCTCGAGGCAGACGGCGCGACGGAACGCATCCTGATCGGGCAGATCGGTGATATTCAGCGGATCGAGCCCGGCCCGGGTGTGGACGTCGTTGAGCGCCTTGAGCGCCGGCGAATCGGGGCTGCCGTCATATCCCACCTCGTTGAGCGCTTCGGCGTACATCAGCAGGGCGTCGGCATAGCGCAGCAGAATCTGGTCGTTGCCATACTGCGTGGTCGTGGGGTCGGGCGTATCGTAGAACTTGCGCATCAGACAGAGTTTCACCCCTTCGACCTGCACATATTCGAGCAGCGGCTTGCGGGCATCCTGCTCGTCGTAGAGCGCCTTCAGCACGGGACTCTGACCCGAGTTGTCCGTCAGGTTCGAGATCGAGAACCAGGCTCCGTGCCCCTCGCCGACCACCTCCTTGTTGAACCGTACGGCGAAGATCACCTCGTCGTTCATCTTGTTCGCAACGGAGAAGACATCGGCCACGTCATCGAGCAGCGTGTAGCGTCCGATGACATCCTCCAGCACGTCGGCTGCTTCCTGTGGGTGTCCGAACGTCAGATAGACCTTGGCCAGCAGCGTCCGGGCGGCACCGATCGTGGCGCGTCCCGTGTCGTCGGCTCCGTACGATGCCGGAAGCATCTCGTTGTCGACAATCTGTTTCAGATCACCGGCAATGAACTCATACATCTGCTCCTCCGAGCTGCGGCCGATCTTCAGTGCCTCACTGACCGAAACAACCGTACGGGTAGTGGGAACGCCGCCCCAAAGACGGTACATGTTGAAGTAGGTGTAGGCACGGATGAAGAGCGCCTCGGCCTTGTACTGCGCCTTGAGTGTCTCGTCAAAATCGGCTCCGTCGATGCGGTCCAGCACCATGTTGCAACGGTAAACGCCGTTGTTGAAGTTGGCCCAGGCATCCTCCAGAATACCGTTCGAGGGAGTCTCGCTGAACTGATCCAAATCGTAACGGTCCTGTGTGCCGGCCGTCGGAGCGTCCAGATAGAGGTTGTCGCTGCGGTACTCACAGAGTTCGGTATAGTAGCTTACCTGCCCCTGCAGCTTGGCATAACAGCCCTTGACCGCAATATCGAAATCATTCGCCGTCTTGAAGACATTGTCGACGGCCACCTCATAGTTGGGCGTGAGGTCAAAAAAGGCCTCTCCGCACGCCCCCAGACCAAGCAGAGCCGCCGCAGAAAACAGAATCTGTATCTTTTTCATCGTTCGTTCGTTTTAGAATGTGACATTCAGTCCGACCATGTAGGTCTTGGCCAAAGGATAGGTACCATAGTCCTCGCCGGGTGTCAGAGCACTGGTGCGGTTGCTTACCTCGGGGTTGTAGCCCGAATAATCGGTCCACGTCACGAGGTTCTGCGCCGAGACGTAGATGCGCAGCTTCTCGACATAGAACTTCCTGGTCCACTTCGCCGGAAGCGTGTAGCCCAGGGCGATGTTCTGCAGACGCAGGTAGCTGCCATCCTCGACGTGCCAGGTCGACGTGCGGGTATTGTTGCCCGTCTGCTTGCGGTTGGCACGGTTCGTATTGCCGTCACCGATCTCCGTGGGGCTCTTCCAGCGGTTGAAGGCGACGGTCGTGCCGTTCGTGTTACCCTCCATATTGTCCAGGTAGCGACGGTTCAGGTTCAGAATCTCGTTGCCGTGAACGCCCTGGAACGCCACCGAAAAGTCGAGCCCCCGGTAGCCGAACGACCCGCCGAATCCGTAGGTGAAGTCCGGCATGTAGTTGCCGACGATCGTGCGGTCCTTCTCGAGGTCGATCTCCCCGTCACCGTCGACATCCACGAAGCGGAAGTCCCCCGGCTGCGCGGTCGAAACGTGCGGATAAGCCTTCAAATCCTCCTCGTTGCGGAAGATGCCGTCCTGAACGAGCAGGTAGTACGAACCGATCGGCTCGCCCACCTTCGTGATGTAGTAGGCGTGGTCGACGCTGCCCGACTGGATGATCGGCGTGTCGTTGGCACCGAGCGCCTTCACCTCGTTGGTATTCTTCGCCCAGTTGGCATTGAGCGAATAACTGATTCCGTTGGCATAGGAGTGCTGCGAGGTGGCCGAGAGTTCCCATCCGCGGTTGTTCACCTTGCCGATGTTCATCAGCGTCGTGCTGTAACCCGTCAGATGCGGAATCGGCACCTCGAGCAGCATGTCGGTCGTATTGGCATAGTAGTATTCGGCCGTCAGGTTGAAATAGCCGCCCAGAAGGCTCAGATCGGCACCGACGTTGAACATCGAGGTCTTCTCCCACGTCAGATCGGGATTCTCCACGTCCGAGGGTTTATAACCGCTTACGAGCGAGCCGCTGCCCGTACCGAGGATATAGTCGTCGCCGCTCATGGTAGCCAGATGGCGGTAGTTGCCGATCTGGAAGTTACCCGTCTGACCGTAGCTGGCGCGGATCTTCAGATCGCTGATCCACGACAGTGCCTCGGCATTCTGAAAGAAGGGCTCTCCCGAGATACGCCAGGCGGCCGACGCCGAGGGAAAGTAACCCCAGCGGTTGTTCTTGCCGAAGCGCGACGAACCGTCGGCACGGATGGCCGCCGAAAGCATGTACTTGCCCTTGTAGTTATACTGCACGCGGGCCAGATACGAAGCCAGCGACCACTGTTCGGTCTTCGAATCGCCATCGCTCACCGTTCCGCCGCCGATCGTCTGGTTCTGATCGTTGGGATAGTCTGTCGCCGTGACATTCAGCGTCTTGTAGGTCTCCTTCTGGGCCGACTGCACGAGGATAACGTTCAACGAGTGGTCGCCGAACGTGCGGTCGTAGGTCAGCTGGTTCTCGATGAGCCAGTTGAAGTAGAAGCCCGCCGAGGAGTAGCCCTCCGGATTGGACGGAGCATCGTAATAGGCCTTTCCGCGCAGGGGAAGTTCCGACGAGCGGTACTTGTTGTCGATCGCTCCGTAGAACGAACCGCCGAACGAGGTCTGGAACGAAAGCCCCTTGCAGATGTCATACCCGAGGAAGGCACGGCCGGTCATCGACATGCGGTCGATCACCTCCGACTGCAGCGTAGCCAGCGCCACGGGGTTCAGGATCTCGTTGTGCTGGTAGTCTGTACCAATACGCCAATAACCGTTACCCTGGAAGTTAAACGTACCATCCTCATTATAGATGGGCCAGATCGGGCACGATGTCAGCGCCGACTGCACGATGCCTCCGCTGTTGTAATCCCCCGAGGCATTTACCTTGTTCGACTTCGAATAGGAGGGCGAGAAATTCACGCCGTACTTGAAATTCTTGTACTTGCCGTCGAGGTTCATGCGGAAGGAGTAGCGCTCGAAGTCGGAGTTGATGATGACGCCCTCCTTGTAGTAATAGTTCCCCGAAATGAAATAATTGACGTGCTTGCCTTTGCCCGAAATGGCAATGTTGTGGCTCGTGGTCGAGGCCGTGCGGAAGATGGCATCCTGCCAGTCGGTATCGGTCAGGCCCGGTTCTCCGTTCAGATAGGGAACCAGTTCCACGGGGTAATTCATATACGATTCGGGGCGATCTCCGTTCGGAGCCGTACCGCCAGGATACTGATCGAGATAGGCCGCATCGTGCGCCTCCTTCGAGACCTGGGCATACTGGTAGGCATTCATCAGGTCGATCTTTTTCGAAACCTGCTCGATGCCGTAGTAGCCGTCGTAGGTCACCTGGATGGTCTCCGATTTCCCCTTCTTGGTCGTGATGAGGATCACGCCGTTCGAACCGCGCGAACCGTAAATCGCGGCCGACGAGGCGTCCTTCAGCACCTCCATCGACTCGATGTCGTTCGTATTGAGGTTCGAGAGGCCGTTCTCCATCGGCACGCCGTCGACGATATACAACGGGTCGTTGCCGGCCGTGGCCGAGCTGATACCGCGCACGCGCACCATCACGTTGCCTTCGGGATCGCCGCCCGTCTGCATCACCTGCACACCGGGCATCTTGCCGGCCATCGACTGCCGGAAGTCGGTGATCGGACGGTTGGCGATATCCTCGGCCTTGATCGACGAGATGGCCGTCGAGACGTCGCGCTTCTTCACGGCACCGTAACCGATCACCACTACGTCGTCCAGCGTCGTGGCCTCCTCCCGGAGCTGGATATCGAACGACGTACGGCTGCCGACGGGAATCTCCTGCGTGTCGTAGCCGATGTACGATACGACCAGCACGTCGTCCGGCGTCACGTCCAGCGTAAAGCCGCCGTCGATACCCGTACTGGCACCTTTGGTCGTACCCTTCACCACAACTGTAGCACCGATAACCGGCTCGCCGGCTGCATCCTTCACCTGGCCCTTGACCGGCCGGGGCTGCTGCCGGGTGGCTTCGTTTTGCGGGTCGTTTTTGGCGACCAGATAGATTTTCTGATTGCGGATCTCATAGCCGATCCGGGTGCCGGCAAAGAGGCGGTCCAGCGCCGTTTCGAGCTTCGTGTCCGTCACGTCAAGCGACACGATCCGGTCGGGATCAACCGTCGGACGCGAGTGGTAGAACGCATAGCCGGTCTGCCGCGAAATCTCGTCCAGCACCTGCACCAGCTTTACCTGCCGGAGCCTGACAGTTACCTGCTGCGCCGAAACCGCGGTCACGGACGCCACCAGAAGAACTGCCGCCAATAGGAGTCTAAAAGGTTTCATCTCTGATTGATTGGTGATTAAAAATAGGAAGAATTGTTTACATCATATCATTCTTCGCCGCAAAGATGCACGGCGGCAATGACGGACGGGTGACATCGGCTTGAAGATCCGATGTGCCGCCTCTTCAAAAAGGAGCGAATGGTCAAATCATAGCGGTCGTAGTTTGGTCGGTTCATTCGTAGGACACACAACCCGACCGAAAAGTGTGAGTGCCGGGAATTTTTTTTGCAAAAAAAATCGCCGGACTACCTATTTTGCCACTCGTCAGGTGTCTTCGTTATGAAACGAATCCCTATCTTTGTATGGCATTCAAGGATGAACATGGCTTCATGGATGGAAGATACGCAGGAGGATCTGGAGCTGCTCGGCCGTCTCCGGACTGGGGATCGCGCGGCATTCGAAGCCATCTACCGGCGTTATCACGCACGGCTCTATACGCTGGCATTGCGCTATCTGAAAAACCGCGCCGACGCCGACGATGCCCTGCAGCAGCTCTTCGTCAAGTTGTGGACCGCACGCGAGGCACTCTTCATCACCCGCAATCTGCAGGGGTATCTGTACGGTATGCTGAAGCACCAGGTATTGAACCAGATCCGCAACAACGTCAGCGCCCTGCAGCACAACTACCGCATCGTGCAGAAACAGACCCCGTACGACGATGAGCTCTACACCTGGGCCGAACGCAACTACCACAACGAACTGCTCGAACGGGCCATCGCAACACTGCCACCCCAACAGCGGGCCGTGGCCACGCTGCGACGCGAGGGATACTCCAATCAGGAGATTGCCGCCCGTCTGAACCTCTCGATCCACACGGTGAACACCCACTACCGCGAATGTCTGAAACGATTGAAGGAGCTCCTGGCCGGAGCCGCCAAACTGATGATCACCCTGTTAATTCTGTTCCGATGAAACGACCCGATGAGATAACGCTGCGCCGCGTTCTGAACGAAAAGGCGACGCCCGACGAGGCGGCCGAAGTGGCCGCCTGGTTTGCCACCGACGAGGGGCAGGCCTGGCTCGCGGCGGAGTTCGACAACGACGCCCGGCAGTTGGAGTCCGGCGCCATGGCTCCGCTGTCCGACACCCCGGGCGAGGAGCTGTTACGACGCATCGAACGCATCCTCACCCGCGCCCGGCGGCGCCGGCTGCTCCTTCGCGTGGCGGCCATTCTGATTCCGTGCGCCCTGATTCTGGGGCTGTGGGCCAATCTGAACAGCCGACTGGGCGGGGCGCTCTTCTCGGCCGACGAACAGCAGACGGTCGCCGCAGCCGTCGGCGAGCGCAAGGAGGTGATCTTCCAGGACGGAACACGGATTTTCCTCAATGCCGGCTCGACGATCTCCTATCCCGAACGGTTCGGGCTCTCGGAACGCCGCGTGCAACTGGACGGCGAAGCCTACTTCGAGGTGGCACACAACCCCCAGCGTCCGTTTGTCGTCGAGACCTCGGACAATGCCTCCGTCCGGGTGCTGGGAACGGAGTTCGACGTCAAGGCCTATCGGTCGGACCCGACCATCTCGGTAGTGCTGATCCGGGGCAGCGTGGAGTTCGCCCGGGGAGCCTCGTCCTACCGGCTGGAGCCCTCCCAGCGATTGGTCTACAACAAGCAGATGGGAACCAGCTCGATCGAGTCGCTGAGCAATGCCGACCAGACGATCCTCTGGAGCCGGAATACGATCTGCTTCCGCGACACGCCGATGCGGGAGGTCGTTCGGGAGCTGGAACGGTGGTACGACGTGCAGTTCGATGTGGCCGATCCGGAGGTCTACGACTTTACCTTCAGCCTTCAGACCCCCAATCTTCCGCTGCGGGAGCTGCTCGACGAATTGGAGAATATTGCACCGATCCGCTGCTCAGTCAACCATAAAACAGTCGAAATTCATTCTGTGAAATAGGTGTCTAATTGCGCGTACGACGTCTGCACCAACGAATCTGTCGCTGTTGTTCCTCATAGGCCTGCGCATCTGCCCATTCCAGAACCGCGTCCAACGGATGGACGAACTGTCTCGGCCAATGTGACTCTCTTGAGGAAAATTATGCTTGTTTAAAGGTATTCGGCGAGACGTTCATACTCATCGTTTCGGCATGGAACTGTTGTTCATGGGAATTGGCCAGCAAAAAGGGTCAAAGCTGGCCATGCACCGCTCGTGGCTCATGCGGCCTGCGGTATCGAACGGATCGAGCATCCGATTCCAGAAGAGCACCTCGGCCTGCCCGCGGTTGACCTTCTCTTCGTTGTAGCGGACAGCGCCGCCGGACGGTCTTGAGAAAAAACTCGAAGTCCTCGATAAACTGATTCGTGACCTCATCCAGATAGCAGTCCTCTTTTTGATAGTTCTTTTGCAGGAACTCCTCGGTCAACCGCAGCGTGGTTTCGTAGCGGACCCCGTTCCCGGGGCGAGGCTGATGCCTGACAGCTCCCTGCACTTTTCGTTGTGGGCACGAAAGACCTCCATCAGCGTGTGACGGTCCGACTGCTCCTTGCCCAGATAGCGGTTCAGAATGACAGGTTCAAATCCTTTCCGCCGCGGCTTTTTTCATTGGCTTTTCCTTTTTCCGAGTTCCAGTCGTGCGGCTCGATGAAGCGTTTGATCGAGGCGTCAGCGCGTTCTTCGTTGATTGTCAGACGCATAAATACGGGAGCTTCGCCTCGCTTGTTGGTCTTGTCCCGCCGAATGTAAAACAACAGGCTGAATGTTGTCCTTTCCATAAGTACACCGAACAGGCCACAGGTAACCCGATTCTCGTTGCCTTTTCTGCATTTTCAACCAAAAAAAATCCCCGTAAATTCATTATTTACAGGGACTTGCTTTTATTTTCGGTATTATCTCAGCGGAAAGTGAGGGATTCGAACCCCCGGAACCTTGCGGTTCAACGGTTTTCAAGACCGCCGCGATCGACCACTCCGCCAACTTTCCAGCGACAAAAGTAGCACCGATTTTCCATTCTGCCAAATCTAGGCGGCGAATTTCTCCGCCACAATCCGGTCATTGCTCAAAATTCCAACGAAGTTTTTCACTTTCTGCAAAAAATACCTATCTTTGTCAACAGGTTAGATTAATCTCTTCACGTCTCAGGCCATGAACAAAGCCCAGCTTGTCGAGGCTGTTGCCCTCGACGCAAACCTCACGAAGGTCGAGGCCCGAAAGGCAATCGACGCCATGATCCGTGTCACGGTGCAAGCGCTCCGCGAGGGAGAACGGCTGACGCTGACCGGTCTGGAAAGTTTCAGCATCCAGCAGAAGGCCGAACGTGTGGGCCGCAACCCCCGCACGGGTGCCGCCGTCAAAATCCCGGCACGCAAGGTTATCCGCTTCCGGCCGGCCGTGGAGATCGAATGACCCGCCCCCCTCAAGTGACACCTTTTAAGAGACATGCCGCAAATTTCACATCGGGCCGTTGAGATGCCGGCCTCCCCGATACGCAAACTCGTGCCGCTGGCCGACGCCGCCCGCGCCCGGGGTATCAAGATCTATCACCTGAACATCGGACAACCCGACCTGCCCACCCCGCAGATCGGTCTCGATGCCCTGAAGCACATCGACCGCCGAGTCCTCGAATACAGCCCCAGCGACGGCTACCGTTCGCTGCGCGAAAAACTGGTCACCTATTACGACCAGTACCAGATCAAACTCTCGCCCGACGAAATCATCGTCACAACGGGAGGCTCCGAAGCCGTTCTGTTCGCCTTCATGTCGTGCCTCAATCCGGGCGACGAGATCATCGTCCCCGAACCGGCCTACGCCAACTACATGGCCTTCGCCATTTCGGCCGGTGCGGTGATCCGCCCCGTCGTCTCGTCGATCGAGACCGGATTTGCGCTGCCGCCGATCGAGGAGTTCGAGAAGCTGATCAACTCACGCACGCGTGGCATCCTGATCTGCAACCCGAACAACCCCACGGGGTACCTCTATACACGCCGTGAGATGAACCGCATCCGTGACATCGTCAAAAAGTATGACCTGTTCCTCTTCTCGGACGAAGTCTACCGCGAATTCATCTATACGGGGTCGCCTTACATCTCGGCCTGCCACCTCGAGGGGATCGAACAGAACGTCGTGCTGATTGACTCGGTGTCGAAACGCTACTCGGAGTGCGGCATCCGCATCGGCGCGCTGATCACCAAAAACCGCGAACTGCGTAATGCGGTGATGAAGTTCTGCCAGGCGCGCCTCTCGCCACCGCTCATCGGACAGATCATTGCCGAGGCCTCGATCGACGCCCCGCGGTCGTACAGCACCGAGGTCTACGAGGAGTATATCGAACGGCGGAAGTGTCTGATCGACGGTCTGAACCGTATTCCGGGCGTCTATTCGCCCATCCCGATGGGGGCCTTCTATACGGTAGCCCGCCTTCCGGTGGACGACAGCGACAAGTTCTGCGCCTGGTGTCTCGAGCACTTCGATTACGAGGGCGAGACGGTGATGATGGCCCCGGCCTCGGGATTCTATTCCGATCCCGGATGCGGCCGCAACGAGGTCCGCATCGCCTACGTATTGAAAAAGGAGGATCTCGAGCGCGCGCTCTTCATCCTGAGCAAAGCCCTCGATGCCTACAACAGCCGGCACAGGAGCAGCAATAGAGCGTCCGGCAGAGGACTCCCCGACTGAACGGAGTGAAGGATCCGGCCTTAAACGGCAAACGGAGTCCGAATGGAATGAAAGGAATCGACCTCCCGAAAGAGGTCGATTCCTTTTTTTTTGGGGGGGGGAAAATAGCAACCGTCTCCCCCACGACCGCTCCGACACCCGTACACCTGCCCGCCTCCCCAGCAACCAATCCGACCGGCCAATTCGTCCAAACTTCTACCATATAGTCCAATTTATCCGAATTTCCGACCACAAAGTTTGGCCCGCGCGGATAGATTTCCTACATTTGCCCCCGATTTTGCGTGTCGCGACGACACGCCGAGTATGAACCAAACCAAAACGTCATGAAGAAAATTCTCCTTGCTCTGGCCTGCATGGCCATCGTTGCGGGCGCCCGCGCCGAAGGTTACCAGGTCAACAACATGTCGGCCCGACAGACCGGTATGGGACACGTGGGTACGGCCATGAAACTGAACTCGGAATCCATCTACTTCAACCCCGCCGCCACGGCCTTCCAGAAGAGCCGTTTCAACATCTCGGCCGGATTCACGGGCATCCTCTCCGACGTCACCTACCGTTCGCTCCCGACAAAGGACAATAACTATCAGATCGGTCCGGCCGAAACGTCGGACAACAAACTCTCGACTCCGCTGCACGTCTACTTCAACTACAAACCCACCGACCGGCTGGCTGTCGGACTGGGATTCTACACTCCGGACGGTTCGTCGATGAAGTGGAACGGAAACTGGTCCGGTTCGCACCTCATCCAGGAGATCAACCTCGCGGCCTACACCGTACAACCCACCGTCTCCTACAAGATCTGCGACCGGCTGTCGATCGGCGTGGGTCTGATGATTACGTGGGGTAACTTCGATCTCTCGCGCTCGCTCCTTTCGAAAAACACCCGGCAGGGAATCATCTCCGGGAAGCTCGACCCGAAGATCAACTACATGAATCAGATCATCAACAACCCGTTGACACCCGCCGAACAGATTCAACAGGCTCAGGAGGTTCTCCAGAAGCTGCAGAGCGGCAAGGGATACCTCGAGAGCACGATGGATCAGTCGATCGTGGCGGCCCGCCTCGAAGGCTCGGCCAACGTGGCCGTGGGCGTGAACGCCGGTATTCTGTGGGACATCACCGACCAGTGGTCCGTGGCCATGAGCTACCGCTCGCGCATGAACATGAAGGTCAACAGCGGACACGCCACCATGAACATCGATCCGACGGCCGCCGCCCTGATCCAGCAGCTCGGTCAGCTGATCTCCGGCACGGAGCTGATTCCGGCCCTCGACAAGGGGACGTTCCGCACCGAACTGCCGCTGCCGACGACCGTGACGTGGGGCGTATCGTTCCGCCCGACCAAGCGCTGGGAACTGGCCGTCGATCTGCAGTGGGTCGGCTGGTCGGCCTACAAGGATCTGAACGTCTCGTTCAACGAGAAGGAGCTCGGGATCAAGGACATCTACTCCGTAAAGAACTACTCGAATACGCTGGCGTTCCGCTTCGGCGGTCAGTATCGGGCGACGGATTTCCTCACGGCCCGCATGGGTATGTACGTCGACGAGAGTCCCGTGAGCAGCGACTACCTCAATCCCGAAACCCCCTCGATGACCAAGGTGGCCTATACGGCGGGTCTGAGCCTGCGGCCGACGCGCTTCATGTCGGTCGATCTGGCCTACTGCTACGTCTCCTCGGCCGACCCCGAACGGACGGGCTCCTACCCCGTCTACGACTACACGAGCGGTTCGCTCGAAGAGGTCTTCTCGGGCAATTACAAGCTTCACGCCCATGTATTCTCCGTGGGAGTGAGATTCAGTTTCTGAAAACGGAAAAAATTGCTACCTTTGTGGCGCATGCTCTCACCGGGTATGCGCCACATGGTTGAAGGCTCCATAGTTCAAGGGATAGAACGAGGGTTTCCTAAACCCTAAATTCGCGTTCGAGTCGCGGTGGAGCTACACGCCGGGAGCGGATCGAAAAGATTCGCTCTTTTTTTGGATTTTTGCGTATCTTTGCCCCATCCAGAAGCCCAAAAAATGGAATCGCTCAAAGAACTCTATAAGATCGGGAACGGCCCCTCGAGCAGCCACACGATGGGCCCTAAACGGGCTGCCGAACGTTTCGTGGACCGCTGCCGCGAGGTCGACGCCTATCGTGTCACCCTCTACGGATCGCTGGCCGCCACGGGCAAGGGCCACCTTACGGATGTCGCCATCTGCTCGGTGCTGAATCCCGTGGCCCCGACCGAAATCGTCTGGCGGCCCGACATCGTCCTGCCGTTCCACCCCAACGGAATGCTCTTCGAAGGGCTCCGTCAGGGGAAGGTCGTCGATTCGTGGACCATCTACAGCATCGGCGGCGGAGCGCTGGCCAACGAAACCTCCCGGCTCGAGGTCCCGAAGAGCGTCTACCCGCTGACCACCATCTCGGAGATCAAGGAGTGGTGCTACCGCGAGGGAAAAACCTACTGGGAGTATGTCGACGACTGCGAGGGCCCCGAAATCTGGGACTACCTCGACACGATCTGGACCTCGATGTGCGAAACGATCCGCCGCGGTCTGAACAACGACGGCGTGCTGCCCGGCGGACTGAAGGTGGCCCGCAAGGCCGCCACCTACTTCGTCAAGTCGAAGAGCTATGCCGATTCACTCTCCTCGCGGGCCAAGATCTACGCCTATGCACTGGCCACCTCCGAGGAGAACGCCTCGGGCGGTGTGGTGGTGACGGCTCCGACGTGCGGTTCGAGCGGCGTGGTGCCGGCCGTACTCTACCACCTGGCCACTTCGCGCGACTTCCTGCGCATCCGCATCCTGCGGGCCCTGGCCACCGCCGGTCTGTTCGGCAACGTCGCCAAGACCAATTCGTCGATCTCCGGGGCCGAGGTCGGTTGTCAGGGTGAAGTCGGTGTGGCCTGCGCCATGGCTGCCGCCGCGGCCTGCCAGCTCTTCGGCGGAACCCCCTCGCAGATCGAGTATGCCGCCGAGATGGGACTCGAACACCATCTGGGACTGACGTGCGATCCGGTCTGCGGGCTGGTGCAGGTCCCCTGTATCGAGCGCAACGCCATCGCCGCAGCCCGGGCATTGGATGCCAATATCTACGCCACACTCTCGGACGGGGCCCATCTGGTCTCCTACGACAAGGTCGTGAAGGTGATGGCCGAAACGGGCCACGACCTGCCAAGCCTCTACCGCGAGACCTCCGAGGGCGGTCTGGCCCGCAACTACGACCGGAAATAGCCGTCTGCCGACCCTGCCCTCCGGACCCGACCCGCCACTGCCCTCCACCGACAGCCCCGCCGCCCGCATGAGTCACTCCCTGCCCCGGCAAAACCTGCCGTGCGGCAACCGCTTTTACCCGGCGGAACTCCAATTGGGCCGCCGGATCGTCCCGCAGCACCAACAGCCCGCGGCGGATCCGCGACAGCCTTCCGACACGCGGTAACCTCCAGCGGCTCCGATATCAATGCCTCACCCGGCAGACCGCATCTCCACCCATCCGCACATCCATCCTCCGTTCAACGTCCTCCCACTCCACCCGTCTTCCACACAACACCACATAAAAAAGCCTCCTCCCGATATCGGGAAGAGGCTTTTTTCTCGATTCGTCCGAACCGAACTCCCCAAGCGGCAGGTTCTTTTTTTTCCCCCTCCCGCCCGAGAGATCCCGGCTCGGAACCGGTTTGCTACTGAGCCTGCGACTGCTGCTTGAGCGTCTCCAGGTCGGCCTTGGCGCCGACAACCAGGTCGTCGTACTCGCGGAGACCCGTACCGCCGGGGATCAGGTGACCGCAGATGACGTTCTCCTTCAGATTCTCCAGCGGATCGACCTTGGCCTGGATGGCAGCCTCGTTGAGGACCTTCGTGGTCTCCTGGAACGATGCCGCGGAGATGAAGCTCGAGGTCTGCAGGGCCGCGCGGGTGATACCCTGCAGCACCTGAGTCGACGTGGCCGGTACGATGTCGCGCACCTGAACCGGACGCAGATCGCGGCGCTTGAGGCTCGAGTTCTCGTCACGCAGCTTGCGCAGCGAGACGATCTGACCCGGCTGCAGCGTCGTGGAGTCGCCGGCATCCGTCACAACCACCTTGTCGTAGAGCTCGTCGTTCACGTCCATGAACTCCCACTTGTCGACCACCTGGTCCTCGAAGAAGCGCGTATCGCCCGGATCCTCGATCTTGACCTTCGACATCATCTGGCGGACGATCACCTCGAAGTGCTTGTCATTGATCTTCACACCCTGCATGCGGTAGACCTCCTGCACCTCGTTGACGATGTACTCCTGTACCTTCGTCGGGCCGAGGATGTTGAGGATGTCGCTCGGCGTGATGGCGCCGTCCGACAGCGGGCTGCCCGCCTTGACGTAGTCGTTCTCCTGAACGATGATCTGACGCGACAGCGGTACCAGATAACGTTTCACATCACCCTGTTTCGAGGTGATGATGATCTCACGGTTACCGCGCTTGATCTTGCCGAACGTAACCTCACCGTCGATCTCCGAAACGATGGCCGGATTCGACGGGTTGCGGGCCTCGAAGAGCTCCGTAACACGCGGCAGACCTCCGGTGATATCGCCTCCCGACTTGCCCACGGCACGCGGGATCTTGATCAGAATATCGCCCGCCTTGATCTTGGCGTTGTCCTTGATGACGATGTGGGCCGATACGGGCAGGTTGTACTGCTTGACCTCCTCGCCCTCCTTGTTCTGGATCTTGATAACCGGGTTCTTGGTCTTGTCCTTGGACTCGATGACCACCTTCTCCGAAAGGCCCGTCTGCTCGTCACGCTCGTCGCGGTAGGTGACACCCTCGATGATGTTCTCGTAGACGGCGCGCCCCTCGTATTCCGAGATGATCACGGCGTTGTAGGGATCCCACTCGCAGATCAGATCGCCCTTCTTGACCGCGGCACCATCCTCCATGTAGAGCGTGGCACCGTAGGGCAGGTTGTGCGTATAGAGGACGATTTCGGTCTTCGGGTCGACGATGCGGAACTCCGACTGACGCGAGATGACGATGTTGATCGTCTCTCCGGCGGCGTTCTTGCCCTTAACCGTACGCAGCTCGTCGATCTCCAGACGACCCTCGTATTTCGAGATGACGTTGGTCTCGACGGCCGTACCGCCGGCCACACCACCGACGTGGAACGTACGCAGCGTCAGCTGGGTACCCGGCTCGCCGATCGACTGGGCGGCAATCACGCCGACCACCTCGCCCTTCTGGACCATGCGGGCCGTAGCCAGATTGCGGCCGTAGCACTTGGCGCAGACGCCGTGGCGCGACTCGCAGGTCAGCACCGAACGGATCTCCACCGACTCCAGCGGCGACTTCTCGATGGCTTCGGCAATCGGTTCGGTGATCTCCTCACCGGCCTTGCACAGCACCTCGCCCGTCAGCGGGTGGATCACGTCGTTCAGAGCCACACGTCCCAGAATGCGGTCGTAGAGCGTCTGCACGACGTCGTCGTTGCGCTTGATGGCCGTAGCCGTCAGACCGCGCAGCGTGCCGCAATCCTCCTCGTTGATGATCACGTCCTGGGCCACATCGACCAGACGACGCGTCAGATAACCGGCGTCGGCCGTCTTCAGGGCCGTATCGGCCAGACCCTTACGGGCACCATGCGTCGAGATGAAGTACTCCAGCACCGAAAGACCCTCCTTGAAGTTCGAGAGAATCGGGTTCTCGATGACCTGCTGACCACCCTCGACACCCGACTTCTGCGGCTTGGCCATCAGGCCTCGCATACCGCTCAGCTGACGGATCTGCTCCTTCGAACCACGGGCTCCCGAGTCGAGCATCATGTAGACCGGGTTGAAACCGTCGTCATCCTTGATCAGCGTATCGATCACCGCCTTCGTCAGCTTGGTGTTGATGTTCGTCCAGACGTCGATGATCTGGTTGTAACGCTCGTTGTTGGTGATCAGACCCATGTTGTAGTCCTCCATGATGGCGTCGGCGCGCTCGTAACCCTCCTGGACGAGCTTCTCCTTCTCCTCGGGGATGATCACGGCATCGAGGTTGAACGACAGACCACCCTGGAAGGCCATCTTGTAACCCATGTTCTTGATGTCGTCGAGGAAGTTGGCCACCTTGTCGGCACCGGCCTTCTTCATCACCACGGCGATGATGTCACGCAGCGAACGCTTCGTGAGCACTTCGTTGATATATCCTACCTCCTTCGGCACGACCTGGTTGAAGAGGATGCGGCCGATGGTGGTCTCCTTCAGTACGCGGACCGGATTGCCCTGCTCGTCCAGATCGTCGACCAGACACTTCACGATGGCGTGCAGATCGGCGCGCTTCTCGTTGTAGGCGATGATCGCCTCCTCGGGGCCGTAGAAGACCTGGCCCTCACCCTTGACACCCTTGCGGGGCTTGGTGATGTAGTACAGACCGAGGACCATATCCTGCGACGGCACCGTAATAGGAGCACCGTTGGCGGGGTTCAGGACGTTATGCGAACCGAGCATCAGCAGCTGGGCCTCCAGGATGGCGGCGTTGCCCAGCGGCAGGTGGACGGCCATCTGGTCACCGTCGAAGTCGGCGTTGAAGGCCGTACATGCCAGCGGGTGCAGCTGCATGGCCTTGCCCTCGATCAGTTTGGGCTGGAAGGCCTGGATACCCAGACGGTGCAGCGTCGGGGCACGGTTCATCAGCACCGGGTGGCCCTTGATGACATTCTCCAGAATGCCCCAGATCACCGGATCCTTGCGGTCGATGATCTTCTTGGCCGACTTCACCGTCTTGACGATTCCGCGCTCGATCAGCTTGCGGATCACGAACGGCTTGTAGAGCTCGGCGGCCATATCCTTCGGAATACCCATCTCGTGCATCTTCAGCTCGGGGCCGACGACGATCACCGAACGGGCCGAATAGTCGACACGCTTACCGAGCAGGTTCTGACGGAAGCGGCCCTGCTTGCCCTTGAGCGAGTCCGAAAGCGACTTGAGCGGACGGTTCGACTCGTTCTTCACGGCGTTGGACTTGCGCGAGTTGTCGAACAGCGAGTCGACGGCCTCCTGCAGCATGCGCTTCTCGTTGCGCAGAATCACCTCCGGGGCCTTGATCTCGATCAGACGCTTCAGACGGTTGTTGCGGATGATGACACGACGGTAGAGGTCGTTCAAATCCGACGTGGCGAAACGTCCGCCATCCAGCGGCACCAGCGGGCGCAGCTCGGGCGGAATCACCGGAATGACGCTCAACACCATCCATTCGGGCTTGTTCTTGCCCTTCGAGGCGCGGAACGACTCGATGACGTTCAGACACTTCAGCGCCTCGGACTTACGCTGCTGCGAGGTCTCGGTCGAGGCCTTGTGACGCAGGGCGTACGACATCGAGTCGAGGTCGACCTGCTTCAGAAGCGTATAGATGGCCTCGGCACCCATCTGGGCGACGAACTTGTTGGGGTCCGAATCGTCCAGCGACTGGTTGCCCTTCGGCAGGGCGGCCAGCACGTCGAGATACTCCTTCTCCGAAAGGGTGGCCAGACGCTCGATGCCCTGCTCCGAAGCGGCTCCCGGGTTGATCACCACGTAACGCTCGTAGTAGATGATCGCCTCGAGCTTCTTCGACGGGATGCCCAGCAGATAACCGATCTTCGACGGCAGCGAGCGGAAATACCAGATGTGAACCACCGGCACCACGAGCGAGATGTGACCCATGCGCTCGCGACGTACCTTCTTCTCGGTGACCTCGACGCCGCAGCGGTCGCAGACGATACCCTTGTAACGGATGCGCTTGTACTTACCGCAGTGGCACTCGTAATCCTTCACCGGGCCGAAGATCCGTTCGCAGAACAGACCGTCGCGCTCGGGCTTGTAGGTCCGGTAGTTAATGGTTTCGGGCTTCAGCACCTCGCCGCTCGACTGGGCCAGGATCTCCTCCGGGGAGGCCAGGCCGATCGAGATGCGGCTGTAACCATTATTCGGTTTATTGTCTTTGATATTTGGCATATCTGTTTTCGTTTATCTTATCCTCTTAAACAAACCTTACTCGAGTTTCACCGAGAGAGCCAGACCGCGCAGCTCGTGCAGCAGGACGTTCATGGCCTCCGGAATACCGGGTTTGGGCAGATTCTCGCCCTTGACGATGGCCTCGTAAGCCTTGGCGCGGCCCGTGACGTCGTCGGACTTGATGGTCAGGATCTCCTGCAGAATGTTGGCGGCGCCGAATCCCTCGAGCGCCCAGACCTCCATCTCTCCGAAACGCTGGCCACCGAACTGTGCCTTACCGCCCAGCGGCTGCTGCGTGATGAGCGAGTAGGGACCGATCGAACGGGCGTGCATCTTGTCGTCGATCATGTGGCCCAGTTTGAGCATGTAGGTCACGCCCACCGTAGCCGGCTGGTCGAAGCGCTCGCCCGTGCCGCCGTCGTAGAGGTACGTACGGCCGCTGTGGGGCAAACCGGCCTGCGCCGTGTAGTCGTTGATCTGCTCGAGCGAGGCGCCGTCGAAGATCGGCGTAGCGAACTTCACGCCCAGCTCGCGGCCGGCCCAGCCGAGCACGGCCTCGTAGATCTGACCCAGGTTCATTCGCGAAGGCACGCCCAGCGGGTTCAGACAGATGTCGACGATCGTTCCGTCCTCGAGGAACGGCATGTCCTCGTCGCGCACGATCTTGGCCACGATACCCTTGTTACCGTGACGTCCGGCCATCTTGTCACCCACCTTCAGCTTACGCTTCTTGGCGATGTAGACCTTGGCCATCTGGATGACGCCCGTCTGGGGCAGTTCGTCGCCGTTGGTGAAGTTGTACTTCTCACGCTTGATGGCGGCATCGGCCTTCTTCCACTCGATCGTATAGTTGTTGACCGTGGCCTCGATCAGCGAATCGACATGCGCATCGCCGGTCCAGTTGCACGATCCGAGGTTCAGATAACCCATCTCCACACCGGTCTTCTCGTCCGAGGACTTGCGGGCGATCTCCTCGAACATCTTCTGCGAGAATTTCGTGCCGGCCGGGTAGAGCTCCACGCCGTAATAGTCGGTAATGCCCGTGGTGGTCTTGCCCTGGAGCAGCGTCCACAACTTGCCGACCAGACGCTTGGTCAGTTCCGAAACTTCGGCTGCGAACTTCTCGTCGAGTTTGTCCAGCTGGGCCTTTTCGGCGCTCTTGCTCTTCTTGCCGTCCTTGTTGGCGCGGCTGTAGAGCTTCGTGTCGATCACCACGCCGTGCAGCGAGGGCTGGGCCTTGAGCGAAGCATCCTTCACATCGCCGGCCTTGTCGCCGAAGATCGCACGCAGCAGCTTCTCCTCGGGCGAAGGATCGCTCTCGCCCTTCGGGGTGATCTTGCCGATGAGGATGTCTCCCGGGTGGATGTTGGCGCCCACGCGGACGATACCGTTGGCATCCAGGTCCTTCGTGGCATCCTCCGAGACGTTCGGGATGTCCGACGTCAGCTCCTCGACACCGCGCTTCGTATCGCGCACCTCCATGATATACTCGTCGACGTGTACCGACGTGAAGATATCCTCACGCTGGATACGCTCCGAGATCACGATGGCATCCTCGAAGTTGTAACCCTTCCAGGGCATGTAGGCCACCTTCAGGTTGCGGCCCAGGGCCAGTTCGCCGTTCTGCGTCGAGTAACCTTCGGTGATGATCTGACCCTTGGTCACATGGTCGCCCGTCAGCACCGTAGGCTTGAGCGTCACCGAGGTATTCTGGTTCGTACGGCGGTAGCGCGGCAGTTCGTAGGTCGTGATCTCCGGCGCGAACGACACGAGGATCTCGTCCTCCGTACGCTCGTAGCGGATCTGGATCTTCGTCGCATCGGCGAAGACCACCTCGCCGTCGCCTTCGGCAACGATCTGGATGCGGCTGTCCGGAATCATGTCCTTCTCGATACCCGTGCCGACGATCGGGGCTTCGCACGTCACCAGGGGCACGGCCTGGCGCATCATGTTCGATCCCATCAGGGCACGGTTGGCGTCGTCGTGCTCCAGGAAGGGGATCAGGCTGGCGGCGATCGAGGCGATCTGGTTCGGGGCCACGTCCATGAGGTTGATCTCGTTGGCCGTCACTACCGGGAAGTCGGCACCCTCACGCGCCTTCACGCGGTCGGGCTGCAGGAACGAACCGTCGTCACCGAGCGGCACGTTCGACTGGGCCACGATCTTGCCCTCCTCCTCCTCGGCCGAATAGTAGCGGATGTGGGAGTTGTCCAGATCGACCTTTCCGTTCTCGACCGTGCGGTAGGGCGTCTCGATGAAGCCCATGGGCGAGATGCGCGCATAGACGCACAGCGACGAGATCAGACCGATGTTCGGGCCTTCCGGCGACTCGATCGGGCAGAGACGTCCGTAGTGGGTGTAGTGCACGTCGCGGACCTCGAAACCGGCGCGGTCACGCGACAGACCGCCGGGACCCAGGGCCGACAGACGGCGCTTGTGGGTGATTTCGGCCAGCGGGTTGATCTGGTCCATGAACTGCGAGAGCTGCGAGGTGCCGAAGAAGGAGTTGATCACCGACGAGAGGGTCTTGGCGTTGATCAGGTCCACCGGCGTGAAGACCTCGTTGTCGCGCACGTTCATCCGTTCGCGGATCGTCCGTGCCATACGCACGAAGCCCACCGAGAACTGGTTCGAGAGCTGCTCGCCGACCGTACGCACGCGACGGTTCGACAGGTGGTCGATATCGTCGACGTCGGCCTTCGAGTTGATCAGCTGGATCAGGTATTTGATGATGGCGATGATGTCCTCGCGCGTCAACGTACGGATCGCCGGGTCGATGTCCAGACCCAGCTTCTTGTTGATGCGGTAGCGGCCCACGTCGCCCAGGTCGTAGCGCTTGTCCGAGAAGAAGAGCTTCTCGATCACGTCGCGGGCCGTGGCCTCATCGGGCGGCTCCGAGGCGCGCAACTGCCTGTATATGTAAACCACAGCCTCCTTTTCGGAGTTGCAGGGGTCTTTCTGAAGGGTGTTGTAGATGATCGAGAAGTCGATGCCCGACTGGTTCTCCTTGTGCAGCAGAATGGTCTTGGCGCCGCTTTCGATGATCTTGTCGATGTCCTCCTCCTGGAGCACCGTCTCGCGGTCGACGATCACGTTGTTACGCTCGATCGAGACCACCTCGCCGGTATCCTCGTCGACGAAGTCCTCGACCCAGGTCGAGAGCACGCGTGCAGCCAGCTTGCGGCCTACGGCCTTCTTCAGGTTGGCCTTCGTGACCTTCACTGCGTCGGCCAGGTCGAAGATCTCGAGGATCTGCTGGTCGGCCTCATAGCCGATGGCGCGCAGCAGCGTCGTGACGGGCAGCTTCTTCTTGCGGTCGATGTAGGCGTACATCACGTTGTTGATGTCCGTGGCGAACTCGATCCACGAACCCTTGAACGGAATGATACGCGCCGAATAGAGCTTCGTACCGTTGGTGTGCATGCTCTGCCCGAAGAAGACACCGGGCGAACGGTGCAGCTGCGAGACAATGACGCGCTCGGCACCGTTGATGACGAACGTACCGCGCTCGGTCATGTAGGGGATCGTACCGAAATAGACGTCCTGGACTACGACGCCGAAATCCTCGTGCTCATCGTCCGTGCAGTAGAGTTTCAGTTTTGCCTTGAGGGGCACGCTGTATGTGAGTCCGCGCTCGAGACACTCCTCGATCGAGTAGCGGGGCGGGTCGATATAGTAGTCGATAAACTCCAGAACGAAGTTGTTCCGGGTATCCGTAATGGGGAAATTTTCCTGAAAGACCTTGTAGAGTCCCTCGTTCTTACGGTTTTCGGCCGTGGTGTCCATCTGGAAAAAGTCCCGGAATGATTTAAGCTGAACCTCCAGCAGATCCGGATACGGAACCCGGTTCTTGACCGTGGAAAAGCTAATTCTCTGTTGTGTTTTTGCTGCGGACATCGTAAAATCCAAATTAGTTGACTTGTAATGGGTTACGCTCCCCAAAATGTGCGGGTATTATCCCGGCAATGCTCCCGACGAAGGGCAATCCGCGCCCCGGGAGCATTCATCCGCCAAAGACTGGACACAGCTCCTACTCGGCACTTCCAGTCTTTAGACCAAGAAAAGGCATAGAGCCTACACAGTGGTAAGCCCTATACCTGTTCGTGTGTTATGCGGCTTAAGCAGCAATGCTACTTGAGCTCAACTTCAGCACCTGCCTCCTCGAGCTGGCCCTTGATCTGCTCAGCCTCTTCCTTGGAAACACCCTCCTTCACGGCCTTCGGAGCACCGTCAACGAGTGCCTTTGCATCGCCCAGCGACAGGCCTGCGATGTCCTTAACGGCCTTGATTACCTGGAGTTTGGCCTGGCCGGCGTTCTTCAGGATCACGTCGAAAGTCGACTTCTCGGCAGCAGCGGCCTCACCGGCACCTGCAGCGGGAGCTGCAACGGCAACAGCGGCAGCAGCCGGCTCAATGCCATACTCCTCCTTGAGGATCTGAGCGAGTTCGTTAACCTCGGTAACCTTCAGGTTTACCAGTTCTTCAGCGAGTTTCTTTACGTCTGCCATAATAGTAAGCTTATTAATTTGTTTTTGATTCTTGTTTGTGAAATTAGTTGTTTCTCGATTCGAGCGTCTTCACGAGGCCCGCAATCTTTTGGCCTGCATTAGCCTGCAATGCAGAAATAACATTCTTGGCCGGGGACTGAAGCAGGGCGATAACGTCTGCGATAAGTTCCTCCTTGCTCTTGATGTTGCAGAGGGCGTCCAGCTTGTCGTCGCCGATGTAGACGCATCCCTCGGCGAAAGCGGCCTTCAGGACGGGTTTCTCGGACTTCTTGCGGAACTCCTTGATCAGCACCGCCGGGGCTTTGGCCACATTGGCGAACATGATCGAGGTAGGACCCTCCAATACTTTTACCAGATCAGCATCGGCCTTCTCCACCTTCTCGAGGGCTTTGCCCAGGAGCGTGTTCTTGACGACCACCAGCTTCACATCGCTCTCGAAACACTTGCGGCGCAGGGCAGCGGTCTGCTCGGCGTTGAGCGACTCGATGTCGGCGATGTAGAAGTGAGGATAAGCCTGGAGCTGCTCGGCGAGGCTGTTGATTACAACCAGTTTTTCTTCCTTAGTCATCTCTGTTATCCTCCCTGTTATTTGGTTTCTACTGATTTGGCATCAATCTGCACGCCGGGGCTCATCGTGGTCGAGAGATAGATACTCTTCACATAAGAACCTTTGGCAGCGGCCGGCTTGAGCTTGATGATCGTGTTGAGCACCTCCTTGGCGTTTTCGACGATCTGCTCGGCCGTGAACGAGATCTTGCCTACCGTGGTGTGGATGATACCGAACTTGTCAACCTTAAAGTCGATCTTGCCGGCCTTCACCTCGCTGACGGCTTTTCCGACCTCCATCGTCACCGTACCGGTCTTGGGGTTCGGCATCAGGCCGCGCGGACCGAGGATACGGCCCAGGGCTCCCACCTTACCCATCACATTGGGAGTACAGATGATCACGTCAACGTCGGTCCAACCGCCCTTGATCTTGTCGACGAACTCGTCCAGACCTACGAAATCGGCTCCGGCAGCCTTTGCCTCAGCCTCCTTCTCGGGGGAGCAGAGCACCAGCACGCGAACGGTCTTGCCCGTACCGTGAGGCAGCGTCACCACGCCGCGGACCATCTGATTGGCCTTGCGGGGGTCTACACCCAGACGAACGTCGATATCAACGGAAGCATCGAATTTCGTGAACGTAATTTCCTTCAGAAGAGCGGCGGCCTCGGGCAGTTTGTAAGCCTTGCGGGCTTCCACCTTTGCGTAGGCGATCTTTTGATTTTTTGTCAACTTACTCATCTTCTTCTGTCATTACAAGTTAGGAAATTCTCCGACGACACTGATACCCATACTGCGAGCGGTACCGGCTACCATGCGCATAGCGGATTCCAGCGTAAAGCAGTTCATGTCGGCCATCTTGTCCTGAGCGATCTCGCGGACCTGATCCCAAGTGACCTGAGCGACCTTCGTACGGTTGGGCTGAGCCGAACCGCTCTTGATCTTGGCAGCTTCCTTCAGCTGGACGGCTACGGGCGGCTGTTTTACAACGAACTCGAAAGACTTGTCGCTGTAAACGGTGATGATCACCGGCAGGACCTTGCCCGCCTTGTCCTGCGTACGCGCGTTGAATTGCTTGCAGAAGTCCATGATATTGACTCCCTTGGAACCCAACGCGGGACCAACCGGGGGCGAAGGATTGGCGGCACCACCTTTGATCTGCAATTTAATAAATGCAGCAACCTCTTTTGCCATAGTTTTCCTTGGTTAATTATTCTTTTTCAACTTGTGTGAAACCCAACTCCATAGGAGTTTTGCGCCCGAATATCTTCACCGATACCGTGAGTTTCTTGCGCTCGTTGTCGACTGCCTCGATAGTACCTTGGAAGCTCGAGAAAGGACCGTCCGTAACCTTGACGGTCTCGCCGACAAAGAATGGTATTTCGTTTTCCTCCTCCATGGCGTTCATTTCGTCGACGCGACCGAGGATGCGGGCCACCTCCTGTGGACGGAGAGGGGTTGCAATCATCTTCCGGCTGTCCTCCTTGGTATCGCCCAGGAAACCCAGCACATTGGGAGTATTACGAATCAGAATGGGAATCTGTCCTACGAAGGCCGCCTCCACCAACACGTAACCCGGGTAAGAAACCTTCTCCTTGGAGACCTTCTTACCGTTGCGGATCGTATAGACCTTCTCGGTGGGGATCAGCACCTGGGAAATATAGTCCTCGAGGTGGTTGTGGCGAACTTCGGCTTCGATGTACTCTTTGACCTTCGCCTCCTTGCCGCCAATGGCACGGACTACATACCACTGTTTCTTAATCTCGCTCATTTTCTAACTACAGACTATTAACGACCGAGATTTCCCAGGGTCTTGTAGATAACGGCCATGAGGTTCTCGAACGTAAGGTCCATGGCCAGCACGACAATAGCGAAGATGACCGAAGCCACCATCACGACGATCGTTGAGCTCTGGAGCTGCGGGAACGTGGGCCACGTCACCTTGTGAACAAGCTCGTTGTAGGACTCTTTAAAGTAGTTGAACATAACTCTTTCGTTTGCTTTCTGGCAGGAGCAGAGAGATTCGAACTCCCATCAACGGTTTTGGAGACCGCTATTCTACCCTTGAACTATGCTCCTAAGAAGAGGCGGCGCGGTGAGCACCGCCTCCGTAATATCGGGGATAGATCCTTGTTACTTGAGAATCTTCAGGATCTGACCGGCACCTACCGTACGGCCACCCTCGCGGATTGCGAAACGCAGACCCTCGTTCAGGGCTACCGGGTAGATCAGCTTCACGGTGATCGTTACGTGGTCGCCAGGCATTACCATGTCGACTCCGGCGGGCAGGTGAACCTCACCCGTTACGTCCATCGTACGCAGATAGAACTGGGGACGGTAGTTGTTGTGGAACGGCGTGTGACGGCCACCCTCCTCTTTCTTCAGGATGTAGACCTCAGCCTCGAACTCCGTGTGCGGGGTGATCGAACCCGGCTTGGCAACGACCATACCACGCTTTACCTCCTTCTTGTCGATACCGCGGAGCAGCAGACCTACGTTGTCGCCGGCCTCGCCCTCGTCGAGCAGCTTGCGGAACATCTCCACGCCGGTGCAGGTCGACGTCAGCGTCTTCTCCTCCAGACCGATAATCTCAACGGGGTCACCCACGTGGATAACGCCGGTCTCGATACGGCCCGTTACTACGGTACCACGACCCGTGATCGAGAATACGTCCTCGATAGGCATCAGGAAGGGCTTCTCGTTGTCACGCTGCGGCAGCGGAATGTAGTTGTCTACGGCATCCATCAGCTCCATGATCTTCTCCTCCCATTTGGGCTCGCCATTGAGGGCGCCCAGGGCCGAACCACGGATTACGGGGGCGTTGTCGCCGTCGTAGTCGTACTTCGACAGAAGGTCACGAACCTCCATTTCAACCAGGTCGAGCATCTCGGGGTCGTCCACCATGTCGCACTTGTTCAGGAAGACAACGATCTTCGGCACGTTCACCTGACGGGCGAGCAGCACGTGCTCGTTGGTCTGGGGCATCGGGCCGTCGGTAGCGGCTACAACCAGGATGGCACCGTCCATCTGAGCGGCACCCGTTACCATGTTCTTCACATAGTCGGCGTGTCCCGGGCAGTCTACGTGAGCGTAGTGACGCTTTGCGGTCTGGTACTCAACGTGTGCGGTGTTGATCGTGATACCACGCTCTTTCTCTTCGGGGGCGTTGTCGATCGAGTCGAACGAACGGAGCTCCGAAAGACCCTGCTTTGCCAGAACGGTCGTGATAGCGGCCGTAAGGGTAGTCTTACCGTGGTCAACGTGACCGATGGTACCGATGTTCACGTGCGGTTTCGACCGGTCGAATTTTTCTTTTGCCATAGTATTAAGTATTTTAAAGTATTGTTAAAAATTACTTCAAGTTTTAAAATTCATCCTTATTCCGCAGAACAAGCGGGCGACACAAACCTCCGGTCCTCGAACCGGATTTTTGCATCACACGCTGCTTGCGTTGGAGCGGAAGACGAGGCTCAAACTCGCGACCCTCAGCTTGGAAGGCTGATGCTCTATCAACTGAGCTACTTCCGCAAAAATATCCCGTATCGGAGTGGCCTTGCCGCATGCAGCCGGACGGAGCTCCAATCGGTTTTCCTATAGAGTGGGAAGTGATGGATTCGAACCACCGAAGGCGTACGCCAGCAGATTTACAGTCTGCCCCATTTGGCCACTCTGGTAACTTCCCAAGTTTTTCGCTTTCGCGATGTAAAACCGAGCCTCAGTAACCTGCCCCACTCCGGATCTCCTGTCCGGCGAGGCTCCTCGGATCGGCTTCCGAGCCGATGGAGGGATTCGAACCCACGACCAGCTGATTACAAATCAGCTGCTCTGGCCAACTGAGCTACATCGGCAATTATTTACCGTTTTGGATTGCAAAGGTAGGCATAAAAAATTTATCGACCAAATATTTCGTTGACAAATTTTTTACTTTTTCACTCTTCTCAAAGAACGGCGCCCATGCGTCTGTGGTACGGGGGCGAAATCGGGTGCAAAGATAGGAAAAGTTTTGGATAACGCAACACGTTCGGCAAAAAATATCGTCTTCAAAGGAAAACTCTTTGTCCCGCCCGCCGTCCGAAGAAGAATCCGCCCCGGCGTAGCGTCTCCGGCACAAGCGCCCGGCCGTCTCCATATCCGACAGCTCAGCAGCCGACATAACCTCGCCCGGCCGCCTCCATATCCGACAGCTCAGCAGGCAGCCTCCGCAGCCCGCTGTCTCCACGCCCGACGGCCTCCGCAACCGACAAACGCCTCACCCGGAGGCGGCAGCACGCGGCCCCCGCCGCATCACTTGCTGTGCACCGAACTGATCAACTGCGCCGGAGTGGCCTGCAGATAGTTTTTGCAGAAACGGCTGAACTGCGTGTAGTGGCGGAAGCCGTACTTTTTCATCAGCGCCTTGGTGCTGTCCTCCCCGTCGCGGATATCGGCGTAGATCTTCTGGGCCTTCTGCGACATCATCCAGTGATAGACGCTGTCGTTGAAATGTTCGGCGAAGCGGCGCTTGAAGACCGACAGGCTCATGCCGGCCAGGGCGGCAAGTTCCGTAACGCCCTGCGCCTTTTCGTAGTTGTTGCAGATGAAGAGGCGGAAATTGTCGCGCGGCTGCACCAGCGCCTGGAAGAAATAGGCGTGTTCGGTCGGCGTATAGAGCACCTTGATCATCATGAAAAGCTCGGAGGTCTTCATGCGGTGGTAGCGGACACAGCCGACCATCTGGGGGATGGCGAAGAACGAGACGAGCAGCTGCTCGATGGCCGGATGGATCGAGAGGATGGGGGCCGCTTCGGCAGGGATCTTCGAATCGGAGGGCGGGAGACGGTTGAAGAAGTCCTGTTCGCAGAACTCGATACGATGCACGAGCGAGAGGACCACCACGCGGGTCTCGACATCCTGAGCCGTGGCGACGATCTGTTCGTTGCGGGCCAGGCAGACGCACTGTTTCGAGGTGACGAGCCGCAGCATGTCGGCGCCCTGCTGCAGACGGAGCGATCCGGAGAGGACGAAGAGGATCCGCACGATCCGATCGGCGGGGAAGGTCACGCCGTCACCGACGGCGAACGTAAGTTGCGAGAACCGGCAGTATGAGGAGTCACCGACGCGCCGGAAGGGCGCCGGAAAGGTAGGACAACTACTACAATCCGCAGAACAATTCTCCTTCAGGTCCGGCTCCACAAACTGCGGTTTGGTTTGATAATCCATACACGAGTGAAGTTTCGACAAAATTACAAAAAAAGTCCGGAAAAGCAAATGAAAAGACCGCCGGCACAATAGAAAAGGTCCGTCCCCGACGGGGGACGGACCTTTTCAGAGAGGCTCACGAAGGGATCGGCCGCGACGCTACTTGTAGCTTACGATGAGCACCCTGGACGATTCCCAGAAGCGGCCCGGATCGGTAATGAGAAGCTTCTCGACGCTCTTGTCGGCCGCCGTGACCAGTTCATACGAATCCTCGGGGTGGGACGAGACGACCGTCACGCGTTTCTGGCCGATGGGGATCTCGGTGAGCAGCCGCGAATCGGCCACCGTGAAGCTGTCGAGGTTCGACATGTCGCCGACGGTCAGTGTCCGGCCGATGAAGCCCTCCTTGTTGATGATCTGGGCATCGCGCAGCTCCTTCTCCGAGCCGACGATGTAGTAGACGGTGTTGAGCTGGTTCTGGAGTTCGACCTTTTCGCCGCTGAGGCTCTCGACACGCGCATCGCGCTGGGCAACCTCTTCGGTGAGCGTCTGCACCTCGATACCCATCCGGGCGATATTTTCGCGCAGCTGCTCGATTTCGGAACTCTTCTGGGCGAGCTGGCCGTTCAGATCGGCGATCATCTTTTCGAGGGCGTCGATGCGCAGATTGGCCTTGCGCAGCTGGGCGGCCGTACGCTGCAGCGAAGCGATCTTGGCCTTGTTCTCCTGCAGCAGGCGGTCGATGGCCGCGATATCGTTGTTGATCTCCTCGACGGGGCGGCGGGCGCCGTCGGAGGGTTCGGAGACGGTGATCAGATTTTCACGCGACTTGATCAGGGCGAGGTTTTCCGAAATGGCGTTGATATCGGAAAAGACGACATTGATGAGCGAATCCTTCTGGCCGACCACCACGGAGAGCGAGTCGCGCTGGTTTTCGGCCTGAAGAGTGACCTGCCGGCTGACGCAGGAGGTCGAGGCTGCCGCAACGAGGAGCGCAGCCACGACCATCATTTTGAATCCGTTTTTCATGACACACAATAAATTAAGACTTGCAATCAATCCTGTTTGCCTTCGGCCGCAAATATAGGAATAAAACAACAACGTTGTAGCGAAAAAAACAACACCCCCGACCCGAAAAAAGCGGTGATTTACACAAAAAAAGACGGGCCGCATCTGCGATGCGGCCCGTAAGCGGTAAATGCCGACAGCGACGATTTACTTGGCGTTTTTCTTATCGTAGCGTTTTGCGTAGCGGCTCATAAACTTATCGACGCGACCGGCGGTGTCAACCAACTTCATCTTGCCCGTATAGAACGGGTGCGAGGTGTTGGAGATTTCCATCTTATACACGGGATAGGTTTCGCCGTTCACTTCGATGGTCTCTTTTGTCGAAACGGCGGACCGGCACAAAAACACGTGGTCGTTGGACATGTCCTTGAACGCCACTAAACGATAATTTTCCGGATGGATACCCTTTTTCATTTCGTTGTTTTTGTTAATAATTAGTGCTTAAGCGGGACAAAGGTACGAATTAATTTGCAAGAAACAAGCGCCGGGACAAATTTTTTCGCATCGGCAGCCAGCTGCGGGGTTGCGGAATCCGGATTGTTTTTCTATCTTTGTCGTCGCAAAGCGCGGAAGATCCTCTGCGGAGGTATCCAAAACGCCCCGGGGCCCATAGCTCAGTTGGTCAGAGCAGCGGACTCATAATCCGAAGGTCGTGGGATCATGCCCCTCTGGGCCCACCTGCCGGGCGGATTGCCCGATACCGGACAATTCGCCGGAAACGAAAAAGGACTGTCTCGCGAGACAGTCCTTTTTTCATGCTTCAACCGGCCGATCGGGCGAACGACCAACAGGCAAGAAGAGGTGCCGTTCCCGACGGGAACTCAACAGCCGTTCAAGCCTACCCCGCCCTCCGGATCCGGATCGAACGGCCGGGCGCCTCCTTTTCCACACGACACCCGGCGGCAAATCTTCGCACGGCCGGCGGACAAGCACGCTCCCGTCACGCGGAATGGATCACCCCTTTTTGGAGGCGTCGTCGCGGCGGATCTCCGTCCGACGGATCTTGCCGCTGATGGTCTTGGGCAGCGCCTCGACGAACTCGATCACGCGCGGATACTTGTAGGGGGCCGTGACGCGCTTGACATGGTCCTGCAGCTCCTTGACCAGCGCGGCACCGGCCCGTTCGCGCCATTCGGCCGCCAGGACGATCGTCGCCTTGACCACCTGCCCGCGGATCTCGTCCGGAACGCCCGTGATGGCACACTCGACGACAGCCGGGTGGGTCATCAGCGCACTCTCGACCTCGAAGGGGCCGATGCGGTAGCCCGAACTCTTGATCACGTCGTCGGCCCGTCCGACAAACCAGTAGTAACCGTCCTCGTCGCGCCAGGCCACGTCGCCCGTGTAGTAGACGCCGTCGTGCCACGCTTCGCGCGTGCGCTCCTCGCTGCGGTAGTACTCCTTGAAGAGGCCGAGGGGCTTTCCGCCGTCGGTGCGGATGATGATCTGCCCCTGCTCACCGTCCTCGGCCGAACGGCCGTCCGGCGTCAGCAGGTCGATCCTATACTGCGGATTGGGAATGCCCATGCTGCCGGGTTTGGGCTCCATCCAAGGGAAGGTGCCCAGCGTCAGCGTCGTCTCAGTCTGGCCGAAACCCTCCATCAGCCGGATGCCGGTCTGGGCAAGGAACGTGTCGTAGACCGAACCGTTGAGCGCCTCGCCCGCCGTGGTGCAGTACTCCAACGACGAGAGGTCGAAACGCGACAGATCCTCGCGGATCAGGAAGCGGTAGATCGTCGGAGGGGCGCACAACGAGGTGATCCGGTACTGTTCGATCTTGTGCAGAATATCGGCCGGCGTGAACTTTTCGTGGTCATAGACGAAGAGCGTGGCGCCGGCGAACCACTGCCCGTAGAGTTTTCCCCAGGCGGCCTTGGCCCACCCCGTATCGGCGATCGTCAGGTGGAGGCTCCCCTCGTGGAGGTTGTGCCAGTAGCGGGCCGTGACGATGTGTCCCAGCGGATAGGTGAAGTCGTGCGCCACCATCTTCGGCTCGCCGGTGGTTCCCGAGGTGAAGTACATGAGCATGATATCGTCGTTGTCGTTCGGGTGTTCGGGGCGCACGAAGGGGGCGGCCTCTTCGATGCCGCGATGGAAATCGAGGAAACCCTCGGGCACCTCGGGACCGACGCTCACCAGGGCCCGCACCGTGGGACTCTCGGGCATGGCGGCGGCGATGTGGTCGGTGATGACCCGCTCGCCGGCCGCGACGATGGCCCGGATCGAGGCCGTGTTGCAGCGATAGACGACATCCTTTTTCGTCAGCAGGTGGGTGGCCGGGATCACCACGGCGCCCAGCTTGTGGAGGGCCAGCACCGAGAACCAGAACTCATAGCGGCGCTTGAGAATCAGCATCACGGGGTCGCCCCTGCCGATGCCGAGGCTCCGGAACCAGGAGGCCGTACGGTCGCTTTCGCGCTTGAGGTCGGCGAAGGTGAAGCGGGCCACATGATCCTTGTCGTCGGTCCAGAGCATGGCCAGCTGGTCGGGAGCTTCGGCGGCATAGCGATCGACGACGTCATAGGCAAAATTGAAATGCTCGGGCACCCGGATATGCAGGTGCTCGCGAAACTCCTCCTGCGAGGAGAAGTCGGTCCGAGACAGATAACGATCTACCAGATTCATACCTCTTATAATATAATAGCCAGAAAACGGACCGTCCTGCCGTCGAGCGCCTTCATGCCGTGGGGCAGCGAGGAGTCGAAATAGAGACTGTCTCCGGGATTGAGTTCGATTTGCCGGCCGTCGAGCTCGATGAGCAGGCGGCCTTCGAGTACGTAGTTCATCTCCTGTCCGGAGTGGGTGTTCAGGTGCATCGGGGCATCGGCCGGAGCCGGTTCGACGGTCACGATGAAGGGGTCGATCCGCCGGTCGCGGAATCCGGCGGCCAGCGCCTCATAGCGGTAGGCCTTGCGGCGTTCGACCGCCACGCCACGCCCGGCGCGGGTGATGAAATAGGAGTTCATGCGGGGCTCCTCGCCGAACATCAGCACGTCGAGCGGGATGCCGTAGCGGCGGGAGATGGTCTGCAGCAGGTTGACCGAGATGTCGGAATGCCCGCTTTCGAGGGCCCGATACTCGTCAAGGGAGATGCGGCAGCTGTCGGCCACCTCCTGCTCCGACAATTCGAGAACTTCGCGCAGCCCGCGCAGACGGGTTGCGATCGACAGAATGGGGTCGTCACACATGGCGTTTCGTTTTTAGGATGAGAGCGCCGCCCTAACCTTGCGGCGATTTCCCGTAAAGATATGAAAAATTTTTCAAAACTTCCCCACTCCTCCGCAAAACTTCCAGAGAAAGAGACACTTTTCGGCCGTCAGACGGCAAGGGACACGGCATTCCCAGCCGCCGTGCGCGGCACAAAACGGATGAAAAATTTGGATTTTCGGATCGGAATCACTATATTTGTCCTCAACGATCCGAAACAGCATGCTGCAGTTTATCCATATCCATCATCATCACCGCCACGAAATCCCGGGGGCAGGCGATCATGTATGGAACAACCGCAGAACGACAGACCGATAAACGGTCCGAAAGAGAGATAACGAACCATACCGATACATGAAGCTCACCCCTTGCGGGTGGGCTTTTTTCGTATCAGGCCACACGGAGGGGGGGGGAAAAAAAAAAACAGGACAATCAAAACCACACGAAACATGTTGCGAATAGCCATCCAGGCCAAGGGCCGACTCAACGAACAGAGCACCAGTCTGCTTGCCGAAGCGGGCATCCAGGTTGCCGAAAGCAAGCGCAAACTCATCTCGCGGGCCGAAGGATTCCCGCTCGAAGTGCTCTATCTGCGCGACGACGACATCCCGCAGGCCGTGGCAATGGGCGTCGCCGATCTGGGGATCGTAGGGCTGAACGAAGTGGCCGAAAAGGGCTTCCGCGTCGAACAGCTCATGGATCTCGGATTCGGCGGGTGCCGCCTCTCGCTGGCCGTCCCGAAGGGGACCGACTACCCGGGTCCGGAGTACTTCCGGGGCCGGCGCATCGCTACCTCCTATCCGAACATCCTCATGCGCTACTTCGCCGAACGGGGCATCGAAGCCGAGATTCACCGCATCGAGGGTTCGGTCGAGATCGCCCCGGCGGTGGGGATGTCCGACGCCATCTTCGACATCGTCTCCTCGGGCGGTACGCTCATCTCAAACGGACTGACCGAGGTCGAGAAGGTCTTCTTCTCGGAGGCGGTGCTGATCGCCTGCCCGAATCTCGGACCCGACAAGCGGCGCGAAACCGAGCAGCTGACCTTCCGTTTCAACTCGATCCTCGAGAGCCGCGGCATGAAGTACGTGCTGATGAATCTGCCCGAAGAGCGGCTCGAGGAGGCGATCCGCATCCTGCCGGGGATGCGCAGCCCGACGGTGCTGCCGCTGGCCCAGGAGGGGTGGTGCTCGATCCACGCCGTGCTGGCACAGGAGCAGCTCTGGGAGCGCATCGAACAGTTGAAGAAGATCGGCGCCGAAGGCATTCTTGTGCTGGCGCTCGAAAACATGATCCGTTGAAAACGTTGCAAGCCATGAACGACATGAATACGACCGAAAACAGCGCGATGCTGACCATCTACGACAATCCGCCCCGCAGCGCGTGGGGCACACTGACCGAACGCTGCACGCGCCGCGAGGAGGAGATCACCCGACAGGTGGAGGAGATCCTCGAAGAGGTGCGCACGGGGGGCGACCGGGCTCTGTGCGACATCACGGAACGCATCGAGGGGCGGCGGCCCGAAGCGTTCGAGATTCCGGCCGAGACGGTGGAGGCGGCCGCCGGAGATCTCTCCGACGCGCTGAAACAGGCCCTCGACACGGCCCGTGCGAATATCGAGGCCTTCCACCGGGCGCAGTTGCCCGCCGAGGTGCGCGTCGAGACAATGCCGGGCGTAACCTGCCTGCAGCGCGCCGTGGCCATCGACCGCGTGGGGCTCTACATTCCCGGCGGGCGGGCACCGCTCTTCTCGACGGTACTGATGCTGGCCTTGCCGGCCCGGGTGGCGGGCTGCCGCGAGGTGATCCTCTGCACCCCGGCCCGTGCGGACGGGAGCGTCGCCCCGGAGATCCGCTACGCGGCGCGGCTCTGCGGCGTGACACACCTCTTTGCCGTCGGCGGAGCCCAAGCCATTGCCGCCATGGCCTACGGCACGGAGAGCATTCCGCGTGTGGAGAAGATCTTCGGTCCGGGAAACCGCTACGTGACGAAGGCCAAACAGCTGGTCGGCGCCCGTGACGTGGCGATCGACCTCCCGGCCGGCCCTTCGGAGGTACTGGTGCTGGCCGACGACAGCGCCTCGCCGGAGTTTGCCGCCGCCGACCTGCTCTCGCAGGCCGAACACGGCGGCGACAGCCAGGCGGTGCTGGTCTGCGCCTCGACGGAGTTCGCCCGGGCCACGCAGCGGGCCGTTGCGGAGCAGCTGACCCGGCGGCGCCGTGCCGCAATCATCCGCGAGGCGCTGCAACAGAGCCGGATCATCGTCCTCACGGACCGCGAAGAGCGCATCGCCTTCTCGAACACCTACGCCCCGGAGCACCTGATCCTCACGATGGAGTCGCCGTGGGAGGCGGCCGCCGGGATCACCTCGGCCGGAAGCGTCTTCATCGGCCACTGGTCGACCGAGAGCGCCGGCGACTACGCCTCGGGGACGAACCACACCCTCCCGACCGGAGGCTGGGCCCGTTCGTGCAACGGCGTGAATGTCGACTCCTACCTGCGGAAGATCACCTTCCAGGAGCTGACGCGCGAGGGGCTCCGGCGCCTGGCCCCGACCATCGAGGCGATGGCCATGGCCGAGGGACTTGACGCCCATGCCGACGCCGTCCGCATCCGGCTCGAATCAGCCGAAGCTCCGAACGATACGCTTAACCCGCAAAATCCGAAGCGATCATGAGACCCCTTGACGAGCTGGTCCGGCCGAATATCCGGACCCTGCAACCCTACTCCACGGCCCGCGACGAGTACGCCGGCGGGGAGATCTCCACGTGGCTCGACGCCAACGAAAGTCCCTACGACAACGGGGTGAACCGCTACCCGGATCCCCACCAGCGGGAGTTGAAACGCCGGATTGCCGTCCTGAAGGGGGTTCGCGAGGGGCAGATCTTCCTGGGCAACGGCAGCGACGAGGCGATCGACCTCGCCTACCGGATCTTCTGCACGCCGGGGCGCGACAACGCCGTCTCGATCGCGCCGACCTACGGCATGTACCGCGTGGCTGCCGACACGAACGACGTCGAGATGCGCGAGGTGGCGCTCGGCGACGACTTCGCGCTGCCGACCGACGCGCTGCTCGCAGCGGCCGACGAGCGCACGAAGCTGCTGTGGATCTGCTCGCCGAACAACCCCACGGGCAACGCCTTTCCGGCCCGCGAAATTGAACGGCTGCTGCGCGAGTTCCCGGGGATGGTCCTCCTGGACGAAGCCTACATCGACTTCGCCTCGAAGCCGGGATTTCTCAGCCGGCTCGACGAGTTTCCGAATCTCATCATCCTGCAGACCCTCTCCAAAGCGTGGGGCATGGCCGGGCTGCGTCTCGGACTGGCCTTTGCGGCGGAGCCCGTGGCGGAGCTCTTCGCCCGGGTGAAGTACCCCTACAACATCAACGGTCCGACGCAGCGCGAGGTCCTCGAACGCCTCACGCAACCGATCACGGCGCAGATCGCCGAGCTTCGCCGCGAGCGGCTCCGCACGGCGCGGGCGCTGGCCGGCTGCCGGGCCATCGAACGGGTCTACCCCTCGGAGGCCAACTTCCTGCTGGTGCGCACCGCGGCGCCCGACCGCCTCTACGAGGCGTTGATCCGCGCCGGGGTGATCGTCCGCAACCGCTCGCGCGTGGCGGGCTGCGCGGGGTGCCTGCGCATCACCGTCGGCCGTCCCGAGGAGAACGACCTGCTGATCCGAACCATCCAAAATTTCCAACCATGAAAAAAGCCCTCTTCATCGACCGCGACGGCACGATCCTCGCGGAACCCGCCGACGAGCAGATCGACAGCCTCGAAAAGATGCGCTTCGTACCGGGCGCCATCTCGGGGCTGAAGGCCCTCTCGGGACTCGGTTTCGAGCTGGTGCTGGCCACCAACCAGGACGGTCTGGGCACCGACTCCTTCCCCGAGGCGGACTTTTGGCCCGCCCACGAGAAGATGCTCGCGACGCTTGGCGGCGAAGGGGTCGTCTTCGACGACCAGCTCATCGACCGCACCTTCGAGCGCGACAACGCCCCGACGCGCAAACCCCGCACCGGGATGTTCGCCCGATACCTGGACGGGTCGTACGACCTCGCATCGAGCTACGTGATCGGCGACCGCGTGACGGACCTTCTGCTGGCCCGCAACCTCGGGGCCCGCGGCGTCCTGCTGCGGCCCGCGGCCGAGGGGCGGCGGATGGTGGAAGAGGCCGGCGTGGCAGAGAGCTGCGCGCTGGTGAGCGATTCGTGGGCCGAGGTGGCGGAGTTCATCCGCCGCGGGGAGCGGCAGGTCGACCTGCGGCGCCAGACACGCGAGACGCAGATCCGCGTGCGGCTGGACCTCGACGGCCGCGGCGACTTCAACGACCGCATCTCGACGGGCCTCCACTTCCTGGACCACATGCTCTCGCAGATTGCCCACCACGGCGGCGTCTCGCTCTCGGTCGAGGCCCACGGCGACCTGGAGGTCGACGAGCACCATACCGTGGAGGATGTCGCCATCACCCTGGGCGAGGCCATCGACCGCGCGCTGGGTTCGAAGGCCGGCATCGCCCGCTACGGATTCGCCCTGCCGATGGACGACTGCCGGGCGCTGGTGCTGCTCGACTTCGGCGGGCGTATCGACTTCGAGTGGGAGGCCGAATTCCGCCGCGAACGGGTGGGCGACGTCCCGACCGAGCTGTTCCGCCACTTCTTCCACTCACTGTGCTGCGCCGCGCGGTGCAACCTCCACATCGCGGCCCGCGGCGAGAACGAACACCACAAGGCCGAAGCCATCTTCAAGGCCTTCGCCCGGGCACTGCGCATGGCCGTGCGGCGCGAAGGTTTCGGATACGACATACCCAGCAGCAAAGGAGTCCTATGATAGCCGTCGTCGATTACGATACGGGCAACCTGCGATCGGTTGCCGATGCCCTGCGGCGGGCCGGTGCGGAGTTCACGCTCACGGCCGATGCCGCTCAGCTGCGCTGCGCCGAGCGGGTGATCCTCCCGGGCGTGGGCGAAGCCTCGAGCGCCATGGCAAAACTCCGCGAACGGGGGCTGGACGAGGTGCTGCCGACGCTGACGTGCCCCGTGCTGGGCATTTGCATCGGCATGCAGTTGCTGTGTCTCTCGAGCGAGGAGGGGCGGGCGGAGTGTCTGGGGATCTTCCCCACACGGGTGCGGCGCCTCCCCACCACCGCCGTAGAGGAAATCCTCCACGAAGCGGCGGCCAGCCCGCCCCTCCCGGATACGGCCCCGCCGGCCGCCACACCGACCGGCCGCCACACCGACCGGCCTCTTCCCGAAACATCCGATGCCGGCTCCCGGCTGAAGGTTCCCCACGTGGGCTGGGATACGATCGAAGGGTTGCGCTCGCCGCTCTTCGAGGGGATTCCCGAACAGAGCTACGTCTACTACGTCCACTCCTATGCGGCGGACCTCTGTCCGGCTACAATCGCCACGACCGACTACGCACGACGCTTCAGCGCGGCACTCCGGCGCGACAACTTCTACGGCACGCAGTTCCACCCCGAAAAGAGCGGCACAACGGGGGCCCGGATCCTGCAGAACTTCCTGAATCTGAAGTAAGGCGCTGCCGCCCGACTCCGAACCGGCAACCGTCCACCGATACGACCGGACATATCCACCACAAACCACGAAAAACCATGAACATCACCCTCATACCGGCCATGGACCTCATCGAGGGCCAGTGCGTACGCCTCACGCAGGGCGACTACGCCAGCCGGAAAGTCTACAGCAAGGATCCGCTCGAGACGGCGCTCCGCTTCGAAGGGGCGGGCATCGGCCGCCTCCACGTGGTCGACCTCGACGGTGCGAAGGCCTCCGAACCGCGCAACCTCCGCACGCTGGAGCGCATTGCCTCGCGCACGGAGCTCGACATCGAGTACGGCGGCGGCATCAAGAGCCGCGAGGCGCTGCACGACGTCTTCAACGCCGGCGCCCGGCGGGCCATCTGCGGCAGCGTGGCCGTGCGGCAACCGGAGTGGTTCGCCGCATGGCTCGGAGAGTTCGGCCCCGGGCGGATGATCCTCGGCGCCGACCTGCGCGACGGCAAGGTGGCCCTGCTGGGATGGCTCGAAGAGTCGACGGCAACGGCCGACGAACTGATCAAACGCTTCCTGCCGCAGGGCCTCGCGCAGGTCATCTGCACCGACATCTCGCGCGACGGCATGCTCTGCGGCCCCGGTGCGGAGCTCTACACCCGGCTGCAGGAGCAGTTCCCGACGGTCGAGGTCACGGTCAGCGGCGGCATCTCGTCGATGGACGACATCCGCCGCCTCGACACGTTGGGACTGCGGAGCGTCATCATCGGCAAGGCGCTCTACGAAGGACGTATCACCCTGGAGGAAATAGAACGATGCTTGCAAAACGAATAATACCCTGTCTGGACATCCGCGACGGGCAGACCGTCAAGGGGATTCACTTCGAGGATCTGCGCCGCGTCGGCGACCCCGTGGAACTCGGGGCCAAGTACGCCGACGAAGGGGCCGACGAACTGGTCTACCTCGACATCAGCGCCTCGCAGGAGGGGCGCCGCACCTTCACCGATCTGGTTTCGCACATCGCCGCCCGCATCGACATCCCCTTCACCGTCGGCGGCGGCATCGCCTCGGTCGACGACGCCGGACGGCTGCTCGATGCCGGGGCCGACAAGGTGACGGTCAACAGCGCCGCCGTCGGAAACCCCGCGCTGATCGACTCGATCGCCTCGAAATACGGTTCGCAGTTCGTCGTCGTGGCGATCGACGCCCGGCAGATCGACGGCCGCTGGCGGGTGACGACCCACGGCGGACGACATCTGACCGAGCGCGAACTCTTCACGTGGGCCCGCGAGGCCGTCGATCGCGGCGCCGGTGAGATCCTCTTCACCTCGATGGACCACGACGGCACGAAGAACGGCTACCCGTGCGAGACCTTCGCCCGGCTGGCCGAACTGCCCGTGCCGGTCATCGCCTCGGGCGGAGCCGGCACCGTCGGCCACATCGCCGAGGTGCTCACCCGCGGCGGAGCCGACGCCGCACTGGCCGCCAGCATCTTCCACTACGGAGAGATTCCGATTCCGCGCCTGAAGCGGGAGCTCCGTGAGCGCGGCATCCCCGTCCGCCTCTGAAGCCGCTCCCCGGGCCATCCGAACCATCCGGGCCTGCCGGACCTGTCGAGCGGACCAACCACGTCCGGTCTCCTGCCGCCCGAACCGCTCCTGCCGCCCGACGCCCCGCAAAAACAAACCGACAAAAAAACAAACCGACAAAAAAACAGATACCATGAAGATTTCAGGAATTTCCTTTTCGGAGCTCAACCTCGAAAAACTCCCCGGCGGGCTTGTTCCCGCCATCATCCAGGACGACCGCACGCTGCAGGTGCTCATGCTGGGCTACATGAACCGCGAGGCCTACGAGAAGACCCTCGCCGAGGGCCGCGTCACCTTCTACAGCCGCACGCGGCAGTGCCTCTGGACCAAGGGCGAGACCAGCGGCAACTGGCTCGAAGCGGTCTCGGTGGCCGCCGACTGCGACGCCGACACGCTGCTCGTGCGGGTCATCCCCCACGGCCCCACCTGCCACACCGGTTCACGCACCTGCTTCGGCAAGGCCACACCCGACGAAGAGGGCTTCATCCGCTACCTGCAGAGCGTCATCCAGGGACGCCACCGCGAGATGCCCGAAGGCTCCTATACCTCACGTCTCTTCACGCGCGGCGTGAACAAGATCGCCCAGAAGGTCGGCGAAGAGGCCGTCGAGACGGTGATCGAAGCCGTGGCCGGCAACCGCGACGCCCTGGTCTACGAGGCTTCGGACCTGGTCTACCACCTGCTCGTGCTGCTCGAGGCCACCGGTCTGTCGATTGCCGATCTCGAACGCGAACTGGTCCGGCGTCACTCCTGAATCCCCTCCGTCGGAGCGCAAAATTCCGTCCCCGCACGCGGATTTGTCCAAATAATCCGTATCTTTGTCAGAAAGAGGTCCCGGACCGGAGGCGCACCCTGCGCGCCCGGGGCCGACCCCGACGGAATCCGAAGGTCGGATCCGCCCCAGAAACCTAAACAAAACTGAAAGAGATGTTCATTCCCTGTGTAATCGGTTACGGACAACTGCTGATCATCGTGCTGGTCGTTCTGCTGCTCTTCGGCGGGCGCAAGATTCCCGAGTTGATGCGCGGCCTGGGCCGCGGCGTCAAGGAGTTCAAGGATGCCGTCAACAAGGACTACTCCGCCGAAGAGAATCAGGCCAACCGCAAACACGATTCGTCGGGCAAGGAGTCCGAGAAGTAACCGCCGTCCCGCGACCGGTCCCGGATTCTCGTGCTCCGTCAACCCCGCACCGGTCCCGGGCCCCCGCACACCGTCAGCCCCGTCACGCGGTCCGTTGCACGCCACGTTCCGCTGCTTCGCCGGGCAGTCCGTTCCGCCGCTCCGACCCGCCGGCCTCACCCGTCGATGTCTGAACTCCGCCGTCAAACGCCATCCGCCGCATGAAACACCCCGAACCCGACTCCTCGGAGATGACCTTCTTCGAGCACCTCGACGCCCTGCGCCCCCATCTGGTACGCGGGGCGCTGGCCATCGTCCTCATCGGCATCGCAGCATTTCTCTGCAAGGGCTTCATCATCGACACCGTCCTCTTCGGACCCCGGCAGGCCGACTTCTCTACCAACCGGCTGCTCTCGTGGATCGGCGTCGAATGGGCCCACCTGGCCGAATGGCTCAATGCCACGCTCGGAACCTCGTTCGACACATCGGTCGCCTCGTTCGAAATTGCTTCGGACCGCTTCCAGGTGATCAACACCTCGCTGGCCGGACAGTTCAATCTCCACATGAAGATCTCGCTCGTCGCGGGCATCGCCCTGGCCATGCCCTACGTGCTGTGGGAGTTCTGGCAGTTCGTACGGCCGGCCCTCACCCCGCGCGAGATTGCCGGCACACGCTGGTTCGTCACCGCCGTCTCGGGGTGCTTCTTCACGGGGCTGCTCTTCGGATACTTCATCATGGTGCCGCTGTCGATCAACTTCTTCGCCAACTACCAGGTCAGCCCCGAGATCACCAACATGATCGACATCGGCGACTACCTCTCGACGGTCATTGTCGTCTCGATGGCCTGCGCCTTCATGTTCGAACTGCCGCTGCTGATCTACTTCCTCTCGCGCATGGGGATCGTCTCGGCAGCCTTTCTGAAGCGCTACCGCCGCCACGCCTTCGTCATTCTGCTCGTCATCTCGGCCATCATCACCCCGCCCGACATCTTCAGCCTGGTGCTGGTGATCATCCCCCTCTACGGGCTCTACGAACTGAGCATCCGCCTGGCCGAGCGCATCGAGCGCAAACACCCCCGCCAGAGCAGGCCCGACGACGAGGATTGAGGTTCAATCCCGCGGGACCGGACTCCCGAAGATGGAAAATTCAAGGTTCCGGGACGCGGAATCGTAAAATTTGCCTATCTTTGCAGGAGCACCGCGCCGGAGTCCCTTTTCCGCACGGTCTGCAGAGGAGACAATCACCAAAAAACGATACGAAATTATGGAATTCGAAGGAACCGTCTACAAAATACTGCCGGTCACGAAGGGCACTTCGGCCCGCGGTGAATGGCAGCGTCAGGATGTGGTTTTTGAGATGAACGAGGGATCGTTCACCCGCAAGATCTGCGTCACGTTCTTCAACAAGCCCGACGATGTGGCCCGGCTGAAGGAGGGTGCCGCCTATACCGTCTCGGTCAACATCGAGTCGCGCGAATACAACGGCCGCTGGTACACCGACGTGCGTGCCTGGCGCATCCAGCCCAGGCAGCAGGAGCCGGCCGCCGCAGCACCGATGCCCGACATGCCTCCCATCGTCGAGGAACCCTCCTACGCCTCGACTCCCTCCCAGGAGGTCGACGACCTCCCCTTCTGAGTCCGAGGGGCCGCTGAGAAAGAGGGGCCGCAGTGTGAGGGAAAGGGCCCGCTGGCTGAGAGAGAAGTCGCAGAAAAAGGATGAGAAGGGCCGCTGGCTGAGAGAGGGGCCGCAGAAAAAGAGGGCTGCTGAGAGAGGAACCGCAGAGAGAGGGCAGAGAGAGGAACTTGCTGAGAAGAACCTCTGAAAGAAGGCGGTACCCTGACGTCAGAAGCCCACAACGGAACGCCAAACAAAAAATCCCGGAATGCCGCAAGCATTCCGGGATTTTTTATCGCTGACGTAAAACCTTATTTGGCAGGCTCAACGGCGGGAGCTGCAGCCGTCGAATCGGCCGGAGCCGGCTCCTCGTAGGGAGTTACGTCGATCAACTCGACCTCGAACTCAAGCGCCTCGTTGGGACCGATGTCACGACCGGCGCCACGCTGTCCATAGGCCAGATCGGAGGGGATCCAGAGCGTGATCTTGCCACCCTTGCCCACAAGCTGCAGGCCCTCGGTCCAACCCGGAATCACGCGATTGAGCGGGAACTCCACGGGCTCGTCCTTGTCATAGCTGTCCGGACGCTGCTTCTTGAGAATCTCCTGCTGCTCCTTGGGACGGTTGGCGAACTTCGACGTATCGAAGACCTTGCCCTCACGCGTGCGGCCCGTGTAGTGCACCTTCACCACGTCGCGCGGATCCTTGGCCATCATCGTCGTATCGCCCATCTCGGTCACCTTGTAGAGCAGACCCGATTCGGTCTTCTTCACGCCCGACTTCTTCTCGATCTTCTCCAGCCAGGTCTTCGAAGCTTCGGCATTCTCGGCCGGACGCTTTACCATGAAGTAGTACTGCAGGTACTGGTTCACGGCATCCTCATCCATCTTGGCGTTCTTGTCGCGGACGTTCTGCATGGCCTCGCAGATCCATACCACCTGAACCGGCATACCGCTGTTGGCGATGTTGTAGCCGATGTCGTTACCGAAGGCGTAGGAGAGTTGTGTACGCTCCTCCTCCGACTCGAACATCTCGGGATCGGCGGCCGGATACTCGACCTTGGTCGAATCGCCGCCGGCCAGACGTACGCTGTCGGCCTCGGCACGCTTCTTGGCAATGGCGCGGGCACGCTCGCCGCGCTTCGACATGAAGTATTCGCGCAGCATGTCAAGCGACTCGTCGTGCGGCTGCGAGGCCTTGTCCAGAGCCCCCTCGCGGATACCCTTGTCGACAGCCTTGAAATCGAACGGAATGTCCTTCATCTCATAGTTGATGCCGTAGCCGATGTTCGCACCCAGGGCGTACGACAGCGAATCGAACTTCGACAGGCTGCCCATCTCGACTCCGGTCTTGTTGCCCCCGCAGGAGGCAAGCATCGCCGCACCTGCAAGCGCTGCGGCAAAAAAGACTCTTTTCATGGTTGTTTTTGAATATGTATGTTGAATGTTTGCTTTTTTTCGCACGCGCAAAGATAGTAAAATATTGGATAATGACCGATTTTTCTTCGCGCAAATTATCGACGGCGGAACCGATCGGCATACTTGTCCAGATCGAGCAGCTCGATCTGATAGCAGAGCGTCGTGTTGGGACCGATTCCGAGCGTCTTGTCACCGTCGGCGCCGTAGGTGACCGACGAGGGCATCCAGGCATTGATGCGGCCGCCCACGCCGATCAGTTTCAGACTCTCCTGCACGCCGCGGTTCAGGTCGCGCAGCGTCGAACGCACCGTATCGCCGCGTTCGTACGAGGAGAGGATCTCCCGTCCGTCGGCCGTGCGGATCACCCAGCGCAGCGCCACGCTGTCGCGGTCCGACACGGGGATCCGGTTCTGGTCGCCGACCTCCTCGACCGTATAGGTCACGCCCGACGAGGTGCGTGCATACGAACGGTTCGATTTGGCGATATCCTCGAGGAACCGCTCCTCGTAGGCCCGGGCCTTCTCCGGGAGGGCGTAGTTCACGTAGCTCAGATAAAAGGTCTCGGCCTCGGAGGTTGTCAGGACGGGCCGCCCGGCGAAGATATCCCGGATGCCCGCACACACCGCCTCGACGTTGAGCGTCGAGTCCATGTGCTGCAGATTCAGCCCCACGTTCATGCCGATGACGTAGGCCACCGAGTCCACGTCGTTGCGGAGTTTCACACCCCCGCCGCCCGACTTTTTCGAGCACGAGCCCCCCAGCAGGGCCACCGCCGGGAGGATCCAAAGCAGGTTTTTCATCGTTTTATGCATTGTTTTGTAGCTTTTTCGTTTTTCGCGAGAAGAGCAGGATCAGCACGCTTCCGGCAACGGCCGCGGCGACCGATCCCATCAGGATCGAGATCTTGCCCCGGTCGACGAGTGCCTGATCGTCGAAGGCCAGCGAATCGACGAAGAGCGACATCGTGAAGCCGATACCGCCCAGACAGGCCACGGCCAGCAGCATCCGCCACGAGGTTCCCTCGGGCAGTTCGGCCAGTCCCGCACGCACGGCGCCCCAGCTGGCCAGAAAGATTCCGAGCGGTTTGCCGACCAGCAGTCCGAAAAAGATGCCCATGCCGACGGCCCCCGTTTCGGCCGAACGGTGGAAGATATCGAAATAGGCTGCCGAGGAGATCTCCACCCCGGCGTTGGCCAGCGCGAAGACCGGCATGATGAGGAAGGCCACATAGGGGGCCAGGGCGTGCTCCAGGCGGTAGCTCATCCCCACCGACTGACTCGTGAGGTTGTGGATGCGCCGCAGATAGAAACGCTGCTCCTCGTTGGGGAAATCCTCGTGCGTGGCGGCCCGCACCACCCGGGCGTTGAGCCACTTCATCTTGTGGGCGAAATACTCCCGGCTGTAACGCGGCTGCATGGGGATCAGCAACGCCATGGCCACCCCCGAGATGGTCGAGTGCACGCCCGAATAGTAGAACAGCCCCCAGACCACGACGGCCGGAAGCAGATAGGCGAACATGCGCTTTTCGCCCATTCGGTTCATCACGTAGACCCCGGCCATGATCAGCAGGGCCAGCACCAGACACGTCAGCTCGACGTGCCCGCCGTAGAAGAGGGCAATGACCAGCACGGCCCCCAGATCGTCGGCCACGGCCAGTGCCGTGAGGAAGATCTTGAGCGACGCCGGGACGCGGTCGCCCAGCATCGAGAGCACCCCGACGGCAAAGGCGATGTCGGTGGCCGTGGGGATTCCCCAGCCGTTGACGGCCTCCGTACCGTGGTTGAACGCCAGAAAGATGAGCGCCGGAGCGAGCATGCCGCCCGCCGCGGCCAGCACCGGGAGGATGGCCCGACGCACCGAGGAGAGCTGTCCGCAGACCACCTCGCGCTTGATCTCCAGCCCCACGGCGAAGAAGAAGATGACCATCAGACCGTCGTTGACGAACTTCTCGACGGTCATGCCCCGCGGGAACAACCAGTTGATCACGCCGTCGGGCGAACGCACCAGCAGCGAGAGATCCGTCTCCAGCAGATGGTGGTAGTAGATCTTCGTGGCCGGGAGGTTGGCCAGCAGCATGGCTGCGACCACGCAGACGAGCAGCACGGCGCCGCCCGCCCAGGGAGCCTCGAGAAAGAGTTGTCCGCGCAGGCTCATCAGGTGTCGCCGGCGGACCCAGCGGAACTTCGAAAAGAGTCTCATCGTTTCAGCAAAGGCAGGTCTATTCGTTGGACTTGAGTGTCAGCGAGCAGAGTTTCCACAAGATGCGTGCCCCGGTGATGGCGTCGATGCGCCCCTCGGGGGCCGGGCAGACCTCCACCACGTCGAAGCCGATGATCCGCCGCCCCGACTCGACCAGCGTATGGAGCAGCCAGACGGCCTCGTTGAAGCTCAACCCGCCGCAGACGGGCGTCCCGGTATGGGGACAGTTGTCGAAGCTCAGACCGTCGATATCGAAGCTCACGTAGACCTCCCGGGGCAGTTCAGCGACGATGCGGCGGCACTGTTCGTCCCACGTCTGGCCGCGGAAACGCCCGCCGGCCAGCTCCAGGTCCTCGAACGAGACGACGCGCTCGTCGGCCTCGGCCATCGCCGCCTCCGTGGCGCTGAAGTCGCGCACGGCCACCTGCACCAGGCGCCGCACCTGCCCCACGTCGCGCAGGACGTTGTACATGATCGAGGCGTGCGAGTATTCGAACCCTTCGTAGGCTTCGCGCAGATCGCGGTGGGCGTCGACGTGCAGGATGCCGAACTCCGCGTGGCGAGCCCCCAGCGCACGGATCAGTCCGTAGGGGGTCGAGTGGTCGCCGCCAACCAGACCGACCAGCCGTCCCTGGTCGAGCCAGCGGGCGGCCTGTGCCTCGATGTTGGCATTCAGGGCGCGGCTCCCCTCGTTCACGCGGCGGATCTTGCGCACGACATAGTCGTCGTCGATTTCACCGCCCCCTTCAAGGTGGTCGATCACCCGTTCGGCATCGCTGCGCAGGCGCTGCGACTGCTCCTGGATCGTGTAGTCGATATCGGCCGTGGCAATGCCGCGGCGCCAGGCTCCGGGGGCCAGCGGTTCGTGAAAGTCGAGCTGCGTCGAGGCCTCGATGATGGCATCCGGCGCATAGGCCGTGCCGGCGCCGTAGGAGACCGTCACGTCCCACGGGGCCGAGATCAGCACCAGCGCCGAGGTTTCGGGTTCGAACGGAAGCCCGAAATAGCTCCCGGTGGCGACACCTACGCCGTCCGGATCGAAGGTTTTCTGTTCCATAATATGCGTTTGAAAGACAAAGGTACGAATTTTTGCCCAAACCGACGGAGGCGGGCGGCAAAAATCCCGCACAAAACCGCCATTTTGACCGTCGTGTACACTCTGTCGACTATTTTGCTATATTTGCGCACCCGCAGCGGGCCGCCGAGGCCCGGCCGTAAACCGTCATACGCCATGAAAGTCATTGTCGATCAAGCCATCCCCTTTCTGAAGGGCGTTCTGGAACCCTTCGCCGAAGTACGCTACCGCCCCGGACGGGGGTTCACGCCCGAGGAGGTGCGCACGGCCGACGCCCTGGTGATCCGCACGCGGACACGCTGTGACAGCCGCCTGCTCGAGGGTTCGCGCGTCGGGATGATCGCCACGGCCACCATTGGATTCGACCACATCGACCTCGCGTGGTGCGCCCGCCACGGCATCGAGGTGGCCACGGCCGCCGGATGCAACGCCCGCGGCGTACTGCAGTGGGTGGGCGCCGTGCTGGCCACGCTCGCGCGCCGCGAGGGATGGCGCCCCGAGGAGCGGACACTGGGCATCGTCGGCGTGGGACACGTCGGCTCGCTGGTCAAGAGCTACGCAGAGTCGTGGGGTTTCCGCGTCGTGTGCTGCGACCCGCCGCGCGAGGAGCGCGAGCGGTGCGGCTTCCTGACGCTCGAAGAGGTGGCCCGGCAGGCCGATCTGCTCACCTTCCATACGCCGCTCGACGCCTCGACCCGCCACATGGCCGACGCCCGGCTCTTCAAGATGATGCGCCCCGGCGCCGTGGTGATCAACTCCTCGCGCGGCGAAGTGGTCGACGGCGAGGCCCTGCCGAAGAGCGGCCTACGCTGGGTGCTCGACGTCTGGGAGCACGAGCCGGCGCTCGATCCCGTGCTGCTCGACGGAGCGCTGCTCGCCACGCCCCATATCGCCGGCTACTCGATGCAGGGCAAGGCCAACGCCACGGCCATGGCCGTAGCCGCCGTGAGCCGCCACTTCCACCTGCCGCTCGAAGGGTGGTATCCGCCGCAGGTCGAACGCTCCGAGCCCCGGCCCGTCAGCTGGGAGGAGCTCTGCCGCACCATCCCGCAACACTACGACATCGAGGCCGAAAGCGCGCGTCTGAAACAACACCCCGAAACCTTCGAGGCGCTGCGCGACAACTACGCCTATCGGCGTGAGTATTTTTGACTTGGGCCGTTCAGCATAACCGTTTTTTCACTACCTTTGCCCGCGATATGTACCGCAAGCTTATAAAACCGCTGCTCTTCTCGCTCTCGATCGAGCGGGCGCACCGGATCGTGGTGCTCTTCCTGCGCATCATCGGGCTCATCCCCGGCGGACGCTGGCTGCTGCACAAGTGCTATGCCGTGGAGCACCCCTCGCTCGAACGCGAGGTCTTCGGCATCCGCTTCAAGAACCCCGTGGGGCTGGCCGCCGGCTTCGACCGCAACGGTGAAGCCTATCGCGAACTGGCCGCCATGGGCTTCGGATTCGTCGAGATCGGCACCGTCACACCGCGCTCCCAGCCGGGCAATCCGCGGCCGCGGGTCTTCCGCCTGCCCAAGGACCGCGCCATCATCAACCGCATCGGCTTGGCCAACCGCGGTCTGGAGGTCACCATCCGCCACCTGCGCCGCCCGCACGACGGCGTAATCGTGGGCTGCAACATCGGCAAAAACACCAGCACCCTCCCCGAAAACGCATCGGCCGACTACCTGAAGGTCTTCCGCAACCTCTACCAATACGTGGACTATTTCACCGTCAACGTCAGCTGCGACAACGCCTGCCGCGAAGGAACGACCCATACCCGGGAGTACATCCTGCGGATCCTCGGCCCGCTGTTCGACTTCCGCCGTGGGCAGAACCAATACCGGCCGATCATGCTCAAGGTCTCGCCCGACATGCCCGACGAGGTGATTGACCGCGTGGCGGACATCCTGCTCGAGACGCCGCTCGACGGCATCGTCGCCACCAACGGCACCTACCGCCGCGAAGGACTGCAGACGAGCCGCGTCTCGATCGATAAGATCGGCAGCGGCCGGCTGAGCGGAGCCCCCCTGACCCATCGGGCCGTCGAGATCGTCCGCCGCATCCACACCCGCTCGGGCGGCACCTATCCGATCATCGGCGTCGGAGGTCTGATGACCCCCGAAGATGTCCGGGCGATGCTCGATGCCGGAGCCGACCTGGTGCAGCTCTACACGGGTTATATCTACGAAGGACCGGGGCTCGTGGGCCGCATCTGCCGCCAGCTGATCGCCGACGGGCTGCAGAGCCAGACCGAGGCGGCCCGCACCGTTTCGGAGAGCTCCGCAGCCAAACCGGCCGACACCGAAGCTTCTGCCGACACCGACGGCCGGCCGCATCCCCATTCGGAACATACAGACTCCGGGCTCCCGGAGGCCACGCCCCGCACGGCCGACCCTGCCGCCGCGCAGGCGACTCCCGAAGAGTCCGGGAAACAGGCATAAAACCATGAAAGCAACGATCATTACCATCGGCGATGAGATTCTCATCGGCCAGATCGTGGATACCAATTCGGTCTCCATTGCCAAACACCTCAACTCGGCGGGCATCGTCGTGCGCGAGAAGATCTCGATCGGCGACGACCGCGAACAGATCCAGCAGTGCGTCGGCCGCGCCCTGGAGCAGTTCGAAGTGACGGTCATCACCGGCGGCCTCGGCCCCACGAAGGACGACATCACCAAAAAGACCCTGGCCGAGATGTTCCACAGCGGCATGCACTACGACCAGACGGTGGCCGACCATGTCGAGCGGATGCTCACGGCCCGCGGCATCGACTTCAACGAACTCAACCGTTCGCAGGCGCTGGTCCCCGACTGCTGCACGGTGCTCTTCAACGCCCACGGCACGGCTCCCGGCATGTGGTTCGAACGCGACGGCCACGTGGTGGTCTCGCTGCCCGGCGTGCCGTTCGAAATGGAGCACCTGATGCAGGACGAGGTGATGCCCCGTCTGAAGGCCCGCTTCTCGCTGCGGCAGATCGTCCACCGTACGATGATCACCGCCGGACTGGCCGAATCGATGCTGGCCAAACGCATCGAAAGCTGGGAGAATGCCCTGCCGCCCTACCTCAAACTGGCCTATCTGCCCAATCCGGGCGCCGTACGGCTGCGCCTGTCGGCCTACGAGGTCGAGGGTGAGAGCGTCGCCCGCGAGATCGACCGCCAGTTCGAGAAGCTGCGCCAGCTGATCCCCCACAACGTCATCGGCTTCGAAACGGCCTCGATGCAGGAGCTTGTCCACGGCATCCTCACCGAACGTCACCTGACCCTGGCCACGGCCGAAAGCTGCACGGGCGGCACCATTGCCTCGCGCTTCACGGCCCTGCCGGGCGCCTCGACCTACTTCCACTGCGGCGTGGTCTCCTACAGCAACGAGGCCAAGGTCGACGTGTTGGGCGTCCGCGCCGAGGACATCGCCCGCTACGGCGCGGTGAGTGAACAGGTGGCCCGCCAGATGGCCGAAGGAGCCCGCCGCGTAGGTCACGCCGACTACGCCGTGGCCACGACCGGTATCGCCGGCCCGACGGGCGGTTCGGCCGAGAAACCCGTCGGCACGGTCTGGATCGCCGTGGCTACCCCCACCGGCACACGGGCCGTCGTCAAGCAGTGCGGCACCGACCGCGGTCAGATCATCGACCGCGCCAGTGCTTTCGCCATCTCGCTGCTGCGCGACGCCCTCGACGGCGCGACGACCGAGCAGTAACCGCATAAACAACCGGACGGCACAGCGGCAACCCGGCGGAGAGAGGGGAAGAACCCGGCAGAACGGGAGAGAACCAGGCAGAGAGGGGCGGAGAGGAAAAGAGGACCCGGCGGGCGAAAGAAAAGCAGCTGCAGAAAAACACCGGCTAAAAAACGGCATCGCGGAAAATTACGGCCGGAAACAGGCGGCCGAACCGAAAAAAAGTCAACGCGCTTTGCGTTTTGACGAAAAGGTTGTATATTTGCAAGCCCAAAAAGGGCTTTAACAAAATTTTAGAACCATGAAAGTTTGCGAAATCACTGGCAAGGTGGCCGTTGTGGGCAACAACGTATCCCACTCCCACCACAAGACCAAACGCAAATTCAGTCCCAATCTGAAAACCAAGCGTTTCTGGTCCGAGCAGGAAGGCCGCTGGATCACCCTGAAGGTATCGGCCGCCGGTATGAAAACCATCAACAAGAAGGGGCTTGCAGTAGCCATGCGTGAGGCTGCCGCTCCCAAAAGCGTCTACTAAAATCAACTGTAACCCATGGCAAAGAAAGGCAACAGAGTGCAGGTAATTCTCGAGTGCACCGAGCAGAAAGAGAGCGGCGTTGCGGGAATGTCCCGTTACATCACCACCAAAAACAAGAAAAACACGCCCGAACGTCTCGAACGCAAAAAGTACAACCCGTTCCTCAAGCGTGTAACCTTACACCGTGAAATCAAATAGTTAGAAGAGCTCTATGGCAAAGAAAGTAGTCGCAACGCTGAAGACCGGTACAGGCAAGCAGTTCACCAAGTGCATCAAGATGGTCAAGTCCGACAAGACCGGAGCCTACATGTTCAAGGAGGGTATCATTGCCAACGACCAGGTGAAGGATTTCTTCGAAGAGAAGAAATAATCCGTATTTAAGAGTTGTTCTCTTAAATACAAAGGGCATCTCGCAAGGAGGTGCCCTTTGTGTTTGCGGGCAGAGCGGTCCAACCCAACCAGGAGAGAGGCAGGACAAGCCGGAGAGGGGGGGGTGGGGCATGACAGCCCGCAAAGATACGGTCAGAAAAGCGGTTTGACCGTCCGGTTTGGCGGTCTCGACAAAAAGAGCTATCTTTATTCGGTTTACTTTAGGGACTGTCGTAAAAAGAATAAAACTTTATAACGAATTGATTGCCAATGTAATATAAAATTTGTATCTTAGCTAAAGATAAAAAGAATACCTCCAATTGCCCTAGAAAAGCCAAATTTGGAGGTATCGCAAAAATTAATCTGCATGGCTAAGGTACAAAATTTCTCTGAAATATCACCCGATCTTCCTTTCACGGAGTTCGATTTTTATGAATTGTATAGGCGGACGTTCGAGACTAGCGAGCTGGGAAAAATCAGGAAGAGGCTGCCGCTTGGTGAGATGGCAGAGAACTTTGGACTGATAAGCAAGAGCATGAGAGCGAAGAAAGGGCGAAAAACATACTTCACCCCGGAGGGCAAGGTTGCGCTGATGTTCCTGAAGATGTACACAGGTCTGAGCAGCCCGAGGTTGATGGAGCATCTTAACGGCAACGTCCACTATCAGCTCTTCTGCGATGTGAGAATAGACCCGATGCATCCTCTGACGAACTACAAACTTCTGGACGACGTGTTTTCGGAGCTGGCCCGCGGGCTGAAGATCCAACAGCAGCAGGAGATACTGGCAAGAGCCTGGAAACCGTACATGAAGGACCTGGATACGATGTATACGGATGCAACCTGTTACGAGAGCGAGATGCGCTATCCTACGGATGCGAAGCTTCTGTGGGAAGGAATAGAGAAGTCATATGAGATAATGTGCACTCTGAGTGCCAAGCTGAATGTGCACCGTCCGAGGACGAAGTACGTAGACGTAGAGAAGGCCAACCTGTCGTACAGGAAGCGGCGCAGGCATACGAAAGTCCAGACCAGGAAACTGACCAGACGCCTGCTCAACCTTTTGGGGAAGATACTGAAGGAGACCCGCACACTGGAGAGGGAGAATGCAGGCGCGGAGAAATTGCTGACAGCCAGACAGAAGAGCGATATTGAAATCATCACAAGAGTGTACCGCCAGCAGAAGGCCCACTTCGAGAACAACAATCCTCGCGAGAGTGTCAAGGACAGGATAGTGAGCATCAGCAAGCCGTATGTGAGGCCGATCGTGAGAGGCAAGGAAGTGAAGAGCGTAGAGTTTGGTGCGAAGTGCAACAACATCCAGGTTGACGGACTCTCATTCATCGAGAAGCTGTCATTCAATGCCTTCAACGAGGGAACCAGGCTTACGCACTGCCTGAAGATGCACCGAAAGCTCTTCGGTGTGGACGCGAAGAAGGTCGGAGGAGATGCAGGCTATGCCGGCAGCGCCAACAGGGGGTACTGCAAGGATAGAGGAATACAGACGTCATTCGTCAAGCGTGGCCGTCCGTCCTTGGAAAAGAAAGAGAACGACATCATCCGCAACGAGCTGGCGAGGGTGAGGGCAACGAGGATGGAAGGCTCGTTCGGAACGCAGAAGGAACACTATGGCCTGAAACGCATCAAGGCAAGGACGAAGTTGACCGAAATCCTGTACATCTTCTTTGGCATCCACACGGCGAATGCAGTACAGCTCGTCCGGCGGGAAGTCAACGAAATTGCCCAGGCTGCCTGATGTTCGAGGTGAGTGAGAAACGGCCCTTTCACTGGAGTATTGGCTCCAGTTGGGTCCAAAAATGAAAAAAGGGGCTCCGAAACGGAGCCGAAAATATAAAAAGATGAGTTCGATCGGAAAAATTACCGGGACAGTCTGCCGATTGACTCATAATGACGGAATTAAACGACTGTCCCTACTTTATTGCTTATTGCACACAACGACGATGGATGTCCGGACAGTAGCATTCTACAACAGACCCTTTCCTCTGGGCGGAGCCGAAACCGTATCACGCACACTGGCCCGTTATCTCCACCAACAGGGGCTCCGGGTGATTGTTTACACCTCCCTGCTCCGGGAAGAGGAGCTCACGGAAGAGGATCGCGAAGCCCTCGAAACCAGAGTGCTCCCCGATCCCGCATGCGAAAGCCATCCGACCAACATCCGCTTCCTGCTCGAATCGCTCGACAGCGAAAAGGTCGATGTACTGATCATTCAAAACTTCAGCCAGTTCCCGCTCGAAGCGCTCTACCATCGGGTCCGAAGCCGTCTGATCTACTGCCTGCACAGCACCCCCCTGTGGGAGGTCAAGAATCTGATGAGTCTGAGAAGCCGGCAGTTGTACAATCCGACCCTGGGCCGGAGAGTGGAATTCCTCCTCCTGCGCAAACCCGTCTACCGGCTGACCGACAAGCTCCAACGGCGGTATCTGAAACTCTACGCGGAGATGAGCCGGAACACCGACCGCTTTGTCTCGCTCTGTCCGGAATATGCCCGCCAACTGTACGACGATCTCCAGAAATACGGATACAACCCCGATCCGGCACGCTTCGCCGCCATCGCCAATCCGCTTCAACCGGCCCAGGAACCGACCCGTTGCCCCAAGGAAAAGATCGTCCTGTTTGTCGGACGCCTCTCCCACAGCGACAAACGGGTGGATCGGCTGCTGAAAATCTGGCACCGGATCGAAAAATCGCTTCCCGAATGGCGGCTGATCCTCGTCGGAGACGGTCCCGAACGGGAGAATCTGCTCAAACTGGCCGCGAGACTGAAACTCCGTCGGGCGGAGTTTGTCGGTTATCGGAATGATGTCCGTCCCTACTACCGCCGGGCAACGTTCGTCTGCCTGACCTCCTCGTTCGAAGGGCTTCCCATGTCCCTGCTTGAGGGAGAGCAATACGGCGCGATTCCCGTTACGTACGACTCCTACGCCTCCGCCCGGGAGATCACCCGCAACGGCGAAGCCGGGATTCTGGTCCCTTCGTTCAGCAAGCGTCAATATGTCAAACAGTTGATGGCCGCCATGCTCGACGAGGCAGCGCAGGTCCGGATGCGGGAACTCGGGTACCGACAGGTCGAAAACTACAAACTGGATATCATCGGTGCCCAATGGCTCCGACTCTTCAAGGATTTGCATTAACGAACATGAAAAAGATCGCCTTCATCATCATCCGTTACGGGAAAGAGGTGAACGGTGGGGCCGAAGCCCACTGCCGCATGCTGGCCGAACGGCTGACCCCCTACTACGATGTCGAGGTACTGACCACAACCACCCGCATATTCAACGATCCGTCCCGGGACTTTGCCGAGGGCACGTCGATCGAGAACGGAGTGCTGATCCGCCGCTTCAAGCCCCAACCGGTCGATTTCCAGCGTCATGACGAATATTACCGGCGCGGGAAAACGGCCCGCCGGATCCGGGTTCGTCTTGCCCGTCTCGGCATCCTCGGATTCCTCGGATCGCACCTTTCCGAGTGGCGCTTCGGAATCGAGGCCGAACGACGCTCGTTCGAATCCCAGCCCAACCATACTCCCCGAATGCTGGAATTCATCCGCGACCACCACGACGAGTATCAGGCCCTTCTCTTCATGAATTTCTACTTCAGCCAGACGGTTCTCGGAGCCACGATCGCCCCCGAAAAGAGCATTCTCATCCCGTTGGCTCATCCCGAAAACCCGCTCTATTACGGAATCAACGTCGGCATGTTCACCCGCGTACGCCACATCGCCTTCAACACGCCGGCCGAAGAGCGTTTGTGCCGCCGGATCTTCGGCCGGGCCATGGCTCCCGGCAGCATCGTGGGGTGTGGTATCGAGCAGGTCGAACCTGCCGACTGGGACTCCGTACGAATGCGTTACGCCCTGCCCGAGCGCTACGTTCTCTTTCTGGGACGCGTCACCCGGCAGAAGATCAACCGCATCATTCCCGAATTTCTGCGGTACAAATGCCGTTACGGCGGAGATGTCAAGCTGGTGCTGGTCGGGGGCATCGATCCGGAGATCGAACGCCCCGATTCCGGGGAGGTGATTCTGACGGGATTCGTCGACGATGCCGAAAAGAGCGCCATTGTCCGTCACGCCTCGGTGATCATCAACCCTTCGAAACTGGAGAGTCTTTCGCTGCTGATGCTCGAGGCGATGCAGAACCGCATTCCCGTGCTGGTGAACGGACAAAGCGAGGTGATGAAGGATCACTGCAAGTTGAGCGGTGCAGCGCTGTGGTACAACAACTGGCGTGACTTCCGGCGAAAACTGCACCGCTTGCTTGAGGACGAGGAGCTGCGGCGGCAAATTGCCGAATGCGGTCCGGCCTACGTCGAGAAATACTACTCCTGGGAGGTGATCATTCCCCGGCTGCGAGCCCTGATCGAGAGTCTCTGAGAGGGACCTGAGGCGGGGACAGGTTGACGGCAGGACCTTGTAGGACAACGGCAGAAAGGCACCAAATGGCGGCTGGAAGGTGACCGAGAGGCAGCAAGGGGGGGGGCAACCCGACCGCATCACGACCGACCCGGCAAAACCGGCTCTGCAAAATCCGGCAAGAACCCGCAAAAAAAAGGACGGAACGCATGACAGCGCTCCGTCCTTTTCTGTTCTTGCTGTGCATGTCGAGAGGTCGCCCCCGATTCCCGGCCGAGGTCTCTTCTGCGCAGCCGTGTATCCGTCCCGGGGCCGCCTCAGAAACGGTGCACAGCCCGCACGAGGAACTTGTTGTATTTCGGAATCTCCACCACGTACGGAGGTTCGATGCTCATGTGCGAGGTGTAGGCGTTCTTCTCATCCATCTCGGTCGACGAGAAGTAGTAGACCATCCGGTCCATACGTTTTCCGCCGGCATCCTTCAGGGCTTCGTTGAACTTGTTGCGGGCCTGACGGTCGTTGTGCAGACGCGAACCGCCGTTGTAGTTGTGGCCGATCGTCAGCAGTTCGTCAATCGAGGGGAGATACCACCCCTCGCCCTTGTCGCGACACCACTTGAAGGCCGGAAAATCCTCCCACGAAAGGTTGTTCTCCTCGATGTAGCGGGCCACCCGGACCATGTTCTCCGCACCGTCGGTCCGGTTGTCGGCGCCGACCAGTCGCAGATCCGGTTTGCGGAATTCGCTCCAGTGGAGGTAGATCTCGTCGAGCGAAAGAACCAGGCCGTGGCGCTTGTCATCCGAAAGCAGGCACACAACCCCCTTCACGCCGTTGTGATCATACAACTCCCCGATCTCGTACTCCTTGAGCACATACTGCCCGCCGGCCGTCTGCGTCATGAGCGGTGCGGGGACGGCCTGCGGCGCCCCGGCAGGATTTGCGGCCTCGGGGACCGCCGGTACGGCAGGAACCGCCGCTCGCGTATAATACTCCATCTCGCCGTTGGCGTAGCGGATGTAGTGGATCTCGGCCGTGGGCAGGAGGTAGGTCGGCCCCTCGGGATTGGAAAAGCGTTTGTAGCGGACACTCTCGGGCGAAATCTCGATCACCCGGGCCTCGATCTTCGTCGAGTCGATCTTCACGATCAGGTCCTGAGCAGAGGCTGCGAAAGCCCCGAAAAAGGCTGCCAGAAGCAGCAGTGCGATTCTTTTCATCTTCTCTGGTACGGGTTGTGCAGCAAAGATAACGCTTTTCCAAACATTCTTCGTATCTTTGTCGCAATTATGAACGCGTAAAAATTCCACACATGGCATTTTTCGATATTTTCCGCAAGAAACAACAGGAGGCGCCCGCCTCCGAGAAGCAGCTCCGAAAGCAGCAGCAGGAGTTGGACGCCGGACTGGAGAAGACCAAGAGCGGTCTCTTCTCGAAGCTGGCGCGCGCCGTGGCCGGACGCTCGACGGTCGATGCCGACGTGCTCGACGACCTGGAGGAGGTGCTCATCACCTCGGACGTCGGCGTGGAGACCACCGTGAAGATCATCCGCCGCATCGAGGAGCGCGTTGCCCGCGACAAGTACATGAATACCTCCGAACTGCAGCGCATCCTGCGCGAGGAGATCACCGCGCTGCTTGAGGAGGCCCACGGCTCGGACACGCACTTCGGGCTCGACGCCCGCGAGGGCGAACCCTACGTGGTAATGGTTGTCGGGGTGAACGGCGCCGGCAAGACCACGACCATCGGCAAACTGGCCGCACAGCTCGTCAAGGCCGGCCGCAAGGTCTGGATCGGGGCGGCCGACACGTTCCGTGCCGCGGCCATCGACCAGCTGCAGGTCTGGGCCGACCGCGCCGGTGCCACGATGATTCACCAGCAGATGGGCTCCGACCCCGCGTCGGTGGCCTACGACACGCTCACCTCGGCCAAGGCCAACGGCGCCGACGTGGTGCTGATCGACACGGCCGGGCGTCTGCACAACAAGATCAACCTGATGAACGAGCTGACGAAGATCCGCAACGTCATGGGCAAGGTGATCCCCGGCGCCCCACACGAGGTGATGCTCGTGCTGGACGGCTCGACCGGACAGAACGCCTTCGAACAGGCGCGGCAGTTCACCCAGGCCACGCAGGTCACCTCGCTGGCCATCACCAAGCTCGACGGCACGGCCAAGGGCGGCGTGGTGATCGGCATCAGCGACCAGTTCCACATCCCGGTGCGCTACATCGGCATCGGCGAGGGGATCGACCAGCTGCGCATCTTCGACCGCCGGGAGTTTGTCAACGCATTGTTCGGCCATGAAAAAGATTAACGTCATCACGCTCGGCTGCTCGAAGAACACCGTCGACAGCGAGCACCTCATGGCGCGGTTGGCCGCCGCGGGCTACGAGGTTCTTTTCGACAGCGACCGCACGGATGCCAAGGTGGTCGTGATCAACACGTGCGGCTTCATCGGCGACGCCAAGCAGGAGTCCATCGAGATGATCCTCCGCGCCGCCGAGGCCAAGAAGGCCGGACGCATCGAGCACCTCTTCGTCATCGGATGCCTCTCGGAGCGCTACGCCGACGAACTGCGCCGCGAGATTCCCGAAGTGGACGAATACTTCGGGGCCCGCACATGGGACGGCATCGTCCGCGCACTGGGGGCCTCGGAGGATCCCGAGCTGGTGACCGAACGCCACCTCACCACGCCGAAACATTACGCCTACCTGAAGATCTCCGAGGGGTGCAACTGGAAATGCGGCTACTGCGCCATTCCGCTCATCCGCGGACCACACGTTTCCGTACCGATCGAGGAGCTGGAGGAGGAGGCCCGCAAACTGGCTGCCGCAGGCGTGCGCGAACTGATCGTCATCGCGCAGGACACCACCTATTATGGACTGGACCTCTACGGCAAACGCCGCCTGGGCGAGTTGCTGCGCCGTCTGTGCCGCATCGACGGCATCGAGTGGATCCGCCTCCACTACGCCTATCCGGCGGCCTTCCCCGAGGATGTGATCGAGGTGATGGCCTCGGAGCCCAAGATCTGCAAATACCTCGACATCCCGTTCCAACACATCTCCGACGCACAACTCTCGGCCATGCTGCGCCGCCACACGAAGGCCGAGGCGCTGGAGCTGATCCACAAACTGCGTGCAGCGATCCCCGATCTGGCGCTGCGCACGACGCTGCTTGTGGGCTATCCGGGCGAAACGGAGGCCGACTTCGAGGAGCTGCTCGACTTCGTGCGCGAGGTGCGCTTCGAGCGGCTCGGCGTCTTCGCCTACTCCGAGGAGGAGGGGACCTGGTCGGCCGAGAAGCTCCGCAACGACGTCCCCGAGGAGGTCAAGCAGCAGCGCGTCGAGCGCATCATGGCGCTGCAGAACGAAATCTCGCTCGAGAACAACCGCCGCCGTGTGGGACGCGAGGAGCGGGTGCTGATCGACTCGCGCCAGGGCGACTGGTATGTGGGCCGCACGCAGTACGATTCGCCCGAGGTCGACCAGGAGATCCTCATCCCGGCCGGAGAGAAACGGCTGCTCAAGGGCCACTTCTACCGCGTGCGGATCGACGCGGCCGAGGACTACGATCTCTACGCTTCGCCCATCGGCAAATAAAATAATTTGTGTTTTATCCTTTTTTTGCTTACCTTTGAAAAAGCAAAACGGACTCATACCGACACCGATGGCCGATAAAAGTGTGATAACGAACATCGAAGCCCGTGTCAGGCAGTTGATCGACGACCACAAAAGGCTCTCCGAACGCTGCAGCGAGCTGACCGCCCAACGCGATGCCCTGCGCATCGAGAAGCGTTCGCTCGAGGAGCGGATTCGGATTCTGGATGCCGAGGTAGCCAGGATGCAGCTTGCCGAAGGTCTTGCCGGCGGAGGTCCGAATCGCGAAAAGGCGAGGGCACGTGTCAACAGACTGATGCGGGAGGTTGACAAATGCATCGCACTGCTGGGCCAATCCGCCGCACTCCCCGATGCCCCATCGGCCAAAAACGGGAAGTAGAGCGTAACCCGAGACGAAACGAATATAAAAAAAACAGAAAATGGCAAAACAGGCGATAACCCTCAAGATAGCCGGCAAAAGCTACCCTTTCAACATCGAAAGCGGAAAAGAGGAGGCCTATCGTCTGGCCGAAAGAGAGGTAAACTCCTATGTCGCGCTGATCAAGCAGCAGAACATCAAGGGTTGGGGTGAGCAGGATTACCTGGCCATGGCCGCCCTGAAGTTCGCCATCGCAAACGTCAGCATCCGACAGAGCCGCGAACTCGACAACGAGGATCTCAAACACCTCGAGAAGATCAGTTCCGACATCGACACCTACCTCAACACCCTCTGACCGGAGGGGGCCTCCAGGGGGGGGGCTAACGGAGCAACGGAGCAACGAGCAACAAAAGAGCAACGGGGCAACGGAGAAGGAGGGAGAAGGAGGGAGAAGGAGGGAGAAGGAGGGAGAAGGAGGGAGAAGACGGAGAAGACGGAGAAGGAGGGAAGGTCGTAAGGACGCTCTGAAGGAATGATCGTAAGGACGCTCTGAGGGGAAGGACGAACAGGAGGAAAAAGAAAGACGAAGAGAGGAGACAGACGAGACGAAAAATTACCGGAGGAATCCGGCCGAAAGGGTTGATCCGAAACGGAGGGCCCGAAAGCCGGAAACCCGAACCGATAGCAAAAAGAGGGGCCGCAGGCGGCATACGAACCGCGCCCAACCTCGACAACGTTCTTTTTACATATCAGAATCTACCCGCATAGATTCCTTAAAGCTTTGCGAAACTGAACACTTTTTATATTGGGGCAACTCCCGATGCTTCAAAATCAGGCCTTACTACCCGCATTGGGGAGTGCGTTACGGCGCACCGTTGGAAGATTGCGATACTCGGAGCCCCCACACATGACCTATCTTGCAGATTCGTCAAACGAGACTAAGGAAGCTATGCGGTTTTTTTTTGAATTTACTAACTAACACCTATTTATAAATTAAAAACACGTAAAGACCAATGTATACCACCATTTTGGTAGCCTGCATCTCGGCAGTGGTCGCCATTGCGATTTACGCGGTGATTACGAACTTCGTCGTCAAGAACACGATCCGCAAACGCCGCGATGCCGCACTCAAGGAGGCCGAAGCCGAAGCCGAGATGATCAAGAAGGAGCGGATCCTTCAGGCCAAGGAGAAGTTCATCCAACTCAAGAGCGAATACGACCGTCAGGTAAACGAGCGCAACCAGAAACTCAACCAGAGCGAACAGCGCGCCAAGCAGCTCGAGCAGAACCTCCAGAACAAGGAACGCGACCTGGAGAACAAGCTCCGCGACAACGATCGTCTCAAGGAGCAGATGCAGAACCAGTTGCAGATCCTCGAGCACAAGAAGGAGGAGATCGACCAGGTGCGCCGCGAACAGAACGTCCGCCTCGAACAGATCTCCGGCATGAGCACCGAGGAGGCCAAGAACATCCTCATGGAGAACATGAAGGCCGAGGCCAAGACCGAAGCCGCCGCCTATATCAACGAGACGATCGAAGAGGCCAAGATGACCGCCACGAAGGAGGCCAAACGCATCATCGTCGCCTCGATCCAGCGCGTGGCCACCGAAACCGCCATCGAGAATGCCGTCACGGTATTCAACATCGAGAGCGACGAGGTCAAGGGCCGCATCATCGGCCGTGAGGGCCGCAACATCCGTGCCCTGGAGGCCGCCACCGGCATCGAGATCATCGTCGACGACACACCCGAGGCCATCATCCTCTCGGGATTCGACCCCGTGCGCCGCGAAATCGCCCGTCTGGCACTCCACCAGCTCGTCACCGACGGCCGCATCCACCCGGCCCGCATCGAGGAGGTCGTAGCCAAGGTCAAGAAACAGATCGAGGAGGAGATCGTCGAGGTCGGCAAACGCACGGCCATCGACCTGGGTATCCACGGTCTGCACCCCGAGATGATCCGTCTGATCGGCAAGATGAAATACCGTTCGTCCTACGGCCAGAACCTGCTGCAGCACGCCCGTGAGACGGCCAACCTGGCCGGTATCATGGCTTCCGAACTGGGTCTGAACCCCAAGATCGCCCGCCGTGCCGGTCTGCTGCACGATATCGGCAAGGTGCCCGACGACGAGCCCGAACTGCCGCACGCAATCATCGGCATGAAGCTCGCCGAGAAATACAAGGAGCGCCCCGAAGTCTGCAACGCCATCGGCGCCCACCACGACGAGGTGGAGATGACCTCGCTCATCGCCCCGATCATCCAGGCCTGCGATGCCATCTCGGGAGCCCGTCCGGGAGCCCGCCGCGAGGTAGTCGAGAGTTACATCAAGCGTCTGAAGGAGATGGAGGATATCGCATTGTCGTACCCCGGCGTCGTGAAGACCTATGCCATCCAGGCCGGACGCGAACTGCGTGTAATCGTCGGAGCCGACAAACTCTCCGACCAGGAATCGGAGGGACTCTCGCACGATATCGCCAAGAAGATCCAGGACGAGATGACCTACCCGGGCCAGGTGAAGATCACCGTCATCCGCGAAACCCGCGCCGTCGCCTACGCCAAGTAGCCCGGAGGGGCCGAACAAGGGGGGGGCACAGGCGATACGGAGCCGGGACGATGCAGGGACCGGGAGATGCTGAAACCGGGCGATGCAAGAGCCGAACAATGGAACCGGACAGAAACGAACGAATCCCCCGAAACTCGCAAATAGGAAAACCCTCGAAAAATTCGAAACACCACACACAAAAAATCCTTCGGAACCGACCGAAGGATTTTTTGTACACCAACCGGCAAAAGAGACAGAAGCCATGAAACCGGAAATCCGCCGCGAACTCCGCGACTATATCGAGCAACAGATCATCCCCTGCTACCGGACGTTCGACCGGGCACATAACCTCGACCACGTACGCGCGGTGATCGACCGCAGCCTGACGCTGGCCGCCGACTGCGAGGTCAACGCCGAAATGGTCTACACGATCGCCGCCTACCACGACACGGGACTGGTCAACGGACGCGAAAACCACCACCTCGATGCCGGACGAATCCTCGAAGCGGACACGATGCTGCGACAATGGTTCTCGCAGGAACAGATCCACACGATGCGTGAAGCCGTGGAGGACCACCGCGCCTCGGCAAAACGCGCCCCGCGCTCCATCTACGGACGCATCGTTGCCGAGGCCGACCGACAGATCGACCCCGAGACGGTCCTCCGCCGCACGATCCAGTACAGCCTGGCCCACTACCCGGAGCTCGACCGCGAGGGGCACTTTGCACGCTGTACCGAACATCTGCGGGGAAAATATGCCGAAGGGGGCTACCTGCGGCTGTGGATCGTCCCCTCGGAGAATGCCCGACGTCTTGACGAGCTGCGACGGATCATCAACGACGCGCAGCTGCTGCGCGACCGTTTCGACCACCTGTTCGACATCGAGATCCGAACATCCGGATTATAACCGAACCGCCGCATTTCGGACCGGCAGTCCCCGGCAGACTCCGACAAAAGACCTCCCGGATGAATCCGCTTCAAACAGAAAGCTCACGGACGCGGGCAGGGAGAGCGACTCCGACAGGAGAGGGTCCGCACAGACCGCCGTCCAAAGACCCGACCACGCAACGGCTGCCCCGGAAACGGGCCTCTCGCCCGGGAAAAATGCGGTCCGAAGGACAAAAAGGAGGAATTTCTTACGGATTTTGCCAAAAAAAGCGTATCTTTATGAAGTTTTGCTGCGCCGGCGGCCGGCATGACACCAAACCGAGTTTCACACTAATCCGAACCAATAAAAAACAAGCGATGAAAAAATTCCTTTTGTCGGCCTTTGCGCTCACTCTGGCAGGGTCCGGCTTCGCGGCAGCAGATCAGCCCGCGATCGTTCCCGTACCCCAACAGGTCACCTGCAACGGCTCGAAAGCCATCACCCTGACGGCCGACAGCCGCATCAGCATCCCACGCTCGGACAAGGCGCTGCGCGGTGCCGCAGAGCTCTTCTCCCGACAGATTGCCCAGGAAGCGAATCTGACGCTGAAGGTCGTCGAAAAGCCCGAGGGCGATATCCGCCTGGCCATTGATCCGAAGCTCGGCGAAGAGGCCTACCGGCTTGACATTACGAAGCAGGGCGTCGATATCCGGGGCGGAGCGCCGGCCGGAGTCTTCTACGGACTTCAGACCCTGCGCCAACTGCTCACCCAATACGGACCGACGCTTCCGGCGATGAAGATCGAGGATGCGCCCTCGTTCGGATACCGCGGGGCGATGCTCGACTGCAGCCGCCACTTCTTCACGGTCGACGAGGTCAAGACCTTCATCGACATGCTGGCCCTGCACAAGATCAACCGCTTCCACTGGCACCTGACCGACGACCAGGGCTGGCGTATCGAGATCCACCGCTATCCCGAGTTGACCCGCATCGGTTCGAACCGTGCGGAGACGGTCCTCGGAAAGAACACCCCGGCCTATGACGGCACCCCTTACGGCGGATACTACACCCAGAAGCAGGCCCGCGAGATCGTCGAATACGCCGCCGAACGCTTCATCACCGTCATCCCCGAGATCGAGATGCCGGGCCACGCCTCGGCCGCCCTGGCCGCCTACCCCTGGCTGGGCTGTGCAGGCGAAGGATACAAGGTACAGACCTGCTGGGGCATCTTCCCCGAGGTCTTCTGCGCCGGCAAGGATTCGACCTTCGAGTTCCTGCAGAACGTGCTGGCCGAGGTGATCGAGATCTTCCCCTCGGAGTACATCCACGTGGGCGGTGACGAGTGTCCGAAAGAGAGTTGGAAAAACTGCCCGGCCTGCCAGCAGCGCATCCGCGACCAGCACCTCAAGGACGAGCACGAACTGCAGAATTACTTCACGCTCCGCATGGAAAAGTGGTTCAACGGCCACGGCCGGCATCTGATCGGCTGGGACGAGATCATCGAGGGCGGCATCTCGAAGAGCGCCACCATCATGTCATGGCGCGGTGCCAAGGGCGGCATTGCCGCGGCACGCGCCGGCAACAAGGCCATCATGACCCCCAACACCTTCTGCTACCTGGATTACTACCAGACCCGCAAACCGCAGAACGAACCCTGGGGAATCGGCGGCTACGTCTCCGTGGAGAAGGCCTATTCCCTCGACCCCTACGACCAGCTGACCAAAGAGCAGCAAGGTTACATTCTCGGCGTGCAGGGCAACGTCTGGACCGAATACATCGCCTCGCTGTCCCACGTACAGCACATGACGCTGCCGCGCATTGCCGCCCTGGCCGAGGTTGGATGGGCTTACGACCGCCGCGACATCAACGACTTCCGCCGCCGCATGGAGAATCTCCGCAAGATCTACGAGCGGTGCGGATACCGCTACGCCCCCTACTTCTTCGAGAAACCCGTGGCCGGAGAATAGCGCTGAGACACAGAACTACCGGCTGAAGCACCGGAAACAACAGAGGGGGGGGCCGCAGGCGATACCGGCACGACGGGCCCTTCCCCCCCGACAAAAAAGCGGAGATCCCCGAAAGGATCTCCGCTTTTTCCTGCCGCAGACGGCGCCTACTCAACGTCGTGCGGGAAATACTTCATGTACTGTACGCGCTGGAAGAATTCGCCCTGCGACGAGCCGTAGTCCATCCGTCCGCGGAAGGACTCCAGCGTATCGAAACCGTGGCGCGCAGCCCACTCGTCGACGAAGCGGCCGATCTGCCCGATCACCTCATAGCCGTGCTTGTGGATGGCCGTGCAGACCTGAACGGCCTTCGCGCCGCACAGCAGCGCCTTGACGGCCGCCGCACCGTCGTGCACACCCGTCGAAACGGCCACGTCCAGCTGCGGCAGGACGTGCGAACAGAGGGCCGTGCTCCGCAGCACGTTGCGCAGTTCGCTCGGCTCGCTGAAGGGATCGGCCGGCTGGAGAGTCATCTTTTCGATGTCGATATCGGGTTCGAAGAAGCGGTTGTAGAGCACCACGCCCTTGGCACCGCGGGCCAACAGCGTGTCACACGTCGAGAGGACGTTCGTCAACCGCATCGGGAGCTTGACCGATACGGGGATCTTCACCGCCGAGGCCACCTTGCGCACGATGTCGGCATAGTGCTGCTCGATCTGCGCGGCCGAAGCGTGACGGTCCGTTGGCAGCACGAAGATATTCAGTTCGAGGGCCGAGGCGCCGGCAGCCTCCATCGACGTGGCGTAGTCGATCCACGCCTCGCCCGTGCCGATGCAGTTGATGCTTCCGATGACGGGCACCCCCAGGGCGGCGGCATCCTTGGCCAGCTGCAACAGTTCGGCCTTGTAGGCGTCACCCAGATAGCGTTCGAGATACTCGCCGGCATCCCCGTAGCCCTCCATCTTGTCCAGCGAGGCGGCCTGACGGTAGATCTGCTCCTCGAAGATCGACTTCAATACGACGGCGCCCGCCCCGTGGCGTACGCACTCCTCGATATGGGTCTTGTTCGACGTGTAGGGCGAACTGCTCACAACGACCGGACTCGAAAGTTCGAGTCCCAGGTATTCGGTTTTCATCTTTCTATGCGTTTTTTGGTAATCCGTTATACAAAAGGAATCTTCACCACCTCGGCGCGCACGGGCTTCTCGCGGATGATGACATCAACCTGCGTGCCGACTTTGGCAAAGGGAGTCTCGACGTAGCCCAGCGCCACGCCCACCTTCAGACACGGCGACATGGTGCCCGAGGTGACGTGGCCGATCGCATGCCCTTCGGCATCAGCCAGCGCGTAGCCGTGGCGCGGAATGCCTCGCCCGACCATCTTCAGTCCGACGAGCTTGCGTGCAACGCCCTCTGCCTTCTGGCGCTCCAACAGCGGACGGTCGATGAAATTCTTCCCCTCGGCGAACTTCGTGATCCAGCCCAGCCCCGCCTCGATAGGTGAGGTTGTGTCGTCGATGTCGTTGCCGTAGAGGCAGAAGCCCTTCTCCAGGCGCAGTGTGTCGCGCGCTCCCAGACCGATATTCTTCAGTCCGTACTCGGCACCGGCCTCCCAGAGGGCCTTCCACAGCCGGGCGCCATCCTCGTTGGCCACGTAGATCTCGCAGCCTCCGGCACCCGTGTAGCCCGTGATCGAGAGGATCGCCCGGCAGCCGGCCACCTCCATCTTGCGGAACGTATAGTACTCCATCTCCTCGACCGGCTCCGTGCACATCTTCTGCACGATCTTCATGGCCAGGGGTCCCTGTACGGCCAGCTGGCAGATCTCGTCCGAAGCGTTGTAGAGCTCCTTGCCGGCTCCGGCCTCCATGCCGAACTCCTCGCCGCCCACGCGGCAGATGTGCGCCCAGTCTTTCTCGATATTGGCGGCGTTGACGCACAGCATGTAGGTCTGGGCGTCGATGCGGTAGACCAGAATGTCGTCGACGATGCCTCCGCGGCCGTTCGGCATGCACGAATACTGCACCTTGCCGTCGTAGAGCTTCGACACGTCGTTGGTTGTGATGCGCTGCAGCAGCGCCTCGGCCTTGGGCCCCTTGACCCAGATCTCGCCCATGTGGCTCACGTCGAAGACGCCCGCACCCTGACGCACGGTCATGTGCTCGTCGGTGATGCCCGTGAACTCGATGGGCATGTTATAACCCGCAAATTCGGCCATCCTGGCCCCTGCGGCGATGTGATAATCGGTAAATACGGTGGTTTTCATATCAGGTGTTTGGTGGTTACTCGCGACGTTTCACGCCCAGACGCGGACAGCGGTGGAACTCCTTCGTGCGGTCGAACAGGTAGCGGTAGGTCGTGTGGACCTTGTGGCGCGTGGCGCAGACGTAGGTCTCGATCATGCGGTTCATCACCGGGTTGAAGTCGCCGATCCACGCCAGCTCCATCGTCTTGTAGGGGTTCTTCGTCAGCTCGAGGAACTCGTAGTACTTGACCATGATGGCCGACTCGACCCCCTTGCCGTGGAATTCGGGCGTAATGCCGAAGATCACCCCGAAGATGCGGTCGCACGACTTGCGCACCTTCAGGTCCCACATCAGGCGCAGCTTCTGCCACAGCCCGAACTTGCCGTTGAACTTGCCGATCAGGCGGTTCAGGTCGGGCACCGTGATGAAGAAGCCGATCGGCTCGTCGTTGAAGTAGGCGAAGAAGATGATGTTCGGGTCGATGATCGGCTTCATCTCGTGGACCATGGCCAGCGCCTCCTCCTGCGTCATGGGCTTCACCCCCGAAAAGAGGGCCCAGGCCTTGTTGTAGATCACGCGGAAATTCTCGGCCGCCTCCTCGAGATTCTTCATGTCGATGTGCTCGACGCGGTAGCCCGGCACGGTATAGAGCCGCTTGGCGCGGGCGAAGATCTGCTTGTTGGCCTCCGAGTTGTTCACGCGCCAGATGAAGCTGTGCTGGTTGAAGTAGTTGCGGAAGCCGTAGTTTTCGAACAGATCCTTGTAGTAGGGCGGGTTGTAGGGGTTCTTGTAGAGGGGCTGGAACTCATAGCCCTCGACCAGCAGGCCCCACCAGTCACGGCGCTGTCCGAAGTTCACCGGGCCGTCCATGGCCTCCATGCCGCGGCTGGCGAGCCACATCCGTGCGGTGTCGAACAGCAGGTTGGCCACCTCCTGGTCTTCGATCGATTCGAAGAAGCCGCAGCCGCCCGTGGGCTGCTCCTCCAGAGCGGCCTTTTCGCGGTTGTAGAAGGCCGCGATACGGCCCACGACCTCGCCCCGTGCGTTGCGCGCCACCCAGCGGATGGCCTCGCCGTCGGCAAACAGGTCGTTGCGCCGGGGGTCGAAGACCTCCAGCACGTCGACGTCCAGCGGGCAGACCCAGTTGCGGTTTCCCTTGTAGATGCGTTTCGGGAGGTCGAGCCACTCGCGCTCGACAGTCGGCGTCGCAACCTCCTGCAACGTATATTTCTCCTTATTCATCGGCTTGAGCGTTAAATTCGATGTTTACAACGTTCAAAGGTAACAATTTTTTCCTTATTTTTGTTCATCTGCCAAATTTCCGAATCCGAATGAACAAAAGCCTCGAACAATACATGTCCGACGGGAGCAAACTCCCCTATCGGTTCATGAAATACCGCATCCACAAGATCCTGCTCGTCTGCTGCAGCTACGACGGCTACATCCTCGAGGAGGACGGCCACATCGAATCGCAGATCAACCAGGAGTACATCGACCTCAACATGTCGAACCCGCCGTCGCTCACGCGTGTCAGCTCGACGGCCGAGGCGCTCGAGGCCCTGGCCGAGGACGACTCCTACGACTTCATCCTGACGATGTACAACGTCGGCGAACCCGACGTCTTCGCCTTCGCCCACATCGTCAAGGAGCGCCATCCGCAGATCCCCGTAGCGCTGCTCACCTCCTTCTCGAAAGACATCTACCGCCGCATCGAGGAGCAGGACCACTCGGGCCTCGACTACATCTTCTCGTGGCACGGCAACACGGACCTGATCATCGGTATCATCAAACTCATCGAGGACAAGATGAACGCCGACGAGGATATCCTCGAGGGGGGCGTGCAGGCCATCCTGCTGGTCGAGGACTCGATCCGCTTCTACTCGACCTACCTGCCCGAACTCTACAAGCTGATCCTGCTGCAGAACACCGAATTCCTGAAGGACGCCTTCAACGAACAGCAGCAGGTGCTCCGCAAACGGGCCCGTCCGAAGATCCTCCTGGCACGCAGCTACGACGAGGCCGTCGAACTCTACGACCGCTACCATAAGAACCTGCTCGGCGTAATCTCCGACGTGGGGTTCGTCCTCCACCGCAACGCCCCCTCCGAGAGCGAGAAGCTCGACGCCGGAATCGACCTCTGCCGCCGCATCAAGCAGGACAATCCGCTGATGCCCGTGCTGCTGCAGTCGTCGCAGACCTCCTTCCGCGAACAGGCCCGGGCGCTCGGCGCCGGCTTCATCGCCAAGAACTCCAAGACGCTGCTCTCCGAGTTGAGCGACTACATCGCCAAGGAGTTCGCCTTCGGCGACTTCGTCTTCGAAGACCCCGAGACCGGCGCCGAAATCGGCCGCGCCAAGGACCTCACGCAGATGCAGCAGATGATCGCCACGATCCCCGACAAGGCCTTCGAGTACCACACCTCGCAGAACCACCTCTCCAAATGGCTCTATTCGCGCGGACTGTTCCCGCTGGCCGCCTCGATCCGCCAGTACAACAAGAGCCACTTCTCGTCGGTCGAGGAGCACCGCCGCGTACTGGTCAACCTGATCCGTGACTACCGCACGCTGCTCGGTCAGGGTGTCGTGGCACGCTTCGACCCGGAGACCTACTCCGATGCCGTGGCCTTCGCCCGCATCGGCGAGGGTTCGCTCGGCGGCAAGGCCCGCGGCCTGGCCTTCATGAACTCGATGCTCACCAAGCACCGCCAGTACGACAAACACGAGAACGTCCGCATCATGATCCCCCGCTCGGTGGTCATCGCCACGGAGTATTTCGACGAGTTCATCCACCGCAACGGCCTGCAATACATCATCTCGCAGGACTTCTCCGACGAGGAGATCCTCTCGGAATTCGTCACCTCGACCGTGCCGCAGCGCCTGCAGGAGGAGCTGAAGGCCTACATCCGCACGGTCCGCACGCCGCTGGCCATACGCTCCTCGTCCAAACTCGAGGATTCGCACTACCAGCCCTTCGCCGGCATCTACTCCACCTACATGATCCCCTACACGCCCAACGAGGATCAGATGCTGCGGCTCGTCCTGCGCGCCGTCAAGAGCGTCTACGCCTCGGTCTACTTCGCCGCCTCGAGGGCCTACATCGCCTCGTCGCAGAACCTCATCTCGGAGGAGAAGATGGCCGTCATCATCCAGGAGGTCTGCGGCACGGAGCAGAACGGGCTGTGGTTCCCGACCTGCTCGGGCGTCGCCCGCTCGATCAACTACTACCCGATCGGCGACGAACAGCCCTCGGACGGCGTCTGCAACCTGGCCATGGGTCTGGGCAAACTGGTCGTCGACGGCGGCCGCACGCTGCGCTTCTCGCCCCGCTACCCGCAGAAGGTGCTCCAGACCTCGACCCCCGAACTGGCGCTGAGCGACACGCAGACCGAGGTGCTGGCCCTGAGCCTGCGCCCCGAGGAGTTCCGCACCTCGATCGACGATGCGGTCAACCTGCGCCGCCTGACGCTGCGCGAAATCGGCGACTACCGCAACTCGCGCTACGTCTGCTCGGTCTGGGACCGCGAGAACGAACGCATCTCGGACAGTCCGTTCGACCGCGGGCGCAAGGTCATCACGTTCAACAACATCCTCAAGTACAACACCTTCCCGCTGGCCGAGATCATCTCGGACATCCTCCGCATGGGGGCCGAGGAGATGCGCTGCCCGGTAGAGGTGGAGTTCGCCGTCAATATGGACGTCGCCCCCGGCCAGCAGCAGATCTTCAACCTGCTGCAGATCCGCCCGATCATCGACAACCAGGACAACCGCGCCATCGACTGGTCGAAGGAGGACCCCGCCCGGGCACTGATCTACGGCGAACAGGCCCTCGGCATCGGCATGATGGCCGACCTCGCGGACATCATCTACGTCAAGAGCGACGCCTTCGATTCGCTCTCGACCGAAAAGATCGCCGACGAACTGCTCCAGCTGAACAACCGCATGCGTGACGAAGGACGCTCCTACATCCTCGTCGGACCGGGCCGCTGGGGATCGTCGGATCCCTATCTGGGCGTTCCCGTCAAGTGGAACCACATCTCCGAGGCGAAGGTCATCGTCGAGTGCGGCATCGAGAAGTTCGAGGTCGAGCCCTCGCAGGGGACCCACTTCTTCCAGAACGTCACCTCGCTGGGGGTGGGCTATCTGACGATCAGCCCCTTCCGCGGCGACGGCATCTTCCGCGAAGAGGAACTCAACGCCCGCAAGGCCCTCTACGAGGGGGTCTATCTGCGTCAGGTGCGCTTCGAACACCCGCTCTGGGTCTGCATCGACGGGCGTTCGAGCAAGGGCATGGTCCGGGAAGCACAGAAAGACTAAAATTTTCCGAAATTTTCCCGAAAAAAGTTACAATCCATAAGAAATATTGCTATATTTGTAACAGAAGAATACCAAACCTAAAAACTTCAAAGCTATGAACGTAAACAAAATCATGACGGAACTCGAGCGTAAGCACCCCGGCGAAAGCGAATATCTGCAGGCCGTACGCGAAGTGCTGATGACCGTCGAGGAGGCCTACAACCAACACCCCGAATTCGAGGCCAACCGCATCGCCGAACGGATCGTCGAGCCCGACCGCATCTTCACGTTCAAAGTCGTATGGGTAGACGACCGCGGCGAGGTGCAGACCAACCTCGGCTACCGCATCCAGTTCAACAACGCCATCGGCCCCTACAAGGGCGGTCTGCGTTTCCACCCCTCGGTCAACCTCTCGATCCTCAAGTTCCTCGGTTTCGAGCAGATCTTCAAGAACGCCCTGACGACCCTGCCGATGGGCGGCGCCAAGGGCGGCTCGGACTTCAACCCCAAGGGCAAGTCGGATCGCGAAGTGATGCGCTTCTGCCAGGCCTTCATGACCGAACTCTGGCGCCACATCGGTCCCGAGACCGATGTCCCGGCCGGTGACATCGGCGTCGGCGGCCGCGAAATCGGTTATCTCTACGGCATGTACCGCAAACTCGCCCGCGAGAATACCGGCGTACTGACCGGCAAGGGCATGACCTACGGCGGTTCGCTCATCCGTCCCGAGGCTACGGGCTTCGGCGCCGTCTACTTCCTGCGCCAGATGCTCCAGAAGGCCGGCATGGATATCAAGGGTCAGACGATCGCCATCTCGGGCTTCGGCAACGTCGCCTGGGGTGCCGCCAAGAAGGCCACGGAACTCGGCGCCAAGGTCGTGACGCTGTCGGGTCCCGACGGTTATGTCTACGATCCGGACGGTCTGAACGACGAGAAGATCAACTATATGCTTGAGCTGCGAGCCTCGAACAACGACGTCGTGGAGCCCTACGTGCAGAAGTTCCCCGGTGCGAAGTTCTTCGCCGGCCGCAAGCCCTGGGAGGTCAAGGTCGACATCGCCATGCCGTGCGCCACGCAGAACGAGCTGGACGGTGAGGATGCCAAGAAGCTGCTGGCCAACGGTGTGAAGATCGTGGCCGAGGTTTCGAACATGGGCTGCCGTCCGGAGGCCATCGACGCCTTCATCGCCGCCAAGATCCCCTACGGACCGGGCAAGGCCGTCAACGCCGGCGGCGTGGCCACCTCGGGGTTGGAGATGACGCAGAACGCCCAGAAGCTCAACTGGACGGCCGAGGAGGTCGATGCCAAACTGCACCAGATCATGTCGTCGATCCACCACGCCTGCCTCGAATACGGCACCGAAAAGGATGGCTACATCAACTACATGAAGGGCGCCAACATCGCCGGCTTCATGAAGGTGGCCAAGTCGATGGTCGAGCAGGGCATCCTGTAACTCCGCGACTCTCCGAAATACGAAAGGCCGTCCGACATCGGACGGCCTTTTTTGTGCGATCGCCCCCCCCGAAACGGCTCCGGCGGGAAAATGCTTATGCTGAAAAATGCAGGGTTCATCATCAAACTCCGCCGGATGGTTGAATTTATTTGATGCTGTCGATGCGGTGTTCTACCTTTGGTTGCAGTCAAACCTCTAAACACGTTACGGATTATGACACACATTCGGAAAATCACCAACACCCTGGCAGCCGTAGCACTGGCCTGCCTGACGCTGGCCTCGGCAGCCTGCTCGGACGATGACGACAACAACACCCCGGCTCCCGACAAGCAGGGAGAGGCCCTGACGCTTCAGGATGTCGCCGGGAGCTATGCCGGAACGTTCGACTTCACGGCCGAGCCCAGCGAACTGAACCCCAAACCCGAACCGCAGACCGGTATCGCCGTTTCGCTCGAGGTGACCGAGAAGGGCACGCTGCATTTTGCCGAGTTCCCGGCCGCCACGCTGGTCAAGGCGCTGCTCGCTGATTCCGCCTCGGACGTGATCGCGATGCTGGGGACGGTCACCTACGACGCCACGATCGGCACCCCGACGGCCGACGCCTCGAAACTCACGGCCGCACTGACGACCCCCGATCTGGTGATCTCGCTGATGGCCGGCGCCCTGAAGGTGCAGATTGCGATCGAAGCCCCCGAGCAGCTCTCCTACACGAAGGAGGGCAATCTGGTCTTCACGCTCAAGACCCTCCGCTGCACGCTTGGCGACGGAGCCCCGATGGATCTGGTCAACACACTGACGTTTACGGTTCAAAAGCAGTAGACCGCAGGACGTCGGACATCGTGGAGATGCGGCCCGCTGCCGGACGGCCGGTGACGAGCGATGGTGCAAAACGCCGCCAGGCCCCGCCGACAAGCGACAACAGGTCACGCTTCCCGTCTCCGGAGAGGGGCGGCAACAGGGAAACGCCGCCGGCCGGGCCCTCTCCCGATTCCGGCGATCCGCGCCGAAAAAAAGGGCTGTCCCCGATTGGGAACAGCCCTTTTTCATGCCTTGTCGGCCAACGGCTACAGACGCGCCTTGATCGCTTTGGTGGCCTCCTCGTAGCCCGGCTTCTCGAGCAGGGCGAACATGTTCTTCTTGTAGGCCTCGACACCCGGCTGGTCGAACGGATTGACACCCAGCAGATAACCGCTGATGCCGCACGCCTTCTCGAAGAAATAGAGCAGCGAACCGATCACCTCGGCCGTTACGGCCGGAATCTCCACCCGCAGGTTGGGAACCCCGCCGTCGACGTGAGCCAGCTGCACGCCCAGTTCGGCCATGCGGTTGACCTCCGAGATACGCTTGCCGGCCAGGTAGTTCAGACCGTCGAGGTTCTCCGGATCGGATTCGATAACCACCTTAGCGGCGGGCTGCGCTACGGAGATGATCGTCTCGAACATCTCGCGCTCACCCTGCTGGATGTACTGTCCCATCGAGTGCAGGTCGGCCGTCAGCGTCACGCTGGCCGGGAAGATACCCTTGCCCTCCTTGCCTTCGCTCTCGCCGTAGAGCTGCTTCCACCACTCGTTGATGTACTGCAGACGGGGTTCGTACGAACCGAGGATCTCGATCTTCTTGCCGCTCTGGTACAGCAGGTTGCGCACCACGGCGTAGATGGCCGAAGGGTTCTCGGCAAAGGGAACCTCCTCCGAGGTGGCCTTCTCCATCTCCTGTGCACCGCGCACCAGAGCCCGGACATCCACGCCGGCCACGGCCAGCGGCAGCAGTCCCACGGGGGTCAGCACCGAGAAGCGGCCACCCACGTCGTCCGGAATGACGAAGGTCGGATAACCCTCCTTCGTGGCGAGCGTCTTCAGTGCGCCGCGCGCCTTGTCGGTCACGGCCACGATCCGCTCGGCAGCACCCTGCTTGCCGTAACGGCGCTCAATCTCGGCCTTGATCAGGCGGAAGGCGATGGCCGGCTCGGTCGTCGTCCCCGACTTCGAGATGACGATCGCGGCAATCGAGTGCTCCTTCACAGCCTCGAGCAGTTCGGCCGTATAATCCTCCGAAATATTCTGTCCGGCAAAGAGCACCGTCGGGTTCCTGTGCTCCTTGTGCAACAGCTCGAAGGGGTTGCTCATCGCCTCCAGAACGGCCTTCGCACCCAGATACGAACCGCCGATACCGATGCAGATCACCACGTCGGCCCGGGCGCGCAGTTTGGCCGCCTCGGCCTCGATGGCGTCGAGATCCGCCTCCGTGATCGACGACGGAAGGTGAATCCATCCCAGAAAATCGTTGCCGGCACCCTTGCCCGAGTGCAGCAGGGCGTTGGCGGCCTGCGCCTTGGCCTCCATCTCGGGGGTGATCTCCACACCCGCCTTCGAGATGTCCAGTTTTACGTTTTTCATATGCTTGTCAAATGAGTTTGGTTGTCAACAGTTGCATCTCGCGCCGGGCCGACGTCCCTTCGTAAAGCACGCGGTAGACCATCTCGGCGATGGGCATCTCGACGCGGTGGCGCGTATTGATGTGGCGGATGCAGTCGGCGGCGAAGTAGCCCTCGGCCACCATCGTCATCTCGTTCAGTGCGCTCTTCACCGTGCAGCCGTGGCCGATCAGCAGTCCCAGCCGGCGGTTGCGGCTGTAGGTCGAGTAGCAGGTCACCAGCAGGTCGCCCAGATAGGCCGAGACCAGCGTGTTGCGGCGGTCGGGATAGCTCTCCTCCAGGAAGCGCGTCATCTCACCCGCCGAATTGGCAATGAGCACCGCCAGGAAGTTGTCGCCATAGCCGAGCCCCACGGCCAGCCCGACGGCCAGTGCGTAGATGTTCTTCAGTATGGCTGCATATTCGATGCCATAGAGGTCGGTCGAGTAGCTCAGGCGGATGCTCTCGCCGGCGAAGCGCGTCCCGATCAGGCGGGCATTCTCCGGATCGGTGCAGACGACCGTCAGATAGGAGAGCTTTCCGCGCGAGACCTCCTCGGCGTGCGACGGTCCCGTAAAGAGCCCCAGCTGTCTGTAGGACAGACCGTAATGATCATGCACATACTCCACGACGGTTTGGTAGTCGCCCGGGACAAGGCCCTTGATGGTCGAGACGATGAACTTCTCCTTGAGCGAAACGGTCAGCGGCGCCAGGAAATCCTTCAGGTAGGCCGACGGCGTGGCCAGAATCACGATGTCGGCGCGGCTCACCACCTCATCCAGATCGTCCGACACGGCGAGCGTCGCGGGATCGAACTCCAGATCGCTCAGATAGCGCGGATTGCGCCCCTCGCGGCGCAGCGAGGCGAGCACTTCCGGGTTGCGGACATACCATCCCACGCGTTGTCCGTTGGCGGTGAGCAACCCCACCAGAGCCGTAGCCCAGCTTCCATAGCCGATCACCGCACATCGCGCGTCGGTTCCGATTTTGTATTCCATGCAGCAATGCGTTTATTCCACAAACGTTTATTCTACAAAGATAGCAAAATTTGGGAATACCGTCCAACTTTTTGCACGGCTTCGTCGCTCCGCAGCCATTTTCCACAGGCCGCTATCCGGTGCAGCCCCTCTTCTGAAAACGACAAAATCGACGGTCGATGAAAAAAATACGCCCCGTGATGCTCCAATTTCCGAGGGTTTTTGCTACCTTTGTCCAGATATGTCCGCACGCGGGGGCCCGAAAGCCGAATACCCCGCGTATCCAATTGACAATAAACGATTTTAGAAAACATACAGAGTTGGGTGTAGCCTTATGGGAATCTTTTCTTTGACACAGGAGCTGGCCATCGACCTCGGAACGGCCAACACGCTGATAATCCACAACGGCAAGGTCGTTGTCGACGAACCCTCGATCGTCGCCCTCGACGTCCATACCGGCAAACTCGTCGCCATCGGACAGCAGGCCCGCCAGATGCACGAGAAAACCAATCCGAACATCAAGACCATCCGTCCGCTCAAGGACGGCGTGATCGCCGACTTCAACGCCACGGAACTCATGTTACGCGGCATGATCAAGAAGGTCAAGACCTCCGGAAGCCTCTTCGCCCCGTCGCTGCGCATGGTCATCTGCATCCCCTCGGGTTCGACCAACGTCGAGATCCGCGCCGTGCGCGACTCGGCCGAACACGCCGGCGGCCGCGAGGTCTACATGATCTACGAACCGATGGCCGCCGCCCTCGGAGCCGGCCTCGACGTCGAAGCACCCGAAGGCAACATGGTCATCGACATCGGCGGCGGTACGTCGGAGATCGCCTGCATCTCGCTGGGCGGCATCGTCTGCTCGGAATCGATCAACACGGCCGGCGACGTCTTCACCAACGACATCCAGAGCTACGTCCGCCAGCAGCACAACATCCGCATCGGCGAGCGTACGGCCGAAGCCATCAAATGCTCGATCGGCGCCGCCGTCTCCGACCTGGAGGAGGAGCCCGAGGATTTCGTCGTCACGGGCCCCAACATGCTCACGGCCCTGCCCCAGACCGTCTCGCTCTCCTACAGCGAGATCGCCTATGCCCTCGAGAAGTCGCTCACCAAGATCGACGCCGCCCTGATGAAGGTCCTCGAGTCGATGCCCCCCGAGCTCTATGCCGATATCGTCAAGAACGGCATCTACCTGGCCGGTGGCGGCGCCCTGATCAAGGGACTCGACCGCCGTCTGAGCGAGAAGACCGGCCTTCCGTTCCACATCGCCGAAGACCCCCTGCGTGCCATCGCACGCGGCACGGGCATCGCCCTGAAGAACATCAACCGCTTCTCGTTCCTCATGCGATAGGGAAGCGGCTGACACATATTTGTTTACGGATTGCGGGCCTCGGTCCGCAATCTGAATTAAGGATCTATCCACATTTTTAACCGCGAATCACCTTGCGAAAGCTGATCGAGTTCATACGGAGCATCTATGTGGCGGTGCTCTTCGTGGTGCTGGAAGCCGTGGCCATCGGCTGCTACGCCCACTCCTCGAGCTACACCCAGGCCCGACTGCTCGCCCGCTCGAATCAGGTTGCGGGCGGGGTCCACGGTCTCTTCGCCGGCATCCGCCGCTACCTCTTCCTCGGACGCGAAAACCGGGATCTGGCCGACCGCGTCGCCCGGCTCGAAGAGCAGCTCGCCCAGTACCAGGAGGCCGAAACCGCCGCCCGGCTCGACTCCTACATGCAGGACATCGGCGAATCGAGATACCACTTCGCCACGGCCGTCGTCGTCGGCAACACCCTCAACCGCATGCAGAACCTCCTGACACTCAACCGCGGCCGCAAGGACGGCATCGAGGAGGAGATGGCCATACTGGCCCCCGACGGAGCCATGGTGGGCTACGTCGTCGCCTGCACCGAACGCTACTCCGTGGCCATGTCGGTGCTCAACACCTCGTTCCGCACCAGCGGCAAGATCGCCGACACGGACTACTCCGGATCGATCTACTGGGACGGCACCGACCCCAGTACGGTCACGCTGGGCGAACTCTCGAAGTATGCCGAACCAAAACCCGGCCAGGAGGTCGTTACGGCCGGTCTGTCGGAGTACTTCCCCGCCGACGTACTGATCGGCTGGGTCGAAAGCGCCGAACTGAACGAAACCAAAACCTCCTACACCGTACGCGTGCGGCTGGCCGCCGAGATGTCGCGTCTGAACGAGGTGATCCTCGTCGCGGACCGCGACCGCTACGAAATCCGCGAGCTGCAGCAAAGCGATCAGGTCGAACAACATACCCGCTTGAACTGACATGTACCGTACCCTCCCATACCTCGGACTCTTCGTGGCCGCCGTGTTGCTGCAGATCTTCCTGTTCGACAACCTCTCGATCAGCATCTACCTCAACCCGCTGGTCTACATCGTCTTCATCGCCCTGCTGCCGCTCGACGCACAGCCCGTCACGCTGCTGGGCGCCGGTCTGCTGCTCGGCGTGGTGATGGACCAGGCCATGGGTTCGGCCGGCATCAACACCATCGTCACGCTGCCCGTCGCCTTTTTCCGCCCGCAGATAGCCGCCATGATCTGCGGCCGTGAGAATATCCGCGAAGGGGGTATCCCCTCGCCGGGGCGTCTCGGCTCGCACAAGTTCTTCGTCTACCTGCTGACGCTGACGATGATCCACCATACGCTCTTCTTCCTGCTCGAGGCCCTCTCGTGGAGCCACCTGTTCCACACCGTGGTGCGCATCGTCGTCAGCTCGGCCGTCTCGGTGGCCTTCAGCTGGATTATCACCCGCATCTTCACCGCCAAACTCCCCGCACGCGTATGAGTGATTCGGAAAGTTTCCTGAGAATGAGGACCCTGCAGGTCATCGTGATCTTCATCTTCGCGGTGATCCTCCTGCGGCTGGCCTACATACAGCTCTTCGACCGGCGTTACGCGGAGCTGGCCGAGGCCAACGTCCTGCGCCACGTCGTACAGTACCCGCCGCGCGGCGAGGTCTTCGACCGCAACGGTGAATACCTCGTCCAGAGCCGCGAGTGCTACGACCTGATGGTCATCTACCGCGAAATCGACCGGCGCGGATTCGACACCGCCCGGCTGTGCGAGGTGGCCGGCATCTCGCGCGAAAAGCTCGATCGCGAACTCGCCAACGCCCGGGTCCGCCCCCGCGCACCGCGGCTGATCACGAGCTACATCCCCAAGGAGGACAAACTGCGCTTCGACGAGGGCAACTTCCGCGGCTTCTACACCGTCTACCGCACCGTGCGGCAGTATCCGCGCAAGATCGGCGGCAACCTGCTCGGCTACGTCAGCGAGGTGAACGACACCTATCTCAAACGGCATCCCGAATACAAGGTGGGCGACTACGTCGGCATGAGCGGCGTGGAGTCGGCCTACGAGCCCGAGCTGAAGGGCAAGAAGGGGGTCAAGATCCAGGAGATCGACACCCACGGCGCCATCAAGGGCTCTTACCTGAACGGCCGTTACGACTCGGTGCCCGAACCGGGCAAATACCTCGTCAGCACGATCGACGCACGGCTGCAGCTGCTCGGCGAGGAGCTGATGCGCGGCAAGGTCGGCGCCGCGGTGGCCATCGAGCCCTCGACGGGTGAAATCCTGATGATGGTCTCCTCGCCGACGTACGACCCCGACGAGCTGGTGGGCCGCGAACGCGGCAACAACTACATGAAGATGCTCTACAACAAGCGCAAGCCGCTGTTCAACCGTGCCGTAAAGGCCAAATACCCTCCGGGCTCGACCTTCAAGCTGGTGCAGGGGCTGATCGGCCTGCAGGAGGGGGTGCTGCACCCGTCGGACCTGCACGTCTGCCACAACGGCTACCAGGCCGGACGCCTCAAGATGGCCTGCCACTCCCACGCCTCGCCGCTCGACCTGCGCTTTGCGGTGGCCACCTCGTGCAACGCCTACTTCTGCTACGTCTTCCGCGACATCCTCGACAACCCGAAATACGGCAGCGTCAAGGAGGGCTTCGACGTCTGGAAGGAGTATGTCGAGAGTTTCGGATTCGGCCGCAAGCTCGGTTCGGACTTTCTGGACGAGGGCAACGGATATGTCCCCGACCGCGCCTACTACGACCGCCAGTACCGCGGTTCGTGGAACTCGCTGACGGTCCTCTCGCTCTCGATCGGACAGGATGCCCTGGGCTGCACGCCGCTGCAGCTGGCCAACCTGGCCTGCATCATCGCCAACCGCGGCTACTACTACATCCCGCACATCGTCAAGCGCATCGAGGGTCGGGATTCGCTCGACCGCCGCTTCTACGAACGCCACTACACGAAGGTCGACCCGAAACACTTCGACCCGATCGTCGAGGGCATGTGGCGCGGCGTGAACGTCGGCGGCACCTCGACGATGGCCCGGCTCGAGGGTTGGGACGTCTGCGGCAAAACCGGTACGGCCGAAAACCCCCGCGGCCGCGACCACTCGACCTTCCTGAGCTTCGCCCCGAAGGACAACCCGCGGATCGCCATCTCGGTCTACGTCGAAAACGGCGGTTTCGGCGCCACGTCGGCCCTGCCGATCGCCAGCCTGCTCGAAGAGTACTACCTCACGGATACAATCCGACGTCCGGCCCTGCTGGAATATGTCAAGAACATGCAACTCTATTACCCGGCCTATGACAAGTAACCGGCATACAGGCATTTTCGACGGCGTCGACCGCGGTATGGTGCTGCTCTACGTCCTGATCGTCCTGGCAGGATTCGTCTCGATCATCTCCGCCTCGTACGACGACACCATCGCCCGGACCTTCTCCTTCTCGCACTTCTACATGAAGCAGCTCATCTGGATCGGTGTGGCCTGGACCACGGCACTGGTCGTGCTGCTGCTCGACGAACGCTTCTACCACATGTTCGCCTATCCGGCCTACTTCGCCGGACTGGCGCTGCTCGTTGCCGCGCTGCTCTTCGGCCGCGAGGTCAACGGCGCCAAGGCCTGGTTCGAATTCGGATCGGTGCGCGTCCAGCCCGTCGAGTTCGCCAAGATCGCCACGGCCCTGGCCCTGGCCCGCGTGATGAGCAACTACTCCTTCTCGATCAACCGCCCGGGCGACCTCTTCAAGGTGGCCCTGGTCATCTGCATCCCGCTGCTGATCATCATCCTGCAGAACGACACCGGTTCGGGCATTGTCCTCTGCTCGTTCCTCTTCGTCCTCTACCGCGAGGGGCTCAACAAATGGCTGTGCATCCCGGTGCTGCTGATCGGCGCGCTGTTCATCGTCTCGTTCCTGCTCTCGCCGATGGTGCTGCTCGTGACGCTGATTCTGGTCTGCACGCTCTCGGAGGCAATGATGAACGGGCAGTGGCGCTCGCGGATCATCTTCCTGGCGGCGCTGATGCTCTCGAGCATCCTGCTCTGTCTGGTCGCGGCCCTGGTGAGCCCCGGCAAGCTGGACATCTACCACAGCCTGCTCATCATGACCGCCGTGGCCGTGCTCTTCGTCGCGGGATACGCCCTGCGCACCCATCTGACGAACCTCTTCATCCTCATCGGACTGTTCGTCGGGTCGATGATCTTCCTCCCGACGACCGACTACATCTTCAACTCGATCCTCAAGCAGCACCAGCGCGACCGCATCCTGAGCTTCCTGGGTATCATGAGCGACCCGCTGGGCACGGACTACAACGTCAACCAGGCCAAGATCGCCATCGGTTCGGGCGGGCTCTTCGGCAAAGGGTTCCTGCACGGCACCCAGATCAAATACGGCTTCGTCCCCGAAAAACACACCGACTTCATCTTCTGCACCGTCGGCGAAGAGTGGGGATTCCTCGGCACGACCTTCGTGCTGACGCTGCTGTGCCTGCTGATCCTGCGGCTGATGCGCATGGGCGAACGGCAGGAGGAGCCCTTCGGCCGCATCTACTGCTACTGCGTGGCCTCGATCCTGCTGTTCCACGTGCTGGTGAACGTCGGCATGACCATTGGCCTGATGCCCGTCATGGGTATTCCGCTGCCGTTCATGAGCTACGGCGGATCGTCGCTCATCGCCTTCACGATCCTGCTCTTCATCGCCATCCGTCTGGATGCCTCCACCCGCCATTTCTCCCTCAACCGCATCGCCTGACAACACCCTGCATACACCAAAAAAACTATGATACGCTACAACCCCAAAGGACTGACCTCCGCCGAGGTCGAAAAGAGCCGCTCGGAACACGGCAACAACGTCATCACCCCGCCGAAAGATGACTCGGCGTGGAAACTGCTACTCGAAAAGTTCCGCGACCCGATCATCCGCATCCTGCTGCTGGCCGCCGTGCTGTCGCTGGCCATCGGCTTCGCCCACCAGGATTTCACCGAGTCAATCGGCATCATCTGCGCCATCATCCTGGCCACGTGCGTGGGCTTCTGGTTCGAGTGGGACGCCCAACGGCGCTTCCGCCGCCTGAACCAGGTCAACGACGACATTCCGGTCAAGGTGATGCGCGAGGGCTCGATCCGCGAAATCCCGCGCCGCGACGTGGTCGTGGGCGACGTGGTCTACATCGAAGGGGGCGAGACCGTCCCGGCCGACGGCGAACTGGTCGAGGCCGTCTCGCTGAAGATCAACGAATCGACCCTCACGGGCGAACCCGAGGTCGACAAAACGGTCGACCCGGCACACTTCGATCCCGAAGCGACCTATCCGTCGAACGTCGCCATGCGCGGCACGACGGTTGCGGACGGCTACGGCGTGATGGTCACCACGGCCGTAGGCGACCGCTCCGAGGCGGGGCGCGTCACCGAGCAGTCGACCGTCCAGAGCGACGAACAGACCCCGCTCGACCGCCAGCTGACCCGCCTTTCGCACCTGATCGGACGCGTGGGCATCTTTCTCTCGGGGCTGATCTTCTGCGTCATGCTGGGCAAGGCCTTTCTCGTCGAAGACTTGCTCCAGCAGGACTGGCTCACCATCTCGCAGCACGTACTGAACATCTTCATGGTCTCGGTGGCCATCATCGTCATGGCCGTGCCCGAGGGACTTCCGATGTCGATCACCCTCTCGCTGGCGATGTCCATGCGGCGGATGCTGAAGACGAACAACCTCGTGCGCAAGATGCACGCCTGCGAGACGATGGGCGCCGTGACGGTCATCTGCACCGACAAGACCGGTACGCTGACCCAGAACCGCATGCACGTCCAGGAGCTGGTGCGCTACGACGAACTCCCGGAGCGCGAATTTGCCGAGGTGGTGGCGCTCAACTCCACGGCTTTCCTCGATGCCGAGGGCAAGATCATCGGCAATCCGACGGAAGGGGCGCTGCTCGAATGGATGCGGCGCGACGGTCACGACTACGAGACGCTGCGCGCCGGAGCGAAGATCATCGACCGGCTGACCTTCTCGACCGAACGCAAATACATGGCCACGATCATCGAAAGCGGCCTCACGGGGCGCCGCCTGCTCTGCGTCAAGGGGGCGCCGGAGATCGTGCGCGCGATGTGCGCCGCCGACGGGCTCGACGAAAAGGTTACCGCCCAACTCACCGCCTTCCAGAACCGCGCCATGCGGACGCTGGGCGTAGCGTGGGCCGAAACCTCGGCGACGAACTGCACCGAGGCCGTCCGCGCCGGCGGGCTGCACTTTGCGGCCGTGGCGGCCATCTCGGACCCCGTGCGCGAAGATGTTCCGGCAGCCGTCGGGCAGTGCCTGCGGGCCGGCATCGCCGTGAAGATCGTCACGGGCGACACCCCCGCCACGGCGCGTGAAATCGCCCGCCAGATCGGTCTCTGGAACGACGCCGTGGACGGCAATCGCAACCACATCACCGGAGCGGAGTTTGCCGCCATGAGCGACGAGGAGCTGCTCGGCAGGGTCCAGGAGCTGAAGATCATGTCGCGGGCCCGTCCGCTCGACAAACAGCGGCTGGTCAAGCTGCTGCAGCAGTGTGGCGAGGTGGTCGCCGTGACGGGCGACGGCACGAACGACGCCCCGGCACTGAACTTCGCCAACGTCGGCCTGTCGATGGGTTCGGGAACCTCCGTAGCGAAGGATGCCTCGGATATCACGCTGCTCGACGACTCGTTCACGTCGATCGCCACGGCCGTCATGTGGGGGCGCTCGCTCTACCGCAACATCCAGCGCTTCGTCCTCTTCCAGCTGACGATCAACGTCGCCGCCATCCTGATCTGCTTCATCGGTTCGATTTTCGGCACCGAGATGCCGCTGACCGTCGTGCAGATCCTCTGGGTCAACATCATCATGGACACCTTCGCCGCCATGGCCATGGCCTCGCTTCCGCCAAGCCCCGAGGTCATGCAGGACAAACCCCGCTCGCGCGACGAATTCATCATCTCGCGGTCGATGGCCCGCACGATCTTCACCTGCGCCGGCGTGATGGTCGTCGCGCTGCTGGGGATGCTCTTCGGCTGGACGCTGCGCGACGGAGGCCTCTCGGTTCACCAGCTGACGATCTTCTTCTCGACGTTCGTCTTCCTGCAGTTCTGGAACATGTTCAACGCCAAGGGATTTGAAACCCGCCACTCGGTCTTCACCCATCTGAAGGGCTGTCGCGAATTCTTCCTGATCCTGGCCGCCATTGCCGTCGGTCAGATTCTGATCGTCGAGTTCGGCGGGCAGGTCTTCCGCACCGTGCCGCTGTCGTGGCCGGAATGGGCCGAGATCATCGGACTGACCTCGCTGCTGGCTTTCGGAGGTGAAGCCGTCCGGGCGCTGGGCCGCAGGAGAAAATAAAAATTTCCGAAAAAAGACCGACATGATGCTCAAAACACAGGCTCTCGCACTGTTCGTCGCGCTGCTGCTCTTCAGCCTCAAGGCTCGGGCACAACTCCGTGACAGCACAGCCCTGCAACCCGACAGCATCCTCCTGCAGCAGCGTGGCAACACGGTCCTGACGCCCGACAGCATCTCCCTGCAGAGCAACAATTCGGTCCTGCAGCACAGCTACACACACCTGTGCCGCGACAGCGTGGACTGGAGCGCCGGCGGCGCATTCCGCAGGCGGATCGACCGCCACACCTCGACGAAAGCCTACCGGATGCTCTTCATCGGTACGCCACTGATCGTCGGCGGCGTCATCATGCAGAGCTACGACCGGGATTTCCAGCGTCTGAGAAACGGCCACGTCCCTTCGTTTCACCAGAAGTACGACGACTGGTTGCAGTATGCCCCGGCAGGAGCGATGCTGGCCATGAAGGCGTGCGGTGTCAAGAGCCGCAGTTCGTGGGGCCGGATGCTGGTTTCGGACGCCTTCTCGGCCGGACTGATGGCCATCGCCGTCAACTCGCTCAAGTACACGTGCCGCGTCATGCGCCCCGACGGTTCGACGCGCAACTCCTTCCCCTCGGGCCACACCGCCACGGCCTTCATGACCGCCACGATGCTCCACAAGGAGTACGGCCACCGCAGCCCCTGGTACAGTATCGGCGGATATGCCGTGGCCACGGCCACCGGCGTCACGCGGCAGCTCAACAACCGCCACTGGATGAGCGACGTGATGGTCGGGGCCGGCATCGGCATCCTGGCCACCGAGTTCGGCTACTTTCTGGCCGACCTGATCTTCAAGGAGCGTGGGCTGAACGTCTACGAAACCTTCTCGGTCCACGACCGCTACCGCCACCCGTCGTTCGTGGGATTCGCCATCGGCGTGATGACTATCCCCGGCAACTACACCACCCGCGAAGGGATGCGCATGCGTTTCCACGCGGGCCCCACGACCGGTGTTCAGGGAGCCTGGTTCGCCTCGCCCTACTGGGGAATCGGCGGGAGACTGACTTGTTCGAACCTCCGCACGGAGATCAACAGTGTCATCCAGGACGACAACTTCAAAAGTGCCTCGGTCTATGTCGGCCCCTACTTCTCGTATCCCGTCTCGCTACGTTGGCAGGTGGGTTCGAAACTCCTCGGCGGCTACGAATTCTACAAACGGTTCAAAACCTCGTTCGGCGACATTCCGGGACGCAACGGCGCCGCCTTCGCCACGGGTGTCTCGACCACCTATCTGGCCACGCAGAACCTCGGCGTACGCTTTGCCGTGGATTACGACCTGGCGCCGTCGCTCGTCCGCGGTTCGGGCGAGCCGCTGCACAAACTCTCCTTCGGCATCGAGGTCTGCGCCGTCTTCTGTCCGTCCGGAAGAGGAAAGGCGACCGCCCGGAGCATGGAGAGGGCAAATGGGGCGAGAAAATAGCCCGAAGAGAGGGACGAAAGGCTCGCACAAAAGGCTCACCGGAGAGAGGAACGGAAGGGTCCGAAGGAGCGGACTGCAAACGGCCCGAAAATCCAAAACGGGCTGCCGACGATCGGCAGCCCGTTTATCTTTCGGAACAAATGAAATATCAGAGCAGCGGCAATACGGACTCGCTCCGCGAAGGCAGCGTAACAGGAGCCTCCTTCACGTAATCGGGAATTACAACCCGTTCGTAGACCGATTCGATCTGCTCGTCGAGCGAAACAAGCCGCAATTCGGTATCGGTCATCGACTCGACCCGATAGCTGTGCGCCCAGGGCTCACCATCGGAATAGGCCCCCGAAAGGATCGTTCCGTTTTCGGAATCGGCCGTCATGCGACACGTCCCGGTGTAGGGGACATATCCGGCCGAAGTGAGATTGCCGATCTGCTGATAGAGCGTAAAACGATCCGTTCCAAGCTCCAGATAGACCCGCCCGGAGAGGGTCGTATCCTCATTCCAGGAGATCAACATCCAGCCATTGGGTTGGATGGCAACACCTCCGTCTCCCCCATCATTTCCCTTTTTCGAGCAGGAAACCCCTGCAACGGCCAGCATCACGACGGCACAAACACCAAGTAGAAAATTCAAGCGCATGGACGACTCATTTTTTTAAGCGACAGCAACTATATGAGGTTTGCAAAGTTAGAAATTGATTCGGGAAATCCAAAACCGCGATCCGAAAAACCATTTTCTGACCAGCTTTTCCGCCCGCTGGCACAAAAAATGCACCGCACCAAGCATCCCTTGGACAAAATCCGTCTGCAATGAAAATACGTCTGTTGCTGATCCTGCTGTTGTTCGTCGCATCGGTCGGGGTGCTCGTCTGGCTCTACGACGGGAAGGCCTTCCTGCCTCCGAAGCACGCCCGTTCGACGTGGCATGAAATCACGGCCGACCTGGAGGCCTGCGGACACCGCAAACATCTCAAGGCGCGTCAATACCGGCATTTTGCGAAGATCGCGGCCGCCGAGCATCAATACCCGGCCGAACGGCTCTTCCGGGCCATAGCCTGCTCCGAAGAGCTGCAGGAGCAGAACCTTGCTGCAGCCATTCACCGTCTGGGCGGCAGCTACACACCCCCTGGGGATATTGCCCTGTACGGCAGTTCGACGGCCGGCAACCTGGAGCGCTGCATCGGGATCGAACGCTACCGCTTCGGCCGACATTCCGACGCGGAGATCCGACGGGCCATGAGCCGCGGGAACCGTTATGCCGCCCGGCTGCAGGTCTGGGCCGCGGCAAATGATCTGCGCCAGATCGTGCTGCTGGAGAGTCTGGGGCGGAACTCCGCGTCGGGATTTGCCGTCTGCCCCCGGTGCGGGAATCTCTACGCGACGACGTATCTCGACCGCTACTGTCCGCACTGTCTGACCGCCGGCGAGGAGTTCATCCGTTTCGAGTAGTCGGGCCGGCGGCATCACGCCACACAAAAAAAGCCGGACACGAAGCGTTGCAATCACATCCGCGCTCCATATCCGGCAAAAATTCGGGCCGCAGCCTTCCTCTGACTACTCCTCCTCGGCGTCGGGCTCCTTCATCGTGTGGTAGACGTTCACCACGTCGTCATCCTCCTCGAGGCGCTCGACGAGTTTCTCGACCGATTCGCGACCCTCGGCATCGAGTTCCTTCGTATCGGTCGGAATACGCACCGACTCACCCGATACGATCTCGAAGCCCTTGTCGTCGAGCCACTTCTGGATGGCACCGAACGACTCGTAGGGGGCATAGACCGTGATGCCGTCCTCTTCGGGGTAGAACTCGTCCACACCCAGGTCGATCATCTCCAGCTCGAGTTCCTCGGGATCGACGTTCGGAGCCTTGAACTTGAAGACGCACTTGTGGTCGAAGAGGAAGCCCACCGAGCCGCTGTTGCCCAGCGTACCACCGCATTTGTTGAAGTGCATGCGGATGTTGGCCACCGTACGGTTGGTGTTGTCCGTGGCCGTCTCGACCAGGAAGGCGATTCCGTGAGGGCCGTATCCCTCGTAGATGACCTCCTTGTAGTCGGCCGCATCCTTCTCCGTGGCACGTTTGATCGCACGCTCGATATTCTCCTTGGGCATGTTCTCGGCCTTGGCGTTCTGGATCAGAATGCGCAGACGCGTATTGCCCGAGGGATCCGCTCCGGCGGCCTTCACGGCGATTTCGATCTCCTTACCCAGTTTGGTGAAGGTGCGGGCCATGTGCCCCCAACGCTTCAACTTCCGCGCTTTGCGGTATTCAAAGGCTCTTCCCATAAATAATGATGAATTTATTTTTTCGGATTTTTTCTTTCAGAGTGCAAAGGTATAAAATTCAGAAAAAAAAAGGAAACGCCGACAAAAATATTCCGCACGAATCTCCTTTCCGAAGCGGAGATTGTCAGAGGAATTGCCTATTTTTGCAGCGGAAACCGCCCGGCCGGGGCCGATCCGAAGGCAACACCCGGCACCGAACCGCCGCCCCGCCGGCAAACCTTTGCAACACGTAAAAAAGAGAATACCATGGAGATCAAAAGCCGTTTCGACCATTTCAACGTCAATGTCACCGATCTGGACCGCAGTCTGAAATTCTACGACAAGGCCCTGGGGCTGAAGGAGATCAGCCGTCAGAAGGCCGCCGACGGATCCTACGAGATCGTCTTCGTCGGCGACGGCGAGTCGTCGTTCAAACTCGAGCTGACGTGGCTGCGCGACCACGCCGCCACGCCCTACGAACTGGGTGACAACGAAAGCCACCTCTGCGTGCGCGTGGCCGGCGATTACGACGCCGTGCGCGAGTATCACCGTGCGATGGGCTGCCTCTGCTTCGAGAACCACGAGATGGGACTCTACTTCATCAACGATCCCGACGACTACTGGATCGAGATCCTTCCGCTGAAAAAATAACAAGGCCATGCAGAACATCAGCGACAAGAAGAACGCCCCCCTGCAGGAGGAGGTCGAACGCGCCGTCGAGGTGCTGCGCCGCGGCGGCATCATCCTCTACCCCACCGATACGGTCTGGGGCATCGGCTGCGACGCCACCAACGCCGAGGCCGTCGACCGCATCTACCGCCTCAAACGCAGCGAAAACAAGAAATCGATGCTCGTGCTGTGCGCCTCGGCCGACATGGTCGTGCGCTATGTCAACCGCGCACCCGGCATCGCCTTCGAGGTGATGGAGATGGCCACCACCCCGCTGACGGCCATTCTGCCCGGCGCCGCGGGCGTCGCCCCGAACCTCATCCCCGACGAGGGGACGCTCGGCGTCAGGATTCCCGACCACGAGTTCTGCCGGCGCATGCTGCGCGCCCTGGGACGCCCCGTGGTCTCGACCTCGGCCAACATCTCCGGCCAGCCGACGGCCGTCGGACTGCAGGACGTCGCACAGGAGATCGTCGACGGCGTCGACTTCGTCGTCAATCCCCGTTTCGAAGGCAAACCCACCCGCAAGGCTTCGTCGATCATTGCGTTCGGCGAAGGCGGCGAGGTCAAGATCATCCGCGAATAAGATGGCACGCACGCTTGTCACCCCCATCCAGAAACGCTTCTCGGACATCGATCCCTTCCAGCACGTCAACAACGTCTCGCAGCAGATGTACTTCGACGTCGGCAAGATGGAGTATTACGATCGGGTGCTCGGCGGCGCCGGCGCCCTGCTGGGCGATCTGCGCATCGTCACCGTCTCGACCTCAACCTCCTACATGGGCCAGGTGCGCATGACCGATCCGGTACGCATCACCACCACCTGCGAACGGGTCGGCAACAAGAGCCTCACGCTCTTCCAGCAGCTGCTCGTCGGCGACGAAGTGCGCAGCGAGAGCCGTTCGGTGATGGTCGTCTTCGACTTCCCGAATCAGTGTTCGCGCCCCGTTCCCGACGAGTGGCGCGAGCATCTGACGGCCGAATAGAGCGGCAGCCGCCCGTCGCTGCGCAGCGGCGGAAGATCCGGATGGCGCAGCGGCGAGAAGGATGAGCCGGGCGCAACGAGGGGCGAGAAGGGCGAGCCAGACGAGAGGGGCGAGCCAGATGAAAGGGAAGAAGTGAGAGTCGAAGAGGGTGAGGCAATTGCGGCAGCGGAACCCAATGAAGGGACCTCGGCCGAAGAGTCCCGACGGGCATGACGGCGGCGGGGATGATGCAGGCTGTAATGATACCCCACGGCCACGAGAATCACCCCCGTGAAGATGCATCCGGCGGCAGTGAGATTCACGGCATTGAAGTGCGCCTGCCCGCGGGTGACGGCCAAAATACCCGCCGCCAGGGGCTGAATGTAGCGGTAAAGGGCCGTATGGACGGCCGTGAGCTTCTCCGTGCCGCGGTAGAGCAGGTACATCGGCAGCACGGTTCCCAGCACGAGGATGTAGGCCAGTTCGGCCTGGGCGCCGAGCGGCAGCCGCAGGAAATCCGTGTGGTCGACATACCGCCAGAAGAAGGGAGCCGTCACGGCCAGTCCGATGATGTAGTACCATCCCATCACCACCAGCGTACCGTGGCGCTCGAGCTGCGGTTTGATCAGCACCGTATTGGCGGCTATGGCCACCACGGCCAGCAGCACGAAGAGATTGCCTTCGGCCTGGCTGCCACGCGTGAGCTCGAAGCCCTGGTTGAAGAGCAGAATCCCCGCCCCGAGCAGCGAAATCACGATCCCGATGGCGCGTCCCGGCAGATAGCGGTGCGGATGCAACAGGTGGTCCAGCAGCAGCGTGATGGCCGGACCGAGCGTCGCGATGACCGAAGCGTCGATCGGCGAGGTGACCGACGCCCCCTTGAGCAGCAGGTACATCCATCCGTAGACGACCAGCAGCGAGACGAGCAGGATCTTCCCGGCATCGCGCCACCCGAGGCGGAAGGCTCCGCGCGAAAACAGCGCAAAGGGGATGAAAAACAGTGCCGCCGAAAGGACCTGCAACATGAAGATCTGTTCGAAATCCAGCCAGTTGCGCGTGAGCGAGACATAGAACGAAAAGTCCGCTCCGAAAAAGAGGTTGGCGAAGATCAGGTCGAAGTGATAATGCGTCTTTCCCACGAATGCTTCACCCGGCAATTTTCGCACCGAACCGATTTTTACGTATCTTTGCCGCGGCATTCGGCCCGCAAAGAGGGCCGGCGCCAGGATCAAACAACCGTAAATTCCTTCCATTCACACCCTACGCGACGATGGACAAAGGAAAACTCAAAGGTCATGCAGCCCTCTGGGCCGCCAACATCATCTGGGGTCTCAACGCCCCGATCGGCAAAAGCGTACTGGTCTCGGCGGCCAACCCCTCGGGGATCAGCCCCTTTGCCATGAGCGTCTACCGCATGGTGGGGGCGGCACTGCTCTTCTGGGCCGCATCGCTCTTCCTGCCCCGCGAGCGGGTTTCGCGCCGCGACATCGTGCTGCTGTTCTTCGCCTCGCTGTTCGGCATCCAGCTGAACCAGATGCTCTTCCTCTGGGGGCTGTCGCTCACCTCGCCGATTGACACCTCGATCATCTCGACGATCGTTCCCGTGCTGACGATGGTCCTGGCCACGCTCTTCCTGCGCGAACCGATCACCTGGCTCAAGGCCGGCGGCGTCTTTCTCGGATGCGCCGGGGCCGTGATTCTGGTACTGGCCAGCCAGCACGGCGCAGGGCATACCTCGAGCATCAAGGGCGACATTCTCTGCATTGTCAGCGCCATCAGCTATGCCACCTACCTCACGGCCTTCCGCGATGTCATCGTACGCTATTCGCCCGTCACCTCGATGAAGTGGATGTTTCTCTTTGCGGCCGTCGTCGCCGTGGGGATCTACTACCGACCGCTCATCGAGGTCGACTACGCATCGCTTTCGCCGCGCACGTGGGGCGGCATCGCCTTCGTGGTCATCGGGGCCACGTTCCTCTCCTACCTGCTGGTCCCCATCGCACAGCGCTATCTGCGGCCGACGGTCGTCTCGATGTACAACTACGTGCAGCCGGTGGTGGCCGTGCTCTTCACCGTAGCCATCGGGCTCGATACGTTCGGTCCGACCAAGGGGTTCGCTGCGCTGTGTGTCTTTGTCGGGGTATGGCTGGTCACCAAGTCGAAGTCCCGCGCCCAGCTGGAGGCCGAGAAGGCGCAGAAGAAGACGACCGAAAAACCGGCCGCCGAAAAATAGGAGCCAAGCGAAAGACCGAGAAGCCGGGGGAGCCCAAGGTGCCGGAAAGACGGAGGAGCCGAGAAACCGAAAAGACAGAGGTGCCGAGAGGACAGAGGTGCGGGGTCCAGAGGAGCCGGGACGCCAGAGGAGCCGGGACGCCAGAGGAGCCGGAGAAGCCGAAAAACCGGGAAGACAGCCAGAGAATCCAGAAACGTCGGAGGTATTCATCCAAAAGAAGGGTGAAACCTGCAAAAAGGTTTCGCCCTTCTTCGCTCTTTCGCTCCGGGATTCCGCTCCGTCAGGCCCCGGGCTCGGCGGAAGCATCCGCCTGTGCCGGTTCTCCGGCCTTGACCAGACCGCGTTCCGTCGCCAGCCGCTCCATCAGTGCGTAGGCCGCCCCGTATTCGTTCGGAATCTCGCCGTCGAGGATCGCATTCTTGATCACCTCCTTGATCTCGCCGATGACGCGGCAGGGGCCGATGCCGTAGGTCTGCATGATGATCTCACCCGTAATCGGCGGCTGGAAGTTGCGGATCCGGTCGCGCTCCTCAAGATCCTTCATCTTGCGGCGCACCAGCTCAAAGTTGGCCAGATAACGTTTCACCTTGACGTCGATGCCCGAGGTGATGTCGGCTTCGCAGAGGGTCATCAGCGCCTCGACGTCGTCGCCCGCCTCGAACAACAGCCGCCGCACGGCCGAATCGGTCACCAGATCCTCCGAGAGGATGATCGGCCGCAGGTGGAGGAAAACCAGCTTCTGGACGAACTTCATGTGCTCGTTCAACGGGAGCTTCAGCTGGCGGAAGATCGCCGGCACCATCTTCGAACCGACGACCTCGTGGCCGTGGAAGGTCCACCCCACGCGTGGGTCGTAAGCCTTGGTCAGCGGCTTGCCGATGTCGTGCAGAATCGCCGCCCAGCGCAGCCACAGATCGTCCGAACGCCGCGCCACGTTGTCCAGCACCTTCAGCGTATGGATGAAGTTGTCCTTGTGGGCGTGTTTGCCGCGGCGCTCGACCCCCTTGAGGTTGTGCATCTCGGGGAAGATCAGCTTCAGAAGACCCGTCATTTCGAGCAGTTCGAAACCGATCGAGGGGACGGGCGAGGCGACGATCTTGTTCAGTTCGACGGCAATCCGCTCGCGCGAAACGATGCGGATGCGTTCGGCATTGCGGGCAATGGCGTCGAAGGTCTCCTCCTCGATCGTGAAGCCCAGCTGCGCGGCGAAGCGCACGGCGCGCATCATCCGCAGCGGATCGTCCGAGAAGGTGACGTCCGGATCGCACGGCGTGCGGATGATGCAATCCTCCAGATCGGACATCCCGTCGAAGGGATCGACCAGTTCGCCGAAGGTCTCGGCGTTGAGCGACCAGGCCATCGCATTGATCGTAAAGTCACGGCGGCGCTGGTCATCCTCGAGCGTTCCGGGCGAGACCTCCGGTTTGCGCGAATCGTGCGTATAGGACTCCTTGCGGGCCCCCACGAACTCCACCTCGATGCCGCGAGCCCGGACCATGGCCGTACCGAAGGTCTTGAAGATGGACACCCTGGTCCTCAACTCGCGGCCCAGGGCCTCGGCCAGCGCAATGCCGCTCCCGACGACCACCACGTCGATGTCCGTCGACGGACGCCGCAGGTAGTAGTCGCGCACGTAGCCCCCGACGACGAAGGCCCGCACCCCCTGCTCGTCGGCAAGGCGCGAGATCTGACGGAATATCGGATTCGAAAGCGACACGCGGTTACTTGACATGGATCCTGATCGCATCGCGCCATACCAGATAACCCGCCCCCATCAGGTGCAGGCCGTCATTCGTATAACGGCGGTCGAGCCGCCCCTCGTCGTCGGCCAGCGCCCCCCACACGTCGAGATAGGTGACCCCCTTCTGGTGGCACAAAGCCTCGAGACGCTTGTTCGTCGGGACGATCAGATGCGCGTGTTCATAATGGCTGCGGTATTTCGTGAATCCCTCGCCGTTGACCGGCAGGATGCTCTGTACGTAGATCTTCGTCCATTTCGACTCCCGCTGGAAGCGGTCGATCAGCCGCTCGACGTCGCGCACGATCTCGTCGGGCGTGCGTCCCGCCGCCAGATCGTTCGTGCCGATCATCAGGAAGAGCTTCTTGGGATGGGCCGTCAGAATCGAGTCGAGCCTCCCGAGCAGCCAGTCCGAACGGTCGCCGCTGATGCCGCGGTTCTTGACGTGGCGGTTCTGGAAGAGTTCGGCCCACTCGCAGCCGTCGGTGATCGAATTGCCCACAAAGACGATGTCGCTCGAGTGGAGCGGCAGCACGTCGAAAAGGCTTCGCCGCTGGAAGTGATACTCCCCCTGAGCGAAGGCCGCCCCCGCAACGAGCAGGGCCGCGGCAAGAAGCAGCAGTCGTTTCATTCCTGTACGGTTTTCAGTTCGCGGCGGTAGAGCTGCACGGTATTCTCCAGCCCGTAGTAGAGGGCGTCGCAGATCAGCGCATGGCCGATCGAGACCTCGTCGGTCCAGGGGATGCGGGAGATGTAGTAGCGGAGGTTCTCCAGCGAGAGGTCGTGACCGGCATTGAGCCCCAGCCCCTGCCGCCGCGCCTCCTCGGCCGCCGCCACGTAGGGGGCAACGGCCGCCTCGGGATTCTGCGCATACCGGCTGGCATACCCCTCGGTGTAGAGCTCCACGCGGTCGGCGCCGCATGCCCGGGCCCCGGCCACCATCGCCGGCAGGGGGTCGACGAAGATCGAGACGCGGATGCCGTGCCGATGGAAGCGGCGCGTCACCTCGCTCAGGAATTCACGGTTGGCAAGCGTATCCCAACCGGCATTCGAGGTAATGGCGTCGGCGGCGTCGGGGACCAGCGTCACCTGCGTCGGGACGACCTCCGTCACCAGGTCGATGAACGACGGAATGGGGTTGCCCTCGATGTTGAATTCGGTGGTGAGCACCCGTTTCAGATTCCGCACGTCGTCGTAGCGGATGTGGCGTCCGTCGGGGCGCGGGTGTACCGTGATGCCGTCGGCCCCGAAACGCTCGATGTTGCGCGCCGCGAGGATCACGTCCGGAAGATTCCCTCCCCGGGAGTTGCGGATGACGGCAATCTTATTGATGTTTACACTCAACTTTGTCATAAAATCCGTATATTTGCTCTCGATATGCCGGAAGCCCGGAATGCCGAAGCCGTTGTCGAAGACTGCACGAGGGCTTTTTCCGACGTGGTAAAGTTACGTATTTTTTCGAAACTCCGCCGATGAAAATCATACTTTTTTCCCGGCCCCTGGTCGCCCACACCGCCGGAGAGATCCGCCGGCTCTTCGAATCCATCCACCGTTTCGGATTCAATTTCGCGGTCAACGAGGAGTTTGCACCGCTGATCGAGGAGGCACTCGGCGAGGCCGTACCTCCCGAAAAGATCTACCGCCGGCACGTGGGCCGGCAGCCCGACGGTACGGTGATGGTCTGCTACGGCGGCGACGGCACGCTGCTCGAAGGGGTGCACCGGCTGTGCGGCGCCCCGATCCCCGTCATGGGCATCAACGCCGGCCACCTCGGATTCCTCACCAGCGCCCCCAAGGCCGGCTTCGACCACCTGTTCAAAAACATTGCCGAGGGACGGCTGCAGACCGAACCCCGCTCGCAGCTCCACATCGAGGGGGACTTCTCGCGCCAGCCCGACACGCAGCTGGCCCTGAACGAATTTACGGTCCAGCGCCACGGCGCCGGCATGATCGCCGTGGAGACCTTCGTCGACGGGCAGATGGTCGCCACCTACCACGGCGACGGACTGATCGTCGCCACCCCGACCGGTTCGACGGCCTATTCGCTCAGTGCCGGAGGTCCCGTCGTGGCCCCCACGTGCCACTGCCTGACCCTCTCGCCCCTGGCGCCGCACAACCTCACGATGCGCCCCGTGGTGATCCCCGACACGGCCGTCATCACGCTGCGCGTCGACGCCCGCCGCTCGGATGCCTTCGTCACGCTCGACAACCGCAACTACCCCGTTTCGCACGGAGCCACGTTCACCATCCGCCGCGCCGAACAGACGATTTTTCTCGCCATACCGCACAATATATCCTTTTACGACACGTTACGGGATAAGATGATGTGGGGAATCGACATCCGCAGTTGAGCCGATCCGATAATCATTTATCGATTTTTTCCAGCAGTTAACAGATTTTTCCCTATATTTGTCCCCTATATGAGCGAGCAGAAACGCATACCGCAACACGTCGCCATCATCATGGACGGCAACGGCCGGTGGGCCGAACTGCGCGGCAAGGACCGCAGCGAAGGTCATGCTGCCGGTATCGAACCCGTCCGTGCCTCGCTGCGCGCCGCCGTGCGCAACGGCGTCCGCTATCTGACGCTCTACGCCTTCTCGACCGAAAACTGGGGACGCCCCGCTGCCGAAGTCGATGCCCTGATGGAGCTCTTCTGCCAGTGCGTGGGCAACGAGGCGCCGGAACTCATCCGCCAGGGCGTGCGCGTCTGCATGATCGGCGACCGCAGCCGCTTCTCCGAAAAGGTCCGCTCGGCGCTGGAGAGCATCGAGAAGCAGACCGCCGACGGAAAGGTCCTCACCCTGATTCTGGCACTGAACTACTCCTCGCGCAGCGAAATCACCCGTGCCGTGCAACAGATCGCCCGCCGCGTGGCCGCCGGAGAGTTCGCCCCCGAGGCCATCACCGAACAGACCCTCAGCGAGTCGCTCGACACCGCCCCGTGGCCCGATCCCGACCTGATCGTCCGCACCAGCGGCGAACAGCGTCTGAGCAATTTCCTGCTCTGGCAGGCCTCCTACGCCGAACTGTGGTTCCCCGAGGTGCTGTGGCCCGACTTCACCGAACGGGATTTCGACCGCGCTCTGGAGGAGTATGCCCGCCGCGACCGCCGCTTCGGTCTGGTGAAAGACAAATGATCGAAAAAAGTTAGTCGACAATAGACAAAAGACGACAGATGAACTATTCAGGTAAGATATTCACGGCAGCAGCCCTCTTCATGACGCTTTGCTGCGCGAATATGTCCGCCCAGGAACAGAAACCTCAGGAGCCGGCTCCGCAGGACTCCACGCAACTCCGCGAAGTGACCTTCTCCGAGAACGCTCCCATGTTCAAGAGTTCGGGCGACCCCAAACTCTACTACATCCGCAAGATCAACGTCCACGGTGTCAAATACCTCAACCCCGACGTGCTGAAATCCTCGGCCGGACTGATCGAGGGCGATTCGATCTACCTGCCCAGCAACTTCATCTCCAACGCCATCACGCGTTTCTGGAGCCAGCGCTTCTTCTCCGACGTGAAGATCGGCGCCGAAATCGAGGGCGACAGCCTCGACCTGGAGGTCTTCCTCAAGGAGCGTCCCCGCGTCTACAACTGGGCCTTCGAGGGAATCTCCAAGGGCAAGCAGAAGGATCTGCTCGAGAAACTCAAGCTCAAGCGCGGCAGCGAACTCTCCGACTACGTCATCGACAAGAACAAGAAGCTCATCCACGACTACTGGGCTGAAAAGGGCTTCCGCAATACCGAGGTCGACGTGCGCATCGACAACGACACGCTGCGTCCGGGCCAGGCCGTGAACGTCACCTTCCTGATCGACCGCAAGGAGAAGGTCAAGATCGGCCGTATCGACTTTATCGGCAACACGCAGTTCCCCGACAAGCGGCTGCGCCGCACCTTCAAGAAGACCCACCAGAAATCGATCAACATCTTCAAGGGAGCCAAACTCAACGAATCGGACTATGCGGCCGACAAGGAGCTTCTGATCGACTTCTACAATTCGAAGGGTTACCGCAACGCCACGATCATCCGCGACTCGATCTACCCGATCAACGAAAAGCGGCTGGGCATCGACCTCGAGGTCTCGGAGGGCAACAAATACTACATCCGCAACGTCTCGTGGGTCGGCAACTCGGTCTACGAAACCGACGCCCTGCAGCGCATGTTCGGCGTCAAGACGGGCGACACGTACGACAAGAAGACGATGCAGAAACGTCTGGGTATCGGCAAGGAGTCCAACCCGGAGGAGATGTCCGTCTCGTCGCTCTACCAGAACGAGGGCTACCTCATGTCGCAGATCGAACCCGCCGAGACGATCATCGGCGCCGACTCGATCGACATCGAGGTGAAGGTCTTCGAGGGCAAGCAGTTCACGATCAACAACGTCGGCATCTCGGGCAACCAGCGCGTCGACGACGAGGTGATCCGCCGCGAACTGTACACGCGTCCGGGCGAGCTGTACAACCGCTCGCTGCTGATGCAGACCATCCGTACGCTGGGCTCGATGGGCCACTTCAACCCCGAGACCATCATGCCCGACATCAAACCCGTCACCAACGAACTGGTCGACATCAACTGGCCGCTCGAGGAGCAGGCCTCCGACCAGTTCAACATCGCCGGCGGCTGGGGCTCGGGCACCTTCGTGGGTTCGGTCGGCATCACGCTCAACAACCTCTCGGTGAAGAACTTCTTCAAGAAGGGCGCCTGGCGTCCCTACCCGATGGGTCAGAACCAGCGTCTCTCGCTCTCGGCCCAGACCAACGGTACCTACTACAAGGCCTTTGCGCTGAGCTTCACCGATCCGTGGCTGGGCGGCAAGAAGCCCAACTCGTTCACCTTCTCGGCCCATATCTCCGAGCAGAACAACGCCTACTACATCTGGCAGACCGCCACGCAGTACTTCCGCACGTACGGTGTTGCGGCCGGTCTGGGCAAGCGTCTGAACTGGCCCGACCCCTACTTCACCTTCTACGCCGAGGCCAGCTACGAACGCTATAACCTGAAGAACTGGACCGGGTTCGTCGTCGAGAACGGAAACTCGAACCTGCTGTCGCTCAAGCTCGTCTTCGGCCGCAACTCGGTCGATCAGCCGATCTACCCGCGCCGCGGTTCGGAATTCAGCGCCTCGGTGCAGGCCACGCTCCCCTACTCGCTCTGGGACGGAAAGGACTACTCCGACCAGTCGATGAGTGACCAGGACCGCTACGGATGGGTCGAATTCCACAAGTGGCAGTTCAAGGCGCAGTGGTTCCAGGGATTCCTCAACAACTCGAACCTGGTGCTGATGCTCAAGGCCGAGATGGGTTACCTGGGCAGCTACAACAAGAACAAGGTCTCGCCCTTCCAGCGTTACGAGGTCGGCGGCGACGGCATGTCGGGATACAACATCTACGGTATCGACATCATCGCCATGCGCGGTTACGAGGACGGCGCCCTCGACCCGACGAACTACTACTCGCGCGGATACAACAAGTACACCGCCGAGCTGCGTTATCCGATCATTCTGAAGCCTTCGTCGCAGATCTACGTACTGGGCTTCCTCGAGGGCGGTAATGCCTTCGACTCGTGGAAGGAGTTCTCGCCCTTCAAGATCAAGCGTTCGGCCGGTTTCGGCGTGCGGCTCTATCTGCCGGTGGTCGGCATGCTCGGCATCGACTGGGGTTACGGTTTCGATCCCCCCGCCAACTCGACCACCAAGAGCGGAAGCCAGTTCCACTTTGTGCTCGGTCAGCAATTCTAAGCCTTGGCTGGCAATAAATTTGAAAGAAAAGAGTTATATTTACGACAACAACCCCGGATTTCCGGAATTGACCACTTAAAATTTCAAATTATGAAACGGCTGATTCTCATGGCTGCGGCCATACTCACGGCGGGAATCGTCTCCGCACAGAATTACATAATCGTCAACAGCGAAAAGATCTTCAAGTCGGTCGATGCCTACAACACGGCCATCGAACAGCTCGACTCGCTGGCCAAACAGTATCAGGATCAGGTGGATGCCAAGTTCGCCGAGGTGGAGACCCTCTACAACAACTACCAGTACCAGAAGGCATCGCTCTCGTCGGCCGCGCGCCAGGCCCGTGAAAACGAGATCCTTGCGAAGGAGAAGGAGGCTCAGCAGTATCAGGAGAGCCTCTTCGGCAAGGAGGGTACGCTGATGAAAACCCGCATCAAGATGATCACCCCGATCCAGAAGGAGGTCTTCGCCCGGATCGAGGCCTACGCCAAGGAGGTCGGCGCCGATCTGGTGCTCGATTCGTCGAACAACCCCACGCTGCTCTACAACAACCCCACGGTGGAGCGCACCCGGCAGGTCATCGACCTTCTGAAACAAAAATAGACATCAAAACATTAACGCATCAATTTTATGAAAAAAGCTATCAAATTAACCCTTGCGGTTGCTCTGCTGATGGGCTCCACGTCGCTCTTCGCACAGAAATTCGGCCGCATCAACACCCAGGAGATCATCATGGCCATGCCCGAGACCAAAACCATGCAGACCAACATGGAGGCTTACGGCAAGGAGATTCAGGACAACATCGAAACGATGCAGGTTGAGTTCAACACCAAATATCAGGATTACCAGAAGAACTACAACACGCTGACGGATATGGCCAAGGAGATGAAGGAGAAGGAGCTGCAGGATCTGCAGGGCCGCATCCAGGAGTTCCAGGGCCGCGCTCAGCAGGAGTATCAGAAGAAGCAGAACGAACTGTTGGCCCCGATCATCGAGAAGGCAAAAAACGCCATCGACAAGATCTCGGCCGCAGGCGGTTATCTGGTAGTCTTCGACACCTCAACGGGTTCGCTGGCCTACTTCGACGAGGCCTCGCTGACCGACATCGCCCCCGAAGTAAAGAAGGAGCTCGGCATCACCGAGACCCCCGCAGCTGCCACCGAGACTCCCGCAGCCAAATAGTCAGAAATCTGTTCCGAGCAAGATACCCTAGCGCCGATCCATTGCGGACCGGCGCTTGTTTTTGTCGGATTTTCGTCAAAATGGCCCCGGATTCTCCCCGAAACATCCTGCGGAGTGTTCAATATGTCATCCGAATAGACGAATCCGCCTCTTTTTACGTTATGGTCGTATACAAGAACCACAAACCACAGCAATATCATGAACAAAGAGATCTCGGAAGCTTCGATCTCCCACTTTACCCTCCAGGAGTTGATCACCATGGCCGGCGGAGAGAGCCGTCCGGGACTGATGGGCGAGTGCATCGCCGCCAGTACGGACTCGCACATGGAGGCTTTCCGGTTTCCGTGCCGCATCAACGCCTTCATCATCGGAGTGGGCACCGAAGGCGAATCCTCGGGACTGGTCAACCTTCATGAGTTTACGATCAGAAAGGACACGATGTTCATCATTGCGCCGAACAGCATTCTGCAGGCGCAGTCCGTCGAGGGGATGAAGGCCCATGTGATGGCCGTCTCGTGTGATTTCATGAAACGGATCAACATCGACACGAAGCATCTGCTGCCACTGCTGCTGCAATTCGCCTCACGCCCTTCGCTGGAGATCTCCCGCGAAGAGAGCCAGGCGCTGCGCAACTTCATCTCGCTGATCGAACAGGAGACAAAGGGTCCGGAGAGCGAATTCTCGGCCGAGATCATCGGCGGTCTGATTGCCGGAACAATCTACAAGATCGGAGAGATTCTGCAACGCTACCTTGCCGAGCATCCCGAGCTGGAGAATTCCTCGCACAACCGTGCCAACGAGTATTTCAGACAGTTCACGCAACTGTTGAGCGAGCACTACAAGCAGGAGCGCAGCGTCGGATTCTACGCCCGACAGCTGTGCATCACGCCGAAATACCTCACTACACTGATCAAGCGCATCAGCGGCCGGTCGGTTTCGGAGTGGATCGACAACTTTGTCATCCTCGAAGCCAAGACGCTGCTCAAGTATTCGACGATGAGCGTGCAGGAGATAGCCTACTATCTGAACTTCCCGAACCAGTCGTTCTTCGGAAGCTACTTCAAGCGCAATACCGGCATGTCCCCCTCACAGTACAAGGCCAAGCAATAGGGGCCGGAGAGAGGGTGAGACGAGGTGCCGGCAAGGGCCGGACCCGGAGTAGCCGGGAAAAGACCGACCGGAAGAGGCCGGGAAGAGGCCGGGTGTGATACCGGGGCGGATCCGAGAGACCACTTTAGAGCCGTTTTTTCACGGGCGGGCGATGGATTAATCGCCCGCTTTTTGTACCTTGCAGTAAAATTCCGCCGGGCGTAGGCTGATCGTGAGAAAGTTCCTCAAATATACGGGATGGAGTCTGTTGGCCGTGGTGGCGACGCTGTTCGTCGTCATTGGACTGCTCTATGTACCGTGGGTGCAGGATTTCGCACGGCGCAAAGCCGTGAAACCGCTCTCGAAGGCACTTGGCATGGAACTCTCGGTGGGAAGTCTGCGACTTGGCTTTCCGTTGCGGCTTGCGGTGGGCGAAGTGCGGCTCATCGACCGGGGTGACACGCTGGTCGACTGCGGCCGGCTGACGCTGGATGTGGATCCCTGGCCGCTGATCCGCCGCCAGGCCGTGCTGCGCGATCTGACGATCGAACGGCTGAAGGCCCGTTACCACGACACCGCGACGGGTTTCGACATGCGGATCGCGGCCGCACGCTTCGGGGTGGAACAAGCCCGGGCGGCCCTGCGCGAGGAGCAGGCCTCGATCCGACGGATTGCGCTGGACAGCGCCTCAATACGGCTCCGAACGGGCTCCGGCGAACAGGTCGAGAAGCCCGACACGACGGCTCCGCTCGGGTGGGAAATCGCGGTGAATCGGCTCTCGATCCGCCAAACCGGCTTTGCCATGGAGAGCGACGGCTCGGAGCTGACCGTCCGACTGGCCGAAGGGGGTGTAGACAGCTGCCGTGTCGGGCTGGGAAGCCAGCAGGTCGAGGTGACGCGCGTCGAACTCGACCGTGGGAGCTACGCCTGGCTGACAGCGTCCTCTCCGGCCGGAACGCCGACCGGAGAGGGCTCCGCAACAATCGACGGAGGCAACCCGAATAACAGCGACAACCCGGACGGCCGCAGCACCTCGGATAACAACAGCACCCCTCCGATTACAATAGCCAACGGCGGCAATCGGGCGGGTAAAGCTTCGGCCGCAAAGGAGACTCCGGCCGAGAGTGACCTTCCGGCGAGCGAACCGGCATCGGCGCCCTGGACCATACGGGTCGGCGGCATAGAGCTGAACGACAATCAACTGACATACGGCACGGCGGGACACCAGCCGACCGAGGGGCTGGATCCGGCATGGATCGAACTCTCGGGAGTCCATATCGCCATCGACTCGCTCTACAGCCGGGGGAGCGATCTGGCGCTGCGGATCCGGCAGTTGGCCTTCCGGGAGCGGTGCGGACTGGAGGTCGAGCAGACCCGGGGGCGCTTTTCGATGGACTCGACGGCAATCCGCCTGACGGACTTCTCGCTCGCGACCGCAGCCTCACGCCTTACGGCCAACATGGAGGCCGGAGGCGGTCTTCTGCAGATGGAGCCGCAGACCCCGCTGACGGCTTCGCTCGGGGCCGACCTGGCAACGAACGATGTGGCCCGGCTCATCCCCGCGCTGCTGCCCGCCGCGCTGCGCAACCGGCAGATCGGCATGGAACTCACGGCCGACGGAACGCTGGAGGATCTTCGCCGGATCGACCTGCAGATCACCTCGCCCGACCATCTGTGGCTGACCGTCGACGGCCGGGCCCGCTATCCGCTCGATCCCCGGCATCTGACGGCCTCGGCACGCATCCGGGGTCGGTTGCGCAACGGAGCCTTCCTGCTCGAAATGCTGCCCGACACGGCCCTGCGGCGACGCCTGGCACTGCCCCGGCGGATCGGAATCGACGCTACGGCACGGATCGACCGCCAGAACTACGTGCTGAGTTCGCTCCTGCGCGCCGGACAGCACCGTACGGAGGAGGGGCGCATCCGTATCGACGGACGTTTCGATGCCCGCCACGAACGTTACGAAGCGGCGATCCGCGCCGACAGCTTCCCGATGGGGAGCTTCCTTCCGGCCGACTCGCTCGGACGGCTGGGACTTGCACTCGACGCCCGGGGCAAGGGTTTCGATCCATACGATCCGGCGACGTGGAGCCGGCTGCAGCTGGAGGTCTCACAAGCCGAATACCGCGGCCGCGACTTCGGCGGCGTAGGGATTACGGCCGAACTGGCCGACCAGCAGCTGCAGGGACGGATCGAGGATCGCGACTCGGCGCTGCATCTGTCACTCGGGCTCGAGGGGCGGCTGACCCGCGAGCGGCAACAGGCCCGGCTCATGGGACGTGTCGGATGGTTCGATCTGGCGGCACTGGGCCTTGTCAGCGAGCCGATCGGCGGACTCTTCGACCTGGAAGCCGAAGCTTCGGCCACACAGAGAGGCAGTTACGCCGCCCGTGTGGCGCTGGACAGCATCCGGGTGCGCAACGGCGCGCAGACGGAGACGATCCGCCCGACGTCGTTCGAATTTGCAACCGACTCTGCCCGAACCCGGGCAGCAGCCCGGTCGGGCGACCTCGAGCTTGAATTCCGCACCCCCGAATCGCTTGAACGCTTCCTGGCCCTGCTGCCCCACAGCACGGAGGAACTGGAGCGGCAGGTCCGCGCCCAACAACTCGACATGGACTCGCTGAAACCCGTGCTGCCCGACTTTCTGCTGCAGCTCACGGCGGGACAGAACAATATCCTGAACAACTTTCTGCGCACGCGCCGCATGGCCTTCCGCCGCATGGAGATGCGCGGCGCGAACTGCGACTCGCTGCCGCTGGCCCTCGGCATGCGCGTCGAGGGGCTCACCACGGGCAACCTGCACATCGACACCGTCGGCATGTCGCTGCTGCAACAGGGTCAACGGATGCGCTACGCCCTGCGAATGGCCAACGCCCCGGGAAATCTCGACCACGTGGCGGCCGCCGGGCTCCGCGGCGATCTGGTCGGCAATACCGCCACGATGCACCTCTACCAGCGGGACCGCAGCGGTCGCGAGGGGTTGCGCTCGGGGCTCAACCTCACGTGGAACGACTCGCTCATACGGCTGAGTCTCGAACCCGACCCGCAGTTCGGATTCGAACCCTGGAGCGTCAATCCCGGCAACTACCTCATCTACCGTTACGACCGGCAGCTGGAGGCCGATCTCGATCTGACACGCGGCTCGCAGCGCTTCGCCCTCCACTCGATCCCGGCCACGGCGCGCACGGCGGGCATCCGCCTCGTAATGGCCGGACTGGGCATCGGCTCGATGCTCGAACTGCTCCCTTCGGCACCGCCCGTCGACGGACAGTTGGGAGCCGATCTCTCGCTGACGCTGGGGCGCGATACGCTGGCGCTGGGAGGCGACATTACGGTCGGCGGACTCGCCTACGACCGGCAGCCGTTCGGCGACCTGGCCCTCCGGGCCCGCTACGGACAGGGTCGTGAACAGCGTGCCGATGTGCGTCTGGCCATCGACACGGCCGAGGTGCTTGCCGCCACGGCCTCCTACGATGCCGCGGCCCCCTCGCCGCTCGATGCGCGAATCGCCCTGCGGGAACTCCCGCTGCAGCGCTTCGACGCCTTCCTGCCCGCGGAGATGCTCCGCCTGACGGGCTCGCTCTCGGGCCGCCTGCAGGCCGAAGGCGCAATCGACGCTCCGCAGCTCGACGGACGCCTGCACTTTGCCGGCACGGAGCTCCGCGTGCCGATGATCGGCACCTCGTTCCGCCTCTCGGAGGATACGATTCGCTTCGACGAGAGCCGCCTGCGCTTCGACCGCTACGCCATCCTCGCCCCCAACCGCCAGCCGCTGACCATCGACGGCCAGATCGACCTCTCCGACCTGCAGCGCATGACGGCCGACTTGCGGCTGCAGGCCTCGGATTTCCAGTTCGTAAATGTTCCCCGCCGGGAGCGTACGGAGGTCTACGGCCAGGCCTATCTCGACCTGAACACCTCGATCCGCGGGCCGGTCGATGCACTGGCCGTGCGGGGCCGTGTGGGCCTGCTCGGCGGCACGGACATCAACTACGTCATGCAGAGCTCGCCGCTCGAGGTCAAACAGCAGTCGCAGGACGTTGTCCGCTTCGTCTCGTTCGCCCAGATCGACAACCGCGAAGCCTTCGAGGAGCTGCCGCCCGTGCGGATCGGCGGCATGGACGTCGCCCTGAACATCGACATCAACAACGACGTCAAGGCCGCCGTCGACCTCTCGACCGACGGCAGCAACCGCATCGACCTGCGCGGCGGCGGAAACCTCTCCTTCACGATGAACCCGCTGGGCGACATGCGCCTCTCGGGCCGCTACCTGCTCACGGGCGGCACCGTGCAGTACAATCCGCCGGTCATCGCACAGAAGGTCTTCCGCATCCAGCCGGACGGCTATGTCGAGTGGCTGGGCGACGTGGCCGACCCGTCGTTCAACATCACGGCCGTGGAGAGCGTGCGCGCCAACGTCTCGTCGGACGGCGAAAACTCCCGCGCGGTGAACTTCAACATCTCGATCAATATCCGCAACACGCTCACCGATCTGGCCATCAGCTTCGACCTCTCGGCTCCGGAGGACCTCACGATGCAGAACCAGCTCAACTCGCTGACGGCCGAACAGCGCGCCAACCAGGCGATGAACCTGCTGATCTACAACACCTACACCGGTCCGGGGACCTCGGCCCGCGTCAGCTCGGAGAATCCGCTCAACACCTTCATCCAGAAGGAGCTCAACCAGTGGGCGCAGAACAACCTGAAGGGGGTCGACCTCTCGTTCGGCATCGACTCCTACGGCCAGGACGACCCCAACGGCCAGCGCACGGACTACTCCTACCGGCTGTCGAAGAATCTCTTCAGCAACCGCATCCGGGCGGTCATCGGCGGCAAGTTCAGCACCGACAGCGACCCCTCGCAGAACCTCCGCGAGAATCTCATCGACGACATCTCGATCGAATACATGCTCGACAAACGCGACAACATGTATATCAAGCTCTTCCGCCACACGGGCTACGAGAGCATCCTCGAGGGTGAGATCACCGAAACCGGCGTCGGCTTCGTCATCCGCAAGCGTCTCTCGCGCCTGGGCGATCTTTTCCGCTCGTCGAAACCCCGCACGCCAAAACCCGAAAGCCATGAAGACGATCCTCAATAGCACGCTTGCCGCCCTGGCGGGGTTGCTCCTGCTGGCCGGCTGCTCCACCACGCGCCGCATCCCCGAGGGCGAAGTCCTCTACACGGGGGTCAAACGCCTGCGGATCCTGCCCGATTCGGGGGTCGTCCTCTCGTCGGCGGCCGAGGATGCCGCCCGCGAGCCCCTCTCCGTGGCCCCAAACAACCCGCTCTACGCCCCCTGGGTGCGCACCCCCTTCCCGCTCGGGCTCTGGGCCTGGAACTACTGCTACACCCCGCGCGAAAAGGGGTTCAAATACTGGTTCTACCGGCGGCTGGCCAAGGAGCCCGTTCTGATCTCGAAGGTCCAGCCCGGACTGCGCACCGAGGTGGCCGTACAGGCGCTCGAGAACTTCGGATACTTCGGCTCGCAGGTCTCCGACTCGCTGCGCTACCGCAAGCGGGGGCGCAAGGCCAAGGTCGACTATACGCTCCGCATCGCTCCGCCGTGGCACTACGGGGAGATCGCCTATCCGAAGGCCGACAGTACGATGCAGCCCCTGATCGACAGTCTGCAGCACACCTCGCCGCTCCGCCCCGGCGCGCAGTACAACCTCGACACGCTCACCGCCGAACGACAACGCATCGCCTCGACGCTGCGCGCCAACGGCTACTACTATTTCCGTCCCGACTATCTGGAGTATCTGGCCGACACGACGCTCCACCCGCGAAGCGTCGCCCTGCGGCTCGCCCTCACGCCCAACCTCCCGCAGGCCGTGCTGCGCCCCTACCGTGTGGGGGATGTCACCGTGCGGCTGCGTAACCTGCGTCCGGGGCCCTTCGACACGCTGCGGATCCGCCGCGCCACGGTGATCGCTCAGCAGCCGATGAAGGTCCGCCCCCGGGTGCTGAACCGCCTGCTGAGGCTTCGTCCCGGTGAGCTCTTCACGGTCGAGGACCAGAACCAGACCCAGACCGAACTCAACAAACTGGGGATCTTCCGCTCGGTGAACCTTGCGGTCACACCGCTCGATTCGCTGCGCGGCGGGGATTCGCTCGACGTGGAGATCATCGCCCAGATGGACTCCCCGCTCGAGGTGGCGCTCGAAACCGACGTCACCTCCAAGTCGAACAGCTTCCTCGGACCGGGGCTCACCCTGACACTGAGCCACAACAACCTCTTCCGCGGCGGCGAGCGTCTCGACGTCAAACTCAACGGCTCCTACGAGTGGCAGACCGGCAACAAGAACTCCGGAGGCCGCAGCTCGCGGCTCAACTCCTACGAACTGGGGCTCAATACGTCGCTTCACCTGCCGCGGCGGCTGCTGCCCGCACGCTGGGTGCGGCGGCTGCGTCCGGGCGGTACGACCACCTTCCAGCTGGGGGCAGATCTGATGAACCGTCCACAGTTCTTCCATCTGGTGGCCTTCAGCGGATCGGCCGGCTATCGTTTCCAGAGTTCGCCCTACAGCCACCACGATCTGACGCTCTTCCGCCTGACCTACAACCGCCTGCTCCATACCACGGCGAGCTTCGACCAGACGATGGCCGAGAACCCCTCGATCGCCATGAGTTTCCGCAACCAGTTCGTCCCCTCGATCGGCTACACCTACACTTTCGACCGCAGCTACGGGCAGACGGGCGACCGACGCCTCTACTGGCAGAACAGCCTCACCGAAGCGGGGAACCTGCTCTCGGCCATACTCGGGGCCGCGGGTGAACACCATCCCCAGCGACTCTTCGACAATCAGTTTTCGCAGTTCGTCAAGGCGGTCAGCGAGGTGAAGTTCTACCGCCGCCTCGGACAGCGCAACAACTGGCTGGCAACGCGTCTGCTCGTCGGCGTGGGCTACGCCTACGGCAACTCCGAGGTAATGCCCTACAGCGAACAGTTCTACATCGGCGGAGCCAACAGCATCCGCGCCTTCACCGTGCGCTCGATCGGTCCGGGCAGCTACCGCCCGCCCGTCGACGACAGCGACGGTTACCTCGACCAGACGGGCGACTTCAAACTCGAAGCCAACGTCGAGCTGCGTTTCGGGATCATGGGACGTCTCAACGGCGCCCTCTTCCTCGATGCGGGGAACGTCTGGCTGCTGAAGGCGGACCCCAACCGTCCGGGAGCCGCCCTGCAGGGAAGCACCTTCTTCAACGACATTGCGCTCGGTACGGGATTCGGTCTGCGCTACGACATCAGCTATCTGGTCATCCGCGCCGACCTCGGCATCGGGCTCCACACCCCCTATCCGAACCCCGACAAGCGGGGCTACTACAACATCTCCAGTTTCAAGGACGGATTGGGATTCCACCTGGCCATCGGCTACCCCTTCTGACGGGGCCGCGACGGGAGGAGATACCGCAAACAGATCGGGAAAACGCCCGGGACAGGGAGGAAAGAAACCGGACAGAGAACGTCTGGTTGGGAGATCGGCCGGGGAGTCAGGCGAGGCACGTGGCGGCCGGGACGGAGCCGAGAAGGAGCCGGAGCCGAGAAGGAGCCGGAAAGACGGAAACGGCAGGTCAGAACGGATAGCCGACGCCGAAGTTCAGCGCCGTATTCTTCCACTTGAAGTTGTGAATCCACCGCTCACCGGCCGGATTGTTCGGGTTGTGGAGCTGAATACCCCAGTCCAGACGCAGCACCGCAAACTTGATGTCGAAGCGCAGGCCCAATCCCGTATTGAATCCCAACTGCCGGTAGAACCGGTCGAAATGGAAGACCGCCTCGTCGGAGTATTCGGCCGGATTCTGGCGGATGTACCAGATGTTGCCCAGATCGAAGAAGGTGGCACCGTGGATCATGCCCCAGATCGGGAAACGCAGTTCGACGTTGGCCTCGAGTTTCACGTCACCCGTCTGCACGGGGTAGTCGTTGTGCGGATCGGGCACCGAGCCCTGTCCGAGCGTACGAGGCGTCCAGCCGCGCATGCCGTTGCTGCCGCCGCAATAAAACTGCCGGTCGAAGGGCACCGACTGCGAATTGCCGTAGGCCATGGCCACACCGCCGTAGAGATGGCCGACCAGCGCCGTCACATCGCCCAACATGATTTTGCGGCTGACGCTCAGGTCCGTACGGAAATATTGCGAATACTGGATTCCGAAGATCGTATAGTAATCCTTGCCGGCCGCCGGCGCGAAGAAGGCATGTTCGACGGCGTCGATCAGATTGCCCGCCGTCTCGGCATTGAAACGGATGGTCGTGGCGTTGCCGCCGAAATTCTTCCGCTGGTTGTTGTAGCTGTAGCTGAACGACAGGCCGCCGATGAACTGCGTCTGGAAACTGTTGATCAGGTATTTGTTCTGCGTGCTGCCCAGGAATTCGGGATCCACCGGGCGCGTCATGTCGATCACGTTGATGTCGACGGGGCGCAGCGAGAAACTCGAATAGCGGTTGTTGGTCCACGAGTAGGTCAGACCCGCACTCGACAGCGTGCGTGCATAGTAGGGGCGGTCCTGAAAATTCACCGCCACCTCGATCTTCGTCCGCGGCTGGTTGGCATTGCGGAAACGGCGCATGTGCCACGGCGCCAGGAAGCGCGGGAAGGTCAGACCCGCCGTGATCCCGAACTCCGTGGCCCGTTTTTTCCGGGCATCGGGGGCCTTCATGAACTCGTAGCCCGCGGCAAACGACACATCGAACGACTCCGCCCCGCGGAAGATGTTGCGGTTCTGGTAGCCCACCGTGGCCTTCAGCCCGTAGAAGCTCGACGTGGTGCTCCCCTCCACGTCGACCTTGACACTCTGACGCAGCGTCGGTGTACAGAGGATATTGCACGTCAGATACCCCTCACGCGTGTAGAGCATCTGCGTCGAATCGGCCGACGAACCGATGAAGGAGACGTAGTTGCTCGAATCGGCCGCCAGCGGCTGCTCCTCGAAGGCGATGCGCGTGCTCTTGAAGTAGCCCAGCGACATCAGATCGGCATAGGCCCGGTTGACGCGCGACGCGTTGTAGACGTAGTTCGGGTAGAGAGGCACGGTTTGCCGCAGCACTCGCGGGCGCAGACTCGGACGCTTCTCGTAGATGATGTTCAGACCGCGGTAATCGAGCGTATCGAGACGCGAAAGCAGCGTCGTATCGCTGCGGATCTCCGTCGGATCGTAATCCGGGAAGATGTTGATCTTTCCCAGACGGTAGACCAGATTGTTGTCCATGACGGCCTTGCCCCGGGCATCGTAACCCGCCAGATACTGCTTGATCACCACCTGCAGATCGACCTTGCGGTCCCCGCCCAGCGTATCGGCCAGATAGAGTATGTTGTTTACCGAGAAGTTGTAGTAACCCTGGTCGCGGAGATAGGCCGTGATCCGTTCGCGCTCGGCGTCGAGCACCGTGACGTCGTAGATCGCCCCCGGCCGCAGCAGCGTATGCACCGTGTCGGGCAGCACGATCTGTTCGAGGAACTTGTCGTGGAAGAGGTACGAGACCGAATCGATGCGGTAGGGAGCCCCCTGATGCGTGGAGTAGATCACCGTGGCGCGCTTGTGGCGCGAGGTGGTATCGATGCGGAACGAGGCCTGCGAATGGAAGAAGCCCTTCGAATCCATATAAACCTTCAGATTTTCGGTGCTCTTCTTCACCAGACCTACGTCCAGCAGTTCGGGTGCCTGGCCGATCTTGCGTTTCCACTCGTTCCAGCGGTTCTCCTTCGCCGGATCGGCCTGTTCATAGAGCCAGACGTAGAAGTTGGTTCCCAGGAAGCGCTTGTTCGGCGTCTGGCGGATGTATTTCTCCAGCTCCGAGGCGGGGATCCGCTCCTTGCGGGGGGTCGAGCGGTCGGCCTCGATGCGCACCTTCTGCAGGAAGTAGCTTCCCTCGGGGATATGCCGCGTGACGCTGCAGGCCGAGCCGACAAAGCCCAGCACCGCAACAACCAGTATACGGCACAACCGACCCACCTGCAACGTGCGATGATCAGTGGTTGTTGAAGAAACCCTTCTCGCGCAACAGGGCGAAATAGCTCTCCGAGATGGCCAGATTGTCCCGCCGCACGTAGCGCCGTTCGGTGAAGATACGGGCCAGATTCGGCAGACCGTTCTCCTCAAGAAGGCGTTTGGTCTGCTCCGACTCCTCGCGCTCGGCCCACAGTTCGTCGATCTCGGCCGCCGTGTAGTCGGTATACTTCTCGTAGTGGACCACGGCCTCCAGCGGCAGACGGTCGGTCAGTTCGGGCGATTCGTCGGGATAGCCCACGACGATCGTCGTCAGGGGGATCACTCCCTTCGGGAGTTCGAGAATCCGCGAGATGTCGCCCGCGGTATAGATCGTCGTACCGAGGATGCAGATTCCCAGACCGTGGCTCTCGGCCTCGATGCAGAAGTTCTGCGCAGCCAGCAGGGCATCGGTCGAGGCGTTCAGGAACCAGGCGAAATTGTCGTAGGCCGGATCGGCATCGCGCTGTTCGCACCACAGGGTGAAACGGTGGATATCGGCGCAAACCGTCACCAGACACGGGGCCTGAGTCACCATCGGCTGGTTGAAGTGACACGGAGCCAACTGCTCACGCAGCGCCTGATCACGGGAGACAACCAGCGAATAGAGCTGCATGTTGCCGCACGTCGAGGCGCGGGTAGCCGCTTCGAGACAGTCGCGCAACACCTCCGCAGGGATGGGTGTCGGCCGGAATTTTCGGATGGAACGATGCTTGAACAGCACACTTTTCATAGAGTTGACGGATTAAAATTCTTCTTTCCACACCAATCGGCCTCACCTTGCATCAATTCGGGGCCGATTTTTTCACAAAAGTAGCAAAACTTTTAGAAGTTTTACTATTTTTGCCAGAGAGAAACCTTCGTCCGTGAGGGGCCGGAAATACCTGCGGCCGAAGATGCTGCTCCAAAACAACCGATGAGGTGCTGACTGAATTTGCCAAATACGAAGGGGCCGGAAACGACTTCATCCTGATCGACAACCGCGAAGGGCTCTTCACCCCCGATCCGGCGTTGATCGCACGACTGTGCGACCGCCATTTCGGAATCGGAGCCGACGGTCTGATGACCCTTGCGCGCAATGCCGAAATCGACTGCTCGATGCGCTACTACAACGCCGACGGTTCCGAGGGCGAGATGTGCGGCAACGGAGCCCGCTGTTTCACCCTCTTTGCCGAGCACCTCGGCATCGGCGGCGAAACCAAGTTCTTCGATGCCGCCGACGGGCTGCACACCGCCCGGATCCACCGGACAAAGGGCTTCTTCGGCGAAATCGAACTCGGCATGATCGCCGTGCGCGAGATCCGCACGGGCGACAACTGGTGGTTCCTCAATACGGGGGTTCCCCACTACGTGGAGTTTGTCGACGATCTTGAGGCGGTCGATGTCGTTTCCCGCGGCCGCGCCATCCGCTACGATACGGCCCGCTTCCCGCAGGGCACGAACGTCAATTTCGTCCAGGTGACCGGCACGGGCACCCTCAGCGTACGCACCTACGAACGAGGCGTCGAGGACGAAACGCTCGCCTGCGGAACCGGCGTCACGGCAGCCGCCATCGTCACCAACTTCGCCCTGCAACACGACACGCACCACTACCGCATCACGGTCCGCGGCGGTGAACTCTCGGTCCGTTTCACCCACGAAGCACACACGCAAACCTATACGGACGTCCGTCTGACAGGTCCCGCACGCCGGGTCTTCGGCGGCACGTTCGAGCGCGAAAATTTCTAATTCCCAACCATTTCCATTTCCCAACCCATGAAAACACAAAAGGGAATCCGTGAACACGACACGGATGAACTTCGCAAGGCCAAACGCCTCGAACCGCTCCGCAAGAGCGGTAAGGAACGTCACACGCTCTACAGCCAGTATGAGGAGGAGGATGACGAGGAGGATTACCGTTCCTATGCCAAGCGCGAATCCGCCCTCGACTATTTCGATGACGAAGAAGAGGAATAACCAACTGGATAGATGATCGAAAAATTCATTATGGCGGGGCCCACGGCCCTGCACATCTGCGACTCGCAAAAGGGCGACCGATGCATAGTCCTGCTGCACGGATACCTGGAATCGATGCTGGTCTGGGAGGACTTCGTACCTTATCTGTACAAGGAGGTGCGGGTCGTGACACTCGACCTGCCGGGACACGGCATCTCGGTCGTACAGGGCGAGAAGCATTCGATGGAGTTTC